>CAVOBC010000361.1:0-4920 GCA_963693635.1 Gammaproteobacteria bacterium | reverse complement strand
TCTGGTTGAGGGACTGCTTGCGGCCCTGCTTACGGTAGCGAGGGGCCTGGCCCAGACCTGCGGCACAGTTGGACCCTGCTCGGTCCCTTAACAGATGGCTGATTCCTGTCGCGGAACTCTGTTCCGGGGCGTGCAGAGAACGCTAGGCTTGCGCCTCCTGATAGAGAACGCCCGCGGCGGTCAGGCGCTCGACGGTGTCGGCATCCATCCCCTGCTCATGCAGGATCTCGAGGTTGTGCTGGCCGGCGAGCGGTGGTGCGCCGAGCGGATGCGGCGTCTCGTCAAAGGTAACGAGTCGACCGTGCCGCTGGTAATCGCCCCAGACGGGGTGCGTTACCCCCGAGGTGAGCCCGAGATCCCGGGACTGGGGATGCTGCAGCCAGAAGTCTGAGGGGGTACGGCCGTCGGCGCGCACGCAGCCGACGCCCCTGGGTACGAAAAGCTGCTCCCAGGTGTCGGCATCCTTTGCCGCAAACATGGACGCGAGCGCCGTGCTGAGTTCGCTGTCCGCGGCCGCGTCGCCGGCGTTGATCTTTGCCGCATCCGGGCCGCCGATCGCGGCACCGGCCAGCGCGTCGGCGAGCGCCTTTCGTTCTGCTGGGGAGACGGCAGCCAGGAACACCCAAGTGTCATCGGCACACGGGTACAGCCGGTAGGTCGCAGACAAGCCGTGCATCAGGGGATCTGGCATCGCGCGCCCCGGCTTGCCGGGATAATCCAGGAAGTCGTCGGCGTTGGCGTACGCGTTGGCACCGAACATGTCGACAAACACTTGTTGGCCCGCGCCTGTTCGCTCCCGTGCAGACAGGCCCAGCATCGCAGATGTCGCGATAACAAGGGCTGTATTCGGGTCAGGATTGACCTCGTTGGCCCGCATCAGTCGACGCGTCCACCGCCGTAGCGCGTTGACGTCCTGCAGTTCTTTTGGCAGGTTCTCGCCCATCTGGTACATCACCCCGCCCATGGCAGCGCCAGGAATCGGATGGGTGCTCGGGCGATTCGCGCTGCGTCCTTCGGGGCCGTAGCCATTGCTCTGCACGTACACGATGCGGGGATTGCGTGCGCTGGCTGCCTCGTAGCCGATCCCCAGGCGTTCCGGCACGCCGGGGCGGTAGTTGTGAATCAGGATGTCAGCCTTTGCGATCAGATCGAGCGCAATGCTGCGGCCCTCATCGGACTTCAGATTAATGCTGATGCTGCGCTTGCCGGCGTTCACACGGGCGGAGCCAATGCCGAACGCGAGTCCGCGAAACGGGTCGCCGCCAATCTGCTCCACCTTGATGACCTCGGCACCCATGTCCGCGAGGAACGATGCGCTGAGGGGCGCAGCGATAATGGTCGCGAATTCGATCACGCGGACGCCCTTGAGAGGCAAATCGCTGCTCGCATCGCGGCCTGGTGCCGGGCGAGGGGTTTTCGACCACAGTTCTGCGAGTTCCGTATCGGCGGCGGCGTCCGGACCTGGCTCGGCCGGGGTTTGGGATAGACGGGCGATGGGTCCCAGTTGACGGCCGCCGTCGTCGCGCGCAATGACGTGGCCGTTGGCAACGATGTCGGGGTCGGTCAATGCCTCCTGTGAGGTCTGGTAGATCGTCGCGGCAACCCCGCCGTCCTCAATCAGGTCTTGCATCCACTCGCCAGAGGATCGCTCCTGAATGCGCAGGAGCATGCGTTCGCGAAAAGCCTCGTGCTTCTCCGATGATGTCAGAATCATCTGTTCCGGGTCCCAGTCGGGGTCTGTGAGCACGTCCATGAGGCCCGTCGCGATCAGGAAGTTGTCGAACAGATGCGGCAGCAGGTTGCCAAACTGCATCCAGCGACCATCGCCGGCCTGGGCCGGGTGGTAGTAAAGGCTGGGCATGGGTGGCTCGTTGGTTTCACCCGTCATGCCGCTAAACATGTCGCGAAAGTGTTCGAACTGGTTAGCAATCAGACCGAACTGCTCATACGGCAGCATTCCCTGCAGCATACTGGTCGCGACGCAGCGGCCGGCGCCGCTATGGCCCCGTTCAAAGAGCGCGGCCATCACGCCTGCGGCAGCGGATTGCGCGCAGGCGTGCACGCCCACCTGCAGGGCCGAGAACACCGGGCCGTCGCGGTCGACGATGTTGGCAAAGCCGCTCATCCGGCCTGTCGCGGCAGCGATCAAGTGCTCGTACCCTGGCAAATCCGCGAGGGGCCCGCTGGCGCCGAAACCGGTGATATGGCAATAGACGAGATGGGGGTGACGGGCGTGCATGGTGTCGTAGTCAAGCCCGCTGCGGACGAGCGCGCTTTGACGCCAGTTGCAGATAAGTACGTCGGCACCGGCGAGCAAGGCCTGCAGCCGGTTCAGCCCGTCGTCTGTTTTGAGGTCGAGCGTCAGCAGCTTCTTGCCGCGGCGCCAAAGTGGCGCAGCGGGCAATTCGTTGAAGCCAGGTGCGTTTTCATTCGCCGGGCGCTCGATGGTGAGGACGTCGGCGCCGAAGTCGGCGAGGATCATGCTCGCCATGCCACCTGCCGGGCCGCTCGTGAGATCGATGACTCGGATGTCGTTGAGTGCCGTCGTCATGTCAGGGGTCCTTTCGCCGTGAACGTGGGTTGGAAATCGTCGGGGGGTGCATCATAACTGGCGCCGCGCATTCATGCGGTGTTGGGGCCGGGTGGAGAGATGTGGTCCCTGACTTCTGGTTTGCGCCGCAACTGCGCCCCGGCAATCGCACGCCGGCAGCCATCCACCGGTTTTCAGCCAATCGTTCGACGCAACATCGCGTGGACCCGTTCCCAGTGTTTCTCCGACGCCTCACGATGGTAGCGAGCGCCTGCAGGGGCAAAGCCGTGCTCTGCTCCTGCCATGAAGTCGATGCGGTAATCGATACCAGACGCACGCATGGCGGCATCCATCGTCTGCATTTCCTCGGCCGTCGCGGTCGGGTCGTTGTCCGCCCACGCGAAGTAGACCTCTGCCTTGATCCGGTCCAGCTGTTTGTGCGGCGAATCCGGTTTGTCGCTGACCACCCATGCGCCGTGCACCGAAGCGATCGCGGCAACCGTATCTGGCATGGTTTGCGCCAGACCCAACACGAGGGGCCCGCTCATACAGAAGCCAACGGCACCGACTTTGCCATCGCTGGCCGCCATCGGGTTGCCAGCCGCGTGCGCGAGCAGCGCCTGGGTATCCGGGATGATGCCCTCACGGGTGACTGACATCATGAGTTCGCGCCGAAGATGCATATCCTCGTCGCTGGCGCCGAACTCCCGGAATTCGCTGTGGCGATAGTAAAGGTATGGCAGCAATACGTAGTAGCCCGCGGACGCCAGTCGGGAGGCCATGTCCTTGAGTGCTGGCCGGATGCTCGGCGCGTCCATCAGGTAAAGGACAACCGGGTAGGGGCCGCCTTCTTCCGGGTGAAACTCGAAAGTGGTCATGGTGCCTTCGGCTGTGCTGATCTCAAGCTGCGCTTCATGCATTGTGGGTTCTCCAGATTTCGGTGCCTTACCGTAGCATTCCTGGCCTGGAAACAAAGCCCCGCTTCCTGGGGATTTGACCGGCGCCGGAGATGCATCGAGACTCGGCATCCCGAAGGACGACAATTCTCCGTAGTGAGCGAGGTAACACATGGAACTGAGTGAATATCGAATCAGCAACTTCACGACGCAGGGCGGAGTCACGCTTGATATCGCTTTGGCCTACGCACGCCACGGGGTGCTGAATGCGCGCAAAGATAACTGCATTCTGGTTCTAACCTCCTATGCGGCCACCCATGAAGACGCCGCTGATCTCTTTGCGAACAGCGAATCTCTCGACCTGTCGGAATACTGCGTCATTGTGGTCAACATGCTCGCCAATTCGGCGTCGTCATCGCCCAGCAATACGCCCGCGCCGTTCGATGGCCCCCGTTTTCCGCTGATGACCGTGCACGACAATGTCCGCTGTCAGCACCAGTTGATGGCCGACGGCCTCGGCATCGACCGATTGCGACTGGTCATGGGTTACAGCATGGGCGCTTTGCAAACGTTCGAGTGGGGAGCCCAGCACGCAGACATGGTTGATGCGATCCTCCCTATTTGTGGTGCCGCCCGGGTGTCGCGTCACAACTGGCTGTTTCTGGAGGGTGCGAAGCGCGCGTTGGTGGCGGATCAGACCTTTGCCGGGGGTGATTACAGCGAGCCGCCTGAGGCCGGTATGGAGGCGTTCGCAGCGGTGTATGCCGGATGGGTGTTTTCACAGGGCTTCTTCCGCGACGCACAGTACCAGTCGATGGGTCTTGGCAACCTTGACGATGTCATTGCGTTCATGAAGGACTATTTCAGCCGTCGCGAAGCCAACGATCTGCTGGGGATGATTGACACCTGGCAGGCGGCAGACATCGCGCAGAACGACACCTTCAACGGCGATTTCGACGGGGCACTCGCAGGGATTGCCGCCAGGGCAATCATTTTGCCCGGTGCGGCGGATCTCTACTTTCGCGTCGCGGACAGTGAATATGAGGTTAGCAAGATGCCGAATGCGCAATTGCGGGTTATCGACTCATTGATGGGGCATGTGGCGGGGAGCGGTGCAGACCCGGTCGGCAAGGCCGCGATAGACCGCGCGATCAGTGATCTGCTGGAGCATTGAGGGCGGTACTTTGTCAGACAGAAAATCCCTGACGGGGGCGCTGTAGCGACTCTCGTGCCAACCAGATAGGTATGCGACGTGTTGACGAGCGAATTGAGGCGAGCAGAAAAAACCCAAATCTGCTAGTGTCGGCAGGTTCGGCCTTGGACCTCTTTTCCTCCCCTCGTTGATAAACGGCGGTCAGTTGTCTTTGTCGAGACGTCTGACTCCGTCCCTGGGATTTCCTCCGGGGCGTAGAGTCAGTACCATCCAGGAGAATAATGTGCCTCGCCGCATTCGGGATTTAATGCCCGCCGACCTAGAGTTCCAGATGTTCGTGC
>CAVOBC010000360.1:0-4929 GCA_963693635.1 Gammaproteobacteria bacterium | reverse complement strand
TTTGCTATGACGAGTTGGGTGCGCTTGCGACCCTTGGCGGGCTTGAGGTCGAGTCAATCTACCGGCTGTACCACGACTCGCTGGTTAAGAAACTGCTCCGCCGCGTTGTCTTCTATCCGGTCTTCCGGCTGCTTGGCATCGACTTTGCGCGGCAGATTCTGCTGGTCGCCCGACGACCCGAGGCGAACGGCGGTTGAAGTACGTGCTGATCGGAAAGGGTGGGGATGACAGAGACGGAAAGGGCCCGGGCGACCCCTCTACCCGCCATCGGCTGCTGCCGCTCAAATCGCGGTTGGAGCAACAGGGGCACAAGGTTTGGCTGCTGTCCTCGGACCTTGGTTTCTTTGGCAAGATCGGCCTCATAGCGCTCGCCCAGTGGGCGGATGTTGTCATCATCCAGCGCAAGCTCTTTTCGGTCCCCTTTGTACACCTGTTGGTTAGCGTCAACCAGCATCTGGTGTTCGACTTCGACGACGCTATTTTCCTGCGCAGTAACGGCGAGGCTTCCCCGCGACGTTACCGCAGGTTCAAGGCGCTGCTGCAGCGTGTGGATGTTGTGTGGGCCGGCAATCGATACCTCGCGGAGGCAGCGCGTGAGATCGCGCGGTCTGTCTCCATCGTGCCGACGCCGGTCGCCGACGATGCCTACGACCGAACGGTTGCGCAATCGGGAAAATTCACCCTCGTCTGGCTCGGCAGTCGTTCCACCAGCCGCTACCTGCATGAGCACGCCGAGCACCTGCGAGCGATGGGAGAGGCCTACCCGGACATCGTCTTCAGAATTGTCAGCGATTTCGAGGCCGACTTTGCGCCGCTCGTGACCGAGTGCGTGCCCTGGTCCGAAGAGACGGAGGTGACCGCACTCAAGTCCGCGCACGTGGGCATTGCACCGATGACGGACAACGCGTGGGCGCGGGGAAAATGCGCGTTCAAGGTCATCCAGTACATGGCGGCCGGACTGCCAGTCATCTCGTCGCCGGTCGGCGCAAATGTCACGGTGATGTTGCCAGGCGAGACGGGTTTTCTGGCCGACACGCCGGAAGCCTGGGTCAAAGTAGTGGGCCGATTGCGCAACGATGATGCCCTGCGGCAACGCCTGGGCGCCGCCGGCTTAAAGCGCTTTTCCGCACTCTTCTCCGAGTCACGCGTGCGCGCGCAACTGCTCGCAAGCCTCGAAGATCACAAGCTGCTGACGTAAGCGCATCGTTCGGTCAGTACAATCGCTTACTGCCTTCGCGCGGCGTCTTGAAGCGGCGATGCATCCACCAATATTGAGCAGGTGCCACGCGAATGGCGTCCTCGACCAGCCCGTTGATGCGGGTTGCGTCGGCGACCTCGTCACCCGTGGGGAAATCCGCTAGCGATGGCGACAGATGCACCGTGTATCCACGTTCGTCTGCGCTTCGGTAGTGGCTGAAGACGACGACTGGCGATCCGGTGATTCTGGCGATGCGGGCCGTTGCGGTGATGGTCGCGGCGTCCCGGCCGAAAAACGGGGCGAAGATCGAGTGTTGTGGCCCGTAGTCCTGATCCGGCCCGTACCAGAGAATGCCGCCGGCTTTGAGGCAACCGAGCACGCCGCGCATATCTTCGCGGTGCACGACGCCGGCGAAGTTGCGCGCCCGCCCGCGGGTCATGATGCGCTCGATCAGCGGATTCTTGTTGGGTCGGTACATCACATGAAAACTGATCTCCCGCGCGAGGGCGGCGCCGCAGAGATCGAGCGTTGCGAGGTGCATCCCCAGCAGGATGACGCCCTTGCCGCGAGCCGCGGCCGCCCGCAGGTGTTCGGCACCCTCGATCGTGACGCGCGGGCTGTACGCCTCTGCCGGCCGCAGCCACGCGCGTGCCGTCTCTGTGAGTCCCATGCCGGTGGAGCGAAAAACGTGGCGTCGTAGCGCGCTGCGCTCGGGGCCCGTCATGTCGGGGAAGCACTGCTCGAGATTCACGTCCACAATGTGCCGCCGCCGCCGCGCGAGGATGAGCCCAAGCCGCCCGAGTCCGGCACCGACCGCGAGTTGCCCGCGGTGCGGCAGATGGACAATGAGCCAGATGACGCCGAGGCCGACCCAGGTGGGCCACACGCGCGGATGCCAGATCGGCAGACGTTTTTTGACCCGCGGACTCACCGCGATCGGATGTGAGCGAGCGAGCGATGTCCGCTTGCGGGCGAGTCAGGCGCAGCGGGTGCGAGCGGGTAGCAAACCATGGGGAGGCGATCAATTGGCGGAAAAAGGCAGGGCAAGAATGCCCGAATTTCTCCGAGAGTGTTAAAGAGAGTGTTAAAAACGGGCATCGATTCTGAGCGCACCTAAGCCATGTCACTGAAACACGTCTGGACTCTGCGTTTTGCCTATCTCTTCATCGCGCTCGGCAGCGTCGCCTGGTATGGCAACCCGGAGACCCGTGCAACGGCAGAGGCGACGGCCGGGTGGTTGACCACGCCGATCAGTTTGGCGGCGGACCGCATGGCGTCAGAGATGGGGTTCGGGTTCGCGACCTTGCCGGACGCGGCGCGCTGGATCGTCATCTGGTGCCTGGGCTATCTGCAGTGGTTTGTGGTCGTGCCGCTCATCTATGTGCGGGTCAGAAACTGGTATCTGGCGCGCCGTCCAGGGCACGGCGATGGTGGTGATGAATGAGTCGTGCCGCGATTCGTCAATGGGAGCGGGGACCGGGCAGCAGACGTTGCCGTGATAAGCTGCGCGGCCTGCCAGACTTGTGGATTGACGCGTGAATCTTCCCACCTTCGAAAACGCGCACGTGCTCGTCATTGGCGACGCGATGCTGGATCGTTACTGGCACGGCGATGCCGATCGGGTGTCGGCCGAGGCCCCGATTCCGGTTGTTAACGTCACCGAAGTTGAGGACCGGCCCGGCGGTGCGGCCAATGTCGCGCTGAACGTCGCGGCACTGGGCGCGCGCGCGACCCTGATCGCGGCGGTCGGCGACGATGAACCCGGACGGGTGCTCACCTCCAAACTCGCAACGGCGGGTATCCACGCGTCTCTGATTGTCGACGACGGCGTGACGACGACAACGAAACTGCGCGTGGTCAGCCAGAAACAGCAGCTTGTACGCGCCGATTTTGAGAACAACGGGCCCGTTGACCCCGGCAAGGTGCTGGCCGCAGTCGAGGCCGCCGTCGCCGAAGCTGCGCCATCCATCGATCTCGTCATCCTGTCGGATTACGACAAGGGCGTGCTCGACGAGCCAGGTCCGCTGATTGAATTCTGTCGGGCGCAGGGGCTGCCGGTGCTGGTCGACCCCAAGTTCAAGGCCTTCAGCGCCTATGCCGGTGCCAGCATCATCAAGCCGAACGCGAGCGAACTCGCGAACGCGGCGGGCGACTGGCGGAGCGAAGCGGACATGGTCGCGAGTTGTCACCAATTGATCGAGGCGCACGGCCTCGTTGGCATGCTGGTCACCCGCGGCAGCCAGGGCATGACCCTGGTGCAGGGCAATCAGGAGGAAGTACATCTGCCGGCGCACGCGCTGGATGTCTTTGACGTAACGGGCGCCGGCGACACCGTGATCGCGACCCTGGGGGCGTGCCTGGCGTCCGGCCAGTCATTGCTCGAAGGCGTGCGCCACGCCAACACCGCCGCCGGCATCGTGGTCGGCCATTCGGGAACATCATCGATCAGCGGTCCGGAGCTTCGACTCGCGATAGCAGCAGAAGTCGGCGTCGATCGCGGTGTGATGAGCCGCGATCAATTAGTCATCGCGGTCGAAGAGGCAAAGTCGTGCGGCGAGCGCGTGGTGTTCACCAACGGTTGTTTTGACATCCTGCATGCCGGGCACGTTGATTACCTGACAGAAGCGCGGCAACTGGGCGACCGATTGATCGTGGCAGTGAACGACGACGGGTCCGTGCATCGGCTTAAGGGCGAGGGCCGCCCGATCAACGCGCTGGACCGGCGCGCGACCATTCTGGCGGGCCTCGCTGCGGTCGACTGGGTGGTGGCGTTTGAAGAAGACACCCCTGAGAACCTGCTGCACGCGTTGCATCCTGACCTGCTGGTGAAAGGCGGCGACTACGGCGTCGATCAGGTGGTGGGTGCCGAGATCGTCACGGCCGCTGGCGGCGAGGTGCGGGTGCTGAAGCTGGTGGAGGGCGCATCGACCAGTGCGCTGGTTGAGAAGATTCGGCGTCTATGAACGCGCTCTGAGCAAAGAATCTATGAACCGAGTGCCCCGGCGTTTTCGGCAAGATGGTCCGCGCTCAGCGTGCCGACGATGACGCTCGTCACGCCCGGATAGTCGGCCGCAAAACGCAGGGCCTCTGCTGGCGCGTCATCGTGGCCGCTCATCAGTGCTTTCTTTATCAGCACGCCTCTGCCGGCGTCGATTGCCGAATCGATCACCGCGGTATCGGCTGTCTCCTGCCGATTCAGCGTCACCATGACCACATCGCTCGCCCCAAGCGCCATCAACCCACCAGCCACGGTCTTGGTGGACATGCCGATGGCGCGGACGAGTCCACGCTCGCGCAGATCAATCAGCACATCGAGCGCACCGCCACGGATGATCGCCTCGTCGTTGCCATCGGCATGGATGAGCAGGATGTCCAGATGATCGATGCCGAGTCGCTGCAGGCTCCGCTCTGCACTTGCGATGAGCGCCTCGGCCGAGAAGTCGTAGGTGGACGACGCGCCGTTGAACGACTCGCCTGCCTTTGAACACACAAGGAAACGGTCCCGTCGCTTGGGTAACAGACGCCCGAGCGTCGCCTCGCTTGCGCCGTACGCGGGCGCGGTGTCCAGCAGGTTGATGCCGAGTTCGCTCGCCTGATCGAGCAGACGCGCGAGGGTTTGGTCCTCCGGCAGCTCAAATCCCTGGGGATACCTGACGCCCTGATTGCGGCCAAACTTGACGGTGCCGAGGCCGATGGGCGAGACCGCGAGGCCGGTGTTCCCAAGCTTGCGC
>CAVOBC010000359.1:0-4965 GCA_963693635.1 Gammaproteobacteria bacterium | reverse complement strand
CGAGGAAAGTGAAGGCGGGTTGTCTCTGCAACATGAGCTGCAGTTGTTCCTGCGCCCGAGCAGTGGCCGCGCCAGTGCAAGCCTGACTTTGAAGTACACGGACCGGGACAACTGGCTTCTGTACAGCGGCGACCGAACCTTCACGACCTTTAAGTCAACTCAGTGGTCGCCGATGCTGCGGCTGGACGGCTATTTCACCGCTCGCCAGCAGATTCGCCTGCAACTCCAGTGGGTGGGGCTGCGGGCACGCGACAATCACCGATGGCAGATGCAGGAAACCGGGCACCTGGCCGAGATCACGAGGGCTGCCGATGGCACCCGGCGCGACTTTGCTGTTAGCGATATGACCATTCAACTGCGGTATCGGTGGGAGATCGCACCGCTCTCGGATCTCTTCGTCGTGTACAACCGCGGTGGTGGATACGACTCGGCAACGATCGACGATGACTACGGCGATCTTTTCAAAGGCGCCTTCTCAGATCCGAGCAGTGAGATCCTGGTCGCCAAGTTGCGATATCGCTTTGGTTCGTGACGCTCTCATTTGGCGTCGGAACTTTCGTAGCAGAAATTCCTCGGCGTCGGACCTCTTTTGACGTCGGAACTCTTGTGACCTCAGAGCTCTTGTGATCTCAGAGTTCTTGTGACAAAGCTCCGGTGATAGCGCTCTCTCGTCGGAGGACCCTCGGGCCTCGAACCGATTTGCCGCGGGCATAGGCTGGGCCCAGCCAGCGACTCGCTGCGCGGGTCTGGCTCGCCCGGTCTCTCGCGGTAGCGCCTAGCGGGCGGTGGGGTCGCGTCCGTCCTTTGGCGCGCCCGTGCCTGATGATCCCATGAAGATTTTGCGTCCATCAGTGAACGTGATATCACGGCCGTTGGCACGGTTGGAGCGGTCCTTGGATTGATAGCCGTCAACGATGATCTCGGTGCCGATTTTCAGCGTGTGGCGCGTCAGACCCCGTCGCAACAGGGTGTTGGGTGTGCCGCCTTCAACCATCCAGCTCTCTTTGCCGCCATCATTGTTGGTCACCTCAAGGTGAATCCAGGCGTGTGGATTCACCCATTCGATCTTGGTCACCGGGCCCCGGAGGATCAACGGCCGGTTGGGGTCGAACTCGGCACCGAAGGCATGGTGGGCTGTCGACGTTGACGGCCCGAGTGCAAGCAGTGCACTGGCGGCGATTCCGGCAACGGGCGCTACTGCGCGACGCAGTCGGGTTGCCAATTTACTCATCGGACGTCCAGTTTCTTCTCTCACTCGTCACCTCCTTTGCCGGTCAGCACATCCTGTTCCAGAATTCTCGCGCCGCGCATGATGTTGCCGAGGGCATAGTTGCCTTCATGACAGGCGTATTCAAACACAACTGAGTCTGTCTTAGGCCAGGAGTACTCGCCGCTCCAGGCACCTTCCCAAATTGTGTCGTCGTTAACCGTGAAACTATAGAGGAGCGTCCCGTCGGTTGCCGCCTGGAAACGTTCGACCACATGCAGGCTGCTGGACGCGCCCGACAGTCCGGGGCGATCGTTGAAATTGCTCGTGTCGACGACCAGGGTGTCGCCTTCCCAATGTCCGATCGAGTCACCCATGTAGCTGCGGATGGTATCGGGCAGGTGCTTGTCATCCATGCGGATCACGCGGGCGTCGTGCACCATCTCGTTCAGAATCATCACGTGCTTTGGCGTCTGCACGATCTGCTTGACGTTGTTGTACAGGACCGGAAGCATGGGTGGTCCGGACGTTGATCCGAAACCGAGGAGGCAGCGTTCTGCGAGAGGCCGTTGCTCCGGGTTGTCGTACGGGCCGGCTTCGTCGCGTTCAAGCCACCAGGCGGTACCGGAATTCTTGCGGTAATTGCTGCGTCGCTTGGTCCTCTTTGCCTGAGTGGCCTTCGTGAACTTGGGACGTCGGCCGTTGGCTGGCTCGACGATGATCGATGTGCGGAATTCACCATTCACCTGATTGGTGTCATCGCCGTTGTCGATCCAGAAGCTGTTGTAGCCGCCGACGTTGCCGGCAGCGCCCGGCGAACCGTCGCCGCCATCAGGGGGGGCGTCCCGCTCCGGGTCGCTGGTCTTGTCGCCTTCGCTTTTGCGGGCCGCGACACGGCTGCGTGCCTCTTCGGCTTCTTCTGCCGAGATGAACTTGCGATCACCCAGAAATTCTGGGCGTTGTAGCGGCGTTATCGTGGCGATGTCGTAGAAGCCCGAGAAATCGGGCTTGCCGTCGGCCGTGCGCGGAAACTCGGCGGCTTGCGCCCAGAGCGCACACATCGCCCCGGCGGACAGCAATAGGGTCACGCTGGTTTTGATGCATTTCATGGGATCAATCCTCAAGTGGATGGCGGCGCCATTTGCCGTAAAGGAGTTCTTCAACGTACTCCACGCATTTGAATTGCATTATCTGGGCATTCGCTTCGACGCGTCGGTAAAGGATCATTTCAATGTCCCAGGGACGCGTAAAGGTTTCCGGGTCAGTAATTGTAACCTGATAGCGGATGTGGTCGGGACCGGTCAGGGTGTAGCGCTCGCGTACGTGCAGCTGACCACTATGATGATTGCCGGCCCGGTCGAACCAGGTCTCGCCGTTCTGCGCTGTGACATCGATGACCAGCGTGTCGCCATCCCAGGTGGCAACCGACTGCCCCATCCATGAGTCCACGGGGGCGAGTCCAGGGTCTTTGAGGTACACGTCGCGGACCGCTCCGGCGTATTGGTAGGCAAAGAAGAGGCTGCGTTCTCCCTGCAAAATCTGAAACGGGTGGTCGATGTAGTTGGCCCGGGGAATGCCTGGCAAGTAGCACTTCACCTCGGGGTCGCGGTTCAGCCAGTCGGCATGGTTGGCATCGCGTTTGGCGAGGGCTTGTGGCTTGTACGGAATTGTTCCGTCGCCTTTGACTACGCCAAGGCTTGGCGGTACTGCGCCGACTGCACCGAGCGCGATGACTGCCGCGCTCGGCAGGGGACCATGCGGGCCCTCTCGCAACGACATAGCCGGCCGACCGACGTGCGCTTCAAGGTCGTAATTGGCTTCGTTCATTGCCTGCCACACGCCGTTGAAATCAGGGTGCGTGGTTCCGGGTGCGCGGGGTGGTGTGTAATGTTCGCCCGCCAGGTGACCGGCCGCAAACGCTGCCCCAGGGCCCACGACGACGAAGGCGAATAACAACGCGCTTGCAAGGAGCGTCCTCGGACCCGGTTGCGCTGCGCTTTCGGTGGGGTGGCCCATGCCGGTTAAGCGGGTGTTCCGTCGATCACGGAGCCGGTCGAAGAGGTGGTCAAAGAGGCGGTTGATGAAGAGTCGGTTGATAAAGAGTGTCGCAATGCGAAGGCTTGTCAGAGCCTGACGAAGGGGACGGCGGCGTGTGTGCATGCGGCTGAAACCGGCAAGCACAGAGGAGGTTTGAGTATGCATGCGCGCAACATAGCGCCGTTTGTATTGTTGAAGCAAGTCAGCGTGCGCAATTGGAGATATGTTGGCCATGACACCTCGCAGGGGGAGTCCCGCGGCGGGGTCAGGCCTTGGCCGGTGTGCGCAATTGGTTCTTGGGCAAGCAGTAGTCAATAGGGTAATCAGCCGAAGACCGTCCAGGTCTGGCGTCAAGGCGATTCGGTGGTAGCTTGTCAGCGAACGGTCAGGGCCCGACAAGTGTTGATGCGCGCGGATGCGCGCGCGGGGTAGATTGTTATACTCGGCTGCTCGCACCTGATGGGCCTCGTATTGCGCCAAAAGACCCATCACGCTCCTCACTTTAAAGCCTCCACTTCATTGAACGGTCATGTAGTTGAACGGTCACTTAATTGAACAGTCATGTACGAACCCGGAGGCAGACCGTGATTGCCCCGGGAACGCTGTGTTCATCAAAGACAGGTCTTCGCAACAACCCGATGAGCGCCCGATCAACAGCCAAAATTACAACCTGAACAACGTCTGGCTTCAGCATCGCTGCCGACCTGGCGCGGTGGTCCGATCTTGAGTCCCGCCATCAGGAGCGCGTCATGAATGCATTTTTCCTCGTGACCCTGGGCGCATCGGCCATTGCCGTTGCGATCCCGCTGGTGGTGTATCTGTACGGCGACCGAAAGGCGCCGGTCGACCCGCGGGATTGGGAGCGATCGACCGCATTGCCCTATATCGGCAGCGGGGTGATACCCCCGGAACGCGATCGCAGCTTCGAGCAGGACGAGCATTCATTTAGCGGCATATTGCTGCTCCTGCTGCGGTCCTGGCCCTACATTCGACCGCAACTGCTGGGGCGCTGGTTCATACCGGGCAAAGGTTTGAGTGATGAGGTCGCCGAGAGTGTTGGCGGCGGCTACAGCCTGTTCTATGCGCCGATCCTGGTTTCCTTGATCGCTGCGCTTGGCCCGGTCTTTGGGCTCATGCCAGCGTCACTCGCGTATCCGCTCAACTTCCTGTATCTCGCGGCTGGCAGCATGGTGGCTGGCATGTGGGCGCTGGCCATACCGGGCGCTAGCGCACGCTTTCAGACCATTATTTTGATATCATTGATGTTCGCCGGGCTAGCGCTACTCATGTTGGGTGCGTTGGTCGTCAAAGGTCTGCCGTCGCTCCTGTACGCCATTTCGGTCGCATTCGGCTGCGTGCTTGGCTGGACCGTGCAGTTCAAGCTGGGTGCCGGGCGCCTCCAGGTCAGAGTTCGTCTGCGTGCGCATCTCGCGTACCTTTATATGTTGATGGGCTTGCAGGGCTTCATCGCGTTGACGATGGGCCTCGTTATCGCCGACCTGCTGGGGCAGTCGCTGCTCCAGTCGGACGCGCTGATGCCCGCCCTTGCTGAATTCTTCGGTCGTCCCGAGCTTAGCCGTGGCGTTGCGGACGGATTGACAGTCGAGCAACGACAGGACGTTGTGTGGATGTACATCAAGCTCACATTCGGTATGTGGTTGATCAACCTGCCGATCGAGATCTTTCGGCCCTACTACAACGTGTGGATCATGCAGCGCATC
>CAVOBC010000358.1:0-4972 GCA_963693635.1 Gammaproteobacteria bacterium | reverse complement strand
CGGGTTTCGATGCAACCACCTCATGATTCCATACGCGCCCTCAGCAACCGGACCGGCGCCCCTTGTGAACGCTGCAGGGACCTGGCCGTGAGTCGTGTCAAAACCTGCACTCGGACAACACACCGCGGCTCGTTTCCAGCGTTAGGCAATTTGGCCGCGAATGCTGTACAACTCCTTCTCGCTTGACGGATCACCTCCAGACCGGGCAAATCGTCCGCAAAGGACGGCGACTCACACACCGCCAGGCGCCGATCAAAACCAGGAACAGAAACGGTAAGAGATATCTATGACTGAAGAACTAAAGGGGACTGAAGAACAACCGGGGAGTGAAGAAGAGCCGGGTGACGCCGCCCATTCGAAAGTCGGAAGCGCATATTCACACTACGTGCTCGGCGTGCTCGTCATTGTCTACATCTTCAATTTCATCGACCGCAACATCCTGTCAATTCTCGCCGAGGACATTAAAGCTGACCTTGGTGTGACTGATGCCCAGATGGGGTTTCTCTACGGCACCGTGTTCGCCGTCTTCTACGCCGTGTTTGGCATCCCGCTCGCGCGTTTCGCTGATGTCTGGTCACGGCGCAGTCTGATCTCAATGGGCTTGTCGGTCTGGAGCATCATGACCGCAGCGTCCGGACTGTCCCGATCATTCGGCGTTCTCGCGGCCTGCCGCATCGGCGTCGGCATCGGCGAGGCCAGCGCCTCGCCTGCCGCGTACTCAATGTTGTCTGACTACTACGCGCCGAAACTGCGTGCGACGGTCATCGCGATCTACGCGTCCGGCGTCTACATCGGCGCAGGCATCGGCATTTTCCTTGGGGGATACATCCTTGACTCCTGGGCGACGGCCTACCCAACCGACGCACCGTTCGGACTCAAGGGCTGGCAAGTGGCATTCATGGCGGTCGGCATACCCGGCATCCTGATGGCAATCTGGGTGCGCACCCTGCGCGAACCGACCCGCGGCGTCAGCGAAGGCCTCGTGACCGCGCCTCACCCGGCGCCGTTCTCTGTGCTCGGCAAGGAGTTGATGGCGGTTATACCCCCTTTCAACCTACTCAGCCTGATGGGAAACAAACGCGCACTGACCGTCAACCTGATTGCGGCGGTAGGCTTTGCGACTGGTGCATACGTGCTGATTTTGCTCACCGGTAGCGTCGAGCAATGGATTGCGACCGGCATCGGCGTGTACGTCACGTATTCATGGGCCCAGTCGCTGAAGCTTCGCGACGCGGCGACTTTCGGCATGTTATTTGGTTCGAAAGCCTTCGTTTATACAATGTTGGCCTTCCCGTTGACCGCGTTTGTGGGCTACGGGGCCGGTTTCTGGATTCCGCCACTGCTCCTGCGAATGTACGAGGTGAGCGTGACCGATGTTGGCCTTTATCTCGGGATGGGGGCCGCCGGCGGCGGCTTCATTGGCATCACGTTCGGCGGCTTCATGGCAGACTACCTGAAGCGAATTTTTCCGAGTGGCCGGCTGATTGTCGGCTACGTGTCGATTTCACTGACGGTGCCGGTGCTACTCCTCGTGCTGTACAGCGAAAGCCTTGTTGCCGCCTTCTGGCTGAACTTCGTGCTCACCATCATCACCGCCTCGCCCGGCGGCGTGCCGCCAGCCACGGCGGCAGACCTCGTGATGCCCCGCATGCGCGCGGTGGCAGGCGCTTATTTCATTCTGGTCAACACCTTCATCGGCCTGGCGCTCGGTCCGTACTTTATAGGCTTGCTGTCCGATGCGTTCCATACAGGCGGGATGAGCGATGCCGATTCCCTGCGCACTGCCATCGCCCTTGCAAGCTTGACCCTGATTCCCGCAATGATCTGCATGTACATGGCGCAGCGTCATTTACCAAGGGACGAGGCATCCCGCATCGAACGTGCCCGGGCACTGGGGGAACCGGTCTAGCGAGTTGCTTGCAAACCGACTTCCAGGAATTGTCAGGATGACAGTTCCTGGGTCTCTTTCGGGTCTCTAAGTAGCCCGCGAAAAGTAGCGCCTGAAAAAATAGCGCGTGAAAAAAACGCTACTCGATGATCAGTGGCAAGTCCGCTGCAACCGGCAGATCCGAGTCCGGGTTGAGCCGGTCCGCGACTTCGGCTCGCCAGTCACAGCCCTTGTCGAGCAGGAATGATCCCATGCGCACCCGACCGCGCGATGGATCTTGCACATTCGCGGGCTGCCTGGCCTCATCACGCAATTGTTTGGCGGCTTTGAGCAACTGGCGTCGCACCGCAATGACAAAAACATCTGTCGTGCCGAGGTGCTCCTGGGTGCGATCGTACAAGGGTTCTCCGGCCGCATCGCACATTAGTTCCGTCATCGCCCGATCCGGCAAATTCCCGACAAACGGGATGCCGTTGTACATCGTGTCTTTCTGAATGTCCCGATCGAGCCAGTAATCGTTGGTCTTGTTCGCAGTCGTGAAGAAATAACTTCGCGGATCATGCGTGCGCGGAACATAGCCACCGACCTCCGAGAAGGCGTCAATCGCCCGTTCGTTCCGACCTGGATCGATCGGCGCGTCAGGCGTCGCTGGCTGGGTAATGAGCATCGCGTGATGATCATCGAGCGGCACAAAGGAGCGGAAGATCACGACCGGACCGACGGTGATCATCGTGTGGAACGGCAGGATGAATTGATTGACGCGATGCCACTCCTTGCCGTCTGGCATGTTGCGCCGCGCCGAGTAATACGCACCATAGTCAGTTCGTTCAACGTCCAGAATCGCAGGGCGGGGGTCCGGGTTGTAAAAGCCATTGACGCCGAGCGGCGGCTTGGGCCCGTCCTTGTGCAACCGCTTGTGCACCCAGTCGAGATGCACAGAGTCAAGATCGCCCTCCATGTTCTGCACCCAGTTCGCCTCTTCCATCATGATGTCGGGCTCGCCAACGTGCTCGGCCGGCAGCGTGTTGACCTCGTAGTTGGGAAAGGGCGGTGGCTTGACCTGCTTGCCCATGTAGATCCACACCATATGATTGACATCACGACACGGATAAGCGGTTGCGCGCACCTTGTCGATGAAGTTGCTACCCTCAGGTTCGGTCGGCATGTCGACGCACTTGCCGGTTACGTCAAACTTCCAGCCATGGTACGGACAGCGGATGCCGCATTCTTCGTTGCGCCCGAAGTACATGCTCGCGCCTCTGTGGGGGCATGCCTCGGCAAGCGCCCCAACTGCGCCTTCACTGTCGCGGAACATGACAAGGTTCTCGCCCAGCAGTCGCATACGCTTGATGTCACCGTCGCGCGCCGGAAACTCGCGACTGGGCAGCGCAGGAAACCAGTACTCTCGCAGCAGGTCACCCATAGGCGTGTCGGGGCCGACCCGACACAGCAGTTCATTGTCTTCACGTGACAGCATCCGATTGCACCCTTTAACGATTGATTAGACGATTGATTAGACGATCGATTGGACGATTGATCTCTTTGCTACGGCGGTTGACCAACGGAGCGCATGCACCCAACCGCACGAAAGCTTAATTCGGCGTGTGAACCCATGTCAGCGTCGCGCAGTCCGCGCGGGAGCGCAAGCCGTACCTGCGGTTGCATGAAGCGTCCACGTGCCCGCCAGGAAGTGATGAGGGAATTTAGAGAAGTGATAAGCTCAGATGCATCCGTACAAATCGAACCGAGGGCCTCACGGAGTTATCAGCGTGCAAGTGCAAGTCGCCATCATCGGAGCGGGCCCTGCCGGGATGTTTCTGGCACATCTGCTCGCTCAGCAGGGAACACGCGTGATCGTGCTGGAACGTCAAAGCCGGGACTACGTCCAGGGCAGGGTTCGCGCCGGTGTGCTTGAGCCGACCACCTGCGATCTCATGGACGCGCTTGGGCTTGGCGAGCGGATGCGCCAAGAGGGCCTCTCCCATGATGGCGTCAATCTTCAGTCCGGCGACCAATCCCTGCGCATCGACCTGCAACAACTGACCGGGTGCGGCATCACGATCTACGGGCAGCAGGAGGTCATGAAAGATCTCTTCGATGCGGCACCCGAGCGCGACGTTCAGGTCGAGTTCAAAGCGGCGGACGTTCGCCTTCACAACGTGACGGCCAGACAACCGACGGTCACCTGGCAGAAGGATGGATCGGACCAGCAACTGACGTGTGACTTCATTGTCGGCTGCGACGGCGCCCACGGCGTCAGCCGCCAATCGATTCCGGCGACCGGCCTGACGCGGCACGAGCGGATCTATCCGTTCGGCTGGCTGGGCATCCTTGTCGATGTCCCACCCGTCCACGAAGAACTGATCTACTGCCAGCATGCCAACGGCTTTGCCCTAGCGAGCATGCGCTCACCGACCCGCAGCCGGTACTACCTGCAATGTCCGATCGACACGCGCATCGAGGACTGGAGCGACGCAAGATTCTGGGATGAACTGGCGATCAGACTAGGGTCCGCGGCCGGCGGCAAACTAACGACAGGCGACTCATTCGAGAAGAGCATCGCACCGCTGCGCAGCGAGGTCTGCGAGCCCATGCGGTACGGCAATCTCTTCCTGGCCGGGGACGCAGCCCACATCGTGCCCCCTACTGGCGCCAAGGGACTGAACCTGGCAGCCGCCGACGTCGCTACGCTCGCACGCGCATTCGAGAGGTACTATCACTCTGCATCCAATGATGGGCTCGAACAATATTCACAGGACGCACTTGCACGCGTGTGGCGCGCCGAACGATTCTCCTGGTGGCTCACGCGCCTGACCCACGTCTTCCCGAACGACGACAGCTTCGACACACGCCTGCAGACCGCAGAGATCGACTATCTGTGCAATTCCCACGCTGCCCGGGCGAGCTTTGCAGAAAATTACGTGGGTCTCGCGGCACACACTGATCAGAGGACGCAACAATGACGCTGGATCCAATACGACGGATATCACCAGAGGATGCGGGTGCCCGGCCACCGGACCTGCACCCTTCATACAAATCCACGGTCAAGCGCGCGCCGTCACTCCCCGCCATCATCGTTCCACA
>CAVOBC010000357.1:0-4991 GCA_963693635.1 Gammaproteobacteria bacterium | reverse complement strand
ATTTCGTTCCATGACTGGCGACCCCAGCGCACCTCTTTGCTAGGATCCGGATTGGCCGGGTTCTGCGCTGAGTTGTCCCAGGTGGTGCTGTGTACAATTTTCGTGCCTGCGGGTAGCCGTTTGGGCGTCTTCAACTGGTAGGTTGTCTGCCAGTTGAAATCGTACGAGGGCACGGACAGGAGGATTTCTTCGCGGCCATCCGGATAGGTGGCGACGAAATCTGAAGCCACGCCGCGATAGTGGGAGTGCGGCAACAAGCTGTATAGCAGAACGTCCCGGTCAAGCACCTGCGATTTGAACTCCGTGTGGTCGGACACGTTCGCCGGAATGCGTATCTTCGTGTTCATCAGCACGCTGCCGGCACGGTTGTGGGCTGGCGGCGAGTCGTGAAGGTAGATGCCGAAGCGTGATTTGTCGGTCGATGCCTTCCCGTACGGCGTGTAGTGCATCTGAAAACTGATGGTCGCGCCTGCCGGCAGAAGGGTCCCCGTGTTGTCGGGATACTCCCGCGCGACTGCGCCGGGGACGTAGCCGCCGAGGCCACCGCCACGAGCGCGGCGTTCACCTTCCTTGCGCGGCATGACAAAGCGCGTTATGACGTGATGCAGCGCCTGGCGATCACCCGGAATAAGCTCGGTCCCGCGAACCCACACAGCATGATCGAGGGGGTTTGTAACGGTCGGATACTGATATTCGACGACGCCGCTTGCGGGCACGTCATACGGCGGTATGTTGATCACGACATCGGGTGCGCCCAGGCCCCATTCCGGCCAGTCCGTTCGTTGGCTGAGCAGTGGGTCTGCGCCCGTGTCCCGGGGTGCGCCGGCTTCGATCCAGTGCACCAGTGTCTGTTTTTCCTCTCGTGTCAGGGACCGGTCATTGGCGAACTCGCCGTGTTCCGGGTCTGCGTGCCACGGTGGCATACGCTGCGTACGTACGACCTCGCGGATCATCGGTGCAAAGCCGCGCACCATGTTGTAGTTCTTCATGGCCCACGGGCCGATTCCTCCCTCCCGATGACACGTCACGCAGTTTTCAAGAAGTATTGGGGCGATGTCATCCGTGTACGAAATGCCCGCATGGGCTACCTTGTTCTGCTTCTCGGGAAATGCCAGATCACAGGTGGCTGCGGCCTGACGCACTTCAGGTGTCACCCCCGCGATGACGGCGCCAACGGTGCCCGCGAGACCAGTGGCGGCACCGCGATACTTGAGTGTCCAGTGTTCCGTGTCGATGATGAGTACTTCGCCAGCGCGGGTCACGCCGAGTGACTCACCGATCAACTGCGAGTCGTCATGGAGGATCGGCGCCTTGATCTCATGAGCGCGAGCGAATGTGGCGAGCCTCTGGCGGGTCTGGCGGGCGGTCGAATCCAACATGAAGAAACGTGCGGACTCGCCGTGGGCGGCCTCGGCTTTACTGAACTCCTCGGCCGCGCCTGCCATGTTGCTGCAGGCTGCGGCGCTGGCCATCAGTACAACTACCCTGGCGTTTGCGTGATAAAACAGTTCGTGGGACGCACCCTTGTGATCGAGCAGTTCGAAATTGTCGACCCGGTCGCCGACCGCGGGTGTCGCGGCGAGCGATGAACAGCTCAAGATAGCAAGCGTGACTGAAGTGAGGGTGCGGAGCCCGTTTCCATGCGGTGTGATTCGTAGCATGCTGGCAACCCTTCGATTTGGTTTGCTTCGAGTATACACACGCCCCCGGCGCCGGCATGAAAGCAGCGACTAATCAAGAGCAGTCCCTGCTCGTTGCGGCGCATGGGACCGGCGCACCGATAGGTGGCGGTCGATCAAACCGCTATACTCGAGCAACTAAAGTAAGGACTCAGCGACGATGCAGATTACGCCTATGAGCGCATTTGGATACGAGATCACGGATGTCGATCTGGCGGCTGCGTCTGGTGAGGAGTTGGGTGAGGTCAAAGCGGCTTTTGCCGACGCTGGCCTGATTGTCGTGCGGGGCCAAACTCTGAGCGAAGCGCAGCACATCGCGTTCGCAGAGCGATACGGTGAAATCAATGTGAATCGGTTCTTCACGGCTCATCCTGCGTATCGAAAGATCGCACTGGTGACGAAGGAGCCGGATCAGCAAATGAACATCGGCCTTCACTGGCACACCGATCATTCCTACGATGAGACCCCAGCGCTGGGGTCGATGTTGCTGGCGAAGGAGTTACCTCCCCGTGGCGGGGACACCTGCTTTGCGAGCATGTACAGTCTTTATGACAGGTTGTCCCCGGGTCTCCAGAGGACGCTCGAGGGGATGAATGCAGTGCACTCGGCAAAGCATGTGTTCGGAACGATGAACAAACCGGTGGTTGTCGACGCCATGGTCAAGGGCAGTGAGGGCGATCGCATCGGCAACGCGTCTGCGGCTGATGCGCTGCCAGATCCCGTACACCCGGTGGTGATTCGGCATCCGCTGTCGGGCAAGAAGTCGCTTTACATCAATCCGCAGTTCACGTTGCATTTCGAAGGTTGGACCCCCGAAGAATCCCGGCCGCTCATGGACTATCTGTTTGAGCTTGGCAAAAGTGAAAACGAAATGTGCCGGGTGGAGTGGCGCGCCGGTACGATGACGTTTTGGGACAATCGAGCGACATGGCATTCCGCGATGAATGACTACCATGGATTCAGGCGCCACATGCACCGGATAACGATCGAGGGCTGTGCTCTCGAGGCTGCAGTCGGGGGTGTGTTCGAAGGTGCATTCGACGAAGATTGTGCAATGAGTGGTGCATGAGCGATAGGGCGTGCGCAGCAGGAAACTGCTGACAAACCCGTGTTGGGGACGCGGTGATGGAAGTTGAGCGCATACGTGAAAGGGGCCCCGGTGATGCAATCAATCGTTGGTTGGGGACGCCCGGGGTGTCTGCGCCTCTGTGGTAACCAGGCGAGCGTTGCGCTCGTCGTTGTCCTGCTGAGTTGTGCGGCGACGCCGCGTGCCGCGGAATCACCGGCAACGGTGGGACCTGACAAATCCAAACTTGAGGACGACTTCAGGTCGCTTGTTCAGCCCACCGGACCGGCGCTTGCTAATGGCGCCGCGAAGTTGCCCTCGCTTACGCGCGCGACGCCGTCCTGTAGGTGCAAGGTGTGCCTGAAACGGGTGAGGGGGTGCGCACGTTAGAGCGGTTGTCTGGGCACCTTGTCAGGCTTGATTCTCCAAAATTGGCGACGCGGGTGATAGCACGCGCGGCGGCTTTGGCCGAGGGCGTTGGCGTGCTCGCGTACGAAGATGCGGTTTGGACGCTTGCAAACCTGCAGGGTCACATCGGTGAACATGCGGCAGCGCGGGAGACGTTTTCCAGATTGATCTCAGATCTGCCGTCTCGCCGATCGCAGAAAATTGAGGTGCAGGTGGGCCTCATCGGGGTCGAAGTTCGATCCAACGACGACCGGGACACGCTTGCCGGTTACGTCGAGAAATGCGACGCATTGACGGCAGCGACCGAAGATCCGGGCAAGATGTGCGGCGTGCATCTGGGTGTGGTTGGCCATCTCCTTAAGTCCGCGCATATCGCGGAGTTTGTCGATCAACTTCTGCCGTATGTTCAGCGCGTCATCAATGACGAAACGGTGAACGCAGAGGAGAGGTCGGTTGCCTACGGCTTCCGCGGTGCGCTGCTATCCGCGCGGGGTGGCTCAGCGAATGTCGCTCTTGATTCATAACGACAGGCACTAATGAGCTTGCTCGTTGCCGGATTGCCCGCGCTTACGCAACGCTGGCAGCACAGGATTGGACTTGAATTGGAGTCAGGTGGCGCGTAGACGGTGCGATCGCGAGCTTCGAGCGCGCGCCCAGCGCGGTCGGTAGCGTCCTTGGTCGACGGCACAATGCCGACCGTTTTCACAGCGAAGTAGCCGCTCCGTTCGACGGCGCGATGAGGGTGTTGGCGACATCTACGATGACGGCGGCGAGCAGGAAGATTCGCTCCAGGGCTGAGGGTCGCGGCCGGGCGATCGCCCAGTCCGTGACGGGACAGCTTTGCGCGATAACCGGCGACGATGTTTATCTTCAACCGGCGGCAGGCACGGCGTATATCTACCCCATACTGCTTGAAGATCAACTTATCGTATTGCTACATACGAGCGACGGCATTCAGTTGGCGAACGTGGGTATGGGTCGCACGGATGTTGAAGCGACTGCAGGTGAATTCACGGCGGTGTCGCCTGATTCTGAGTCGGATGGCTACAAGGTTCTGGGGCTGACCCTTCACGAGTGGCTTATTGGGTCGTTTGAGGATGCGCTGGTAGAAGCGGCGGTCACTCAGCTTGTCTTCGTGACCACTTAGCTTGTTGGTGTTCCTTTTGCTGCCTTGCCCGGACGTGACGGCTTTCTGGTAGAGCGATTTGCAGTATCGATCGTTCCGTTCGTTGAGCGGGCGAGGCCGCCGCGAGCCGGGTGAGTCGGATGCTCGCTGCGTCCCCGGCGATCGCACATGGCGAGTGGGAGGTGGCGGGAATCGCCGCGGCCGGCGGCGTGACGATGATGACGAGGACCGACTTCACGCGGCGGGCTCTGCACGCCGCGATCTCGGGCACCCGCTACGCGAAGCTACACATCGCGAGCCCGATTTTGCTGGGCGTTGAACCCATCGATGCCTTTTTCATTGCCAACGATGGTCTGGTTACTGTCGCTTCTCTCCTGGCGGCGCTGGATGCACGTAGCGATCCGCTTGACCTGCTCGTGCTCAGCGCTGCGGATCTTCGACCCTGGTCAAGCCGCGCGTCAGACATCGCGATGTTGGTTGCAGGCGATAACCTGCGCAGCGTCGTCGTCTCGCTTTGGCCAGCACCCACCGACTCGCGGATGGACCTGCTCACGGAGATGTATCGTCGTCTCGCGTCTGGAGATTCCAAGGCGCCCAGCGCTCACGCCTGGCGCGCGCGCCCCACCCGGCGGGTTGGGCGGCGCTGCAGTTGGTGGGGGACGTGCAATGACAAGGGCTCACGTCGCCAGATATACCGCCGTCATTGTCTGCG
>CAVOBC010000356.1:0-4995 GCA_963693635.1 Gammaproteobacteria bacterium | reverse complement strand
TAGCATCAATCCATTTTTGCTCTCCAACGGGTGCTCTACTTACCAATCACTTTCCAACGGGTGCCCTGATCACCAATCCTGGAGCGCGGGCGAGGTCAACGCGTGGCTACCGTCCTGCCCGCGTAGATGCGTCAATTCAGTAGCGGGTGCTGCCATCGACTCCAGCGCCTCCAGTTGCCGCGCCAGGCACTGGTTTTCCTCTGCGATGCGCGCCCTGCTGAGCGATGCCATGTCCTTGCGCTCCCCGCCAGACCCGACGGGCAACGACTGCCGGGGCTCGATAACGTGGCACGCCTCGTGTACAAGGACGCCCGCCAACCAGGTGACGGAGAAGAACGCGGTCCGCCGCGTCAAGCGGATGACGCGAATGTCGCGGCCATCGGCAGCCACGCCTTGCACAACGCCGGAGTTGCTATCGACCCGCCGTATCGCTTGAATAGCCGCCTTGAAAAAGTAAGCCCGGTCTGAAGGCGAGAGGCGATCGAGGGCCTGGCACAGGTAGGCGTGGAAGGAACGGTCGCCGTCGACAATCGACATGTCTTGCAGCGTCCGGAAACGCCCGTCAAAGTCGATGGCCGGCGTGCTGCAAGCGCTCAGAATTAAGACAAGCGGGAGCAACCCCTGAAGCCGACGCCGACACCGTTTCGTTGCAGTTCGAGCCCGCTCGGAAGGTGGTGCCAGTGCGCCAGCGCTTAATCTGCGGTCGATCAGGAGACCTCGCAACGCATGCGCCAGGTCTGAACCTTGTGTCCGTTCATCATCGTCGAATCCTCGCCCTTAACGACGAAGCCGTGCTGCTGATACAAAGACAACGCAGCAACGTTCTGCTTGTCGACGGCCAACACTACAGCGACATCGGCGAAGGCGAGCAAACCACGGAGCAGCCGGCTCGCATAGCCGCGGCGCCGCCGCGACGAGTCCACATAAAAGCCGGTCAGCATCTGCGCGGACGCGCTATCAGCAAGTGTCGCCATCGCCCACAGCACATCGTCAGCGATCAGTCCGTAAACCGTGGACAGCAGTGCGTCGAGTTGACGTCGCCAGTGGCCCTCTGAGAACCCTAATTCACTTGCCGGGCTCCCCGCAAAGGAGCCGGGTATGCAGCGCAGGGCCTGCAGTCGCAGGCGCCGGTATTCGATCCAATCGGCACAGGTGAGTCGCCGGATCTCCTCCACCTCACGGCTGGTGGTGAGCGATTCCATAAGGACGTAGGATACTCACCTTGAAATCCTGGGTAACCGTGATACAAAAGGGTAACCGTGATATGAAACGGAATGTCGATGTCATTGCGTCCCGTCAATTAGCGCGGCATCCAATTGCCGTGCTGGTCGTTGCCGGACTCGTTGGCCTGATCTATGCAGAAACGTCCCTCGCGTGGGGCAAAGACGGTCATCAACTCGTCTGTGCGCAGGCAGAACAATCGCTCACACCCACCGGAAAACGATGGCTCAACAAAGTGATGGCTGGTGGCAAAGAACTTGACGATGCCGAGCGCAAACACTTCGGGCGCTCTTTCGCCCTCTCGTGCCTCTGGCCCGACGACGCCAAGTACAGCGACTACAAGGGCAGCTATGAGCAACACTTCATCAACGTCCCGAGTGACGCCAACACGGTTGATATGGCCCGAGACTGCACCGCGCTCGACTGCATCATCGTCGGCATACAGCGCGCGCTCTCTTACCTCGCGCAACCCGTTGATGGCCGGCGGCAGCGAGCGCGTGCAGCAGCGGCGCTGCGTTTTCTCGGACACTACATCGGTGACCTGCACCAACCCCTCCACGTCAGCAACGCCGCCGACTGGGGCGGCAACAAGATCAAAGTGACATGGTTCAGCGAGGACTCCAATCTACACCGCGTGTGGGATGTTGGATTGCTCGCAAAGGATGGGCTCGACTACCCGGCAGCGATGGTGAGCCTGACCGTGGGTGCCGAGCAAGTGGCGTCAAGTAAGGACGTGCTCGAGTGGATGAATGAATCATTGCGGGTCGCACGTCGGCACGCATACAAACACAGAGGCGTGCTGATCGCCTCCGGCGCGGCGCTCGGGGCCGACTACGTGCGCGCCAATAGTCCGATCGCAAAGCGACAGATCGAACTCGCGGCCGGACGTCTCGCGGGGCTAATCAACGGCCTCGCCGACAAATCACTGCAACTGCCAATGCTGGTTGCTGGCAACTAGTGCGGGCCGCTGAAAAAGCGGCCTGCTACTCCGATCCACGAACTTCACGTTCGCTTCGCGAGCCATGAATAGTATCGGTCGAAAATCGCCATTGTTAAGTCGTTGATTTGTCGCGAGCGGGCTGAGGCCCGCGACACTGAAAAAGTGCAGGAAAGCACTTTTTCAGCAACCTCTAATAAGGGCGAGTTCAGACGAACACCAGCCCTCACCCGGCGGAGGACCGTTAGTCCTCACGCGTCGCTGGCGCATCGCTAGTCAACGGGAAGATCAATGCCAGCCAAAGGACCGCGCCCGCCATTGCCACGGGCAGGTACCAGGCGCCCATCGCAACGCCCGCGCGCTGCAGCGCAACAATGCCAATCGCTGAGATGCCCTTGCCCGCCCGGTAGCCAAAGACGTCGATCACCTCTTTTGCGCGATAGCGGATGTCAAATGAGAACGGGATGTAGAGCACCTCTTTCGCAGCGCGGAAGATCGAGTAGTCAAACGCTTTGAAGAAAAAGAGCGCTGCCCCTACGGTCCAGACTGAGGGCGCAACAATCGCAACGCCGATTGTCGTCACATGTATGAGCGGCATCATGATGTGTATCAGACGCAGCGAGATGAAACTCAGCATGAGCGGTGCCAGGACGAACTGCAGCACGAGCGCCGCCGTCGACAGCGCGCTGAAGAAGAATCCTTGAAACGCCGTTTCCTCATCCTGCCGACCGGCAAAGTCAATCGACAGCAAGCCTTGAAAACGGAGGTCCAGGGCCGCCGACATGAACTGCGAGACAAAGACGATGGCAAGCAAGTAGGCAAGCACCGGGTTTTTGCGGAAGAGTCCAAGACCCATGTGCCCCGCCGGGTTGCGTTGCGTCTCGTCCGCGGACTGGTCAGGCTGACGCGGTTCCCCATGGAGCTTATATGTGAGGTTGGAAACAAGCGCCGCTGGCACCAGTGAGAACGCTGCGAGCAGCAGCATGGCATCCGTGCCGAGTGCCTTCGCTGATATTCCGGTGATGAAACCGCCGGCGACAGAACCAAGACCGGCGATGCCGGTGATCGGACCGTTGAGTTTGCGTGCCGTGCCAGACGACAGGGACGAGTTGATATAGCTCCAGTACTGCTCTATCAGCAAAACGATGTAGAACTCTTTGAGCAGATACAGCACGGGCGTCACAGGCTTGCTGCCCGCTAGCACCAACAAATAGCACGCAAAAATGAGGAGCCCTGATCCAAGCGACGTGACAACCAGCGTGCGCCGCGGCCCAAGGGTCGTCAGCAGCCGTCCGTACCCGGCAACACCCGCAAAGACAACGAACGGCATGGCCGCCATGACGAGAGGCAGGTTCTCTGCCCCATAAGCGTTCTTGAAGAGCACCGTCGACGCTGAGCGAATTGCTTCGTATCCGGCAAGCGTAAAGAACGCCGCACCGGCCATCAGCGCGGCAACTCTGATCTCATTTCTGTCCATCAGCTGACCTTCCCCGTCGCAAGGCCGCAGTATACCGGCAGATGGTCGAGAGCTTGTAACGGCAAGGCTGGCCGTCCCAAAGCATCGAGCCCGAACAACACCGCTCCGCCGAATCACCTTACCCCACGGGCGCCCCTTCCTCAGAAGCGCACCCGCCCCCTGCGCCGCACACCATAGAGGCATTGGACGCATGACCGCCGGAAACGGAGCACTAGCAAGGTGCTGAAGGTCGATTTGCGGCCGATACATTCATGGATCGGTCTATCAGGCTGCTTTTTCAGCAGCCTGATAGACGCATTTCACGGTGCCGGACTACGGCGCTGTCGCGCAGGGAACTCCCAGCAGGATATTTGCTTTAGTTCCATGACAGGCTGCTTTTTTCAGCAGCCTGATAGACTGCCGGCTTCATCACATCAATGCAGGCTTCACTCAGGGAAACGTCCCCGCCGAGTGCGCTCCCCAGGCGTCGCGGGCGTGAAGTATTGCTAGCCGGGCCTCTGTGACAGCAGAGGGCAAGAGTCGGTTTCAATGACCGCGCATTGGAGACAACATGCGTCCACATAAAAAGCCCTTAAACCCACACTTCTCGTCCGGTCCAACCTCCAAGTTTCCGGGTTGGTCCCTGGACGCGATTGATACGACAAGCCTCAGCCGGTCGCACCGCGCGCCGCAACCGAAATCGCGATTGAAACGGGTCATCGAGGAGAGCAAGCGCCTGCTCGGCATCCCTGCCGACTACCTCGTTGGCATCGTTCCTGCGTCTGACACCGGCGCGATGGAGATGGCGATGTGGTCGCTCCTCGGCCAACGCGGTGTCGATGTGCTGGCATGGGAGAGCTTTGGCACGGGATGGGTTTCCGATTTACGCAATCAACTCCGGCTGGATGACGTGCGGGCGTTCACTGCCGGGTACGGCGATTTACCTGACCTCAGCAGCGTTGACCCTGAACGGGACGTCGTTTTCACCTGGAACGGTACGACCTCGGGCGTTGTCGTGCCTGACGCGACCTGGATCAGCGACGAGCGCGAGGGCGTCGTCATTTGTGACGCCACCTCCGCCGCATTCGCGATATCGATCGAGTGGGACAAACTGGACGTCGTCACCTGGTCCTGGCAGAAGGCACTCGGGGGTGAGGCCGGCCACGGCATGCTGGCGCTCTCACCTCGCGCAGTCGAGCGCCTCGCCTCGCATACCCCGCCCTGGCCGCTCCCCAAAATCTTTCGACTCACCAAAGGCGACAAACTGATCAGTGACCTGTTTGAGGGCGCCACCATCAACACCCCTTCCATGCTCGCGGTCGAGGACCACCTGGCCGGACTCGCGTGGGCTGAGCAGATCGGCGGCCTGGCCGAACTCATC
>CAVOBC010000355.1:0-5001 GCA_963693635.1 Gammaproteobacteria bacterium | reverse complement strand
GACTCGACCATCGGAGCAATATCAAGGGATGCCCACAAGCGATGGTATTGGTCGAACTCCAGCAGTACTTCCTGATGCGCGATGACATCCCGGTTCAGCGCTTCCAGTTCCCGCGCATTTGACTGCACGAGGTGCGTCGCGATGGCCGCCTTCAGCAAACGCTCGTCGGTCGGATCAAGGATGGCCTTCAGGATGACCAGCAGGTCTGTGGCGGTCTCTGTCAGAAAAACGCTCTCGAGCGTCACATACACGCTCTTGATCGCGCGCTCAGCGAGTGCGTCCCGCGCCGCCTTCGCGTCGTACCGGTCGCGTACCAGGAATGCTATCTGGCCTGCTGCAACGGGTTCTCGGGCAATACGGCCGGACTCGAGCAATCTGACTGTCTCTTGCGCCGCATACGCCATAGAGCGGTTGCGGGCGTCAACCTTGAACGTATGGTCCTTTTCGCTTTCGAGGGCAAACAGCGTCATCGGTGGCAGCGGCGCGCCGTCGATCTCAACCGAAGGTCCGGCCTGGGCGGCCGTCACGGGCTGGAATGGAATGTCGCGATCATTGCCAAAGATCCCGGCCTTGTCGAAGAGACCATTAACCGCGGCAACGAGGCCGTCGGTGGAGCGGTAGTTCACCTCGAGTGCAAAGAGATCGTCCGCGCGACGCTTGGCATTCACGTAGGTGAAGATATCAGCGCCCCGGAACTGATAGATCGCCTGCTTGGGATCACCGATGCAAAAGAGCGACTGCCCGCCGGCCTGGATCTGTCGAAAGATGCCGTACTGCACGTCGTCGGTGTCCTGGAACTCATCGACCATCGCGATCGGAAACTGGGCCGCAAGGACGCTCGCAAGACCTGCGCCGCGTTCGGACGACAGTGCCTTGTTCAGCTCTATCAGAAGATCGTCGGGTGTCAGTTGATTCTGGTCGATCTTCATCGCGTTGATGCGAGCGCGGATATCGCTGGTTGCCTTGTGCAGGAGATTGCATCGGATCTGCTCATTCCAGTCCGCGACGCCGCGGGCAAGAAACTCGCACAGCTCAAAGACCCGATGCTCCGGCGGCGAGCCCTTCTTGCGGACCCGCGTGTTGACGCTCGTCGTGCCGAACGTCGGCCAGTCGGCGCCATTCAGATCGAGACTCGGCCCCAGGCAAAACTCACCCATCTCGATCAGCCGACTTTCCTTCAGTGCTCGATGGTTGAGATAGAGATCTGATTGCGCGAGCAGCCGGGGGATGTCGTCGGCACTCCACAGCTCTTTGACCGCGGTGATCGCCGCCTTCAGCTCATCAAGATTGACCCGCGGCGGCATCGCCGGGGGCACCAGGCTGACGCCCGACCGGAAGAGGAAGGGGGACACCTCGCGCGCGAGCGCCTCAGGGTCTGACCAGCGACTGTAAACCGTTTGAAAGACGTCCTTGTCGAGGGTGAGGATCTCGGCCCGAAAGAAGTCACGAGTGGCCTCGATGACGAGTGTGTCGCGCTCTGCATTCAGTTCAACATCAAATAGCATGCGTGTTTCAAATGCCTTGTCCCGCAGAACGCGTCCGCAAAAACCGTGGATGGTGAATATGGCTGCTTCGTCCATCAGTTGAATTGCGGCATTCGTCAGGCGCAAGCCGTCATCAGTGCGTCCCGCACGACTGAGATCATTGCCGATGGCGTTCAACGTTGCGTCGTCGCTCGCATGCCCCAGCAGCCACGCGCGGGCTTCCCCGAGCCGCCGACGAATGCGCTCGCGAAGCTCCTCGGTCGCCGCGATGGTGAACGTGAGCACCAGAATCTCGTCGACCGGGTAGGGACGATCATAGAGCCCAAGAATGAGCCGGAGGTACAGGTTTGTAATCGTATAGGTCTTGCCGGTACCGGCACTCGCCTCGATCATTGAGATGCGTGGTGAACCATCGATGCGGATATGGTCGACGTGATTCAAGGGGCCCGATTCCTCTTTGTCATCATGTCGACAGATACCGCAGCAACGGCTCAAATATCTGCTGGGCGGTGGCTGCAAAGTCCTCGTCAAGCGCACCAGGCATGACATGCAGACGCTGGTAGGCCGGGTCCTGGCCCTCGCCGCCCGGGCGGTCGGCGGTCCATTCGCGCATGGCACGCACGTTTCCATCTGCCTCACTCTGATGGCGCTGAAAGCCGTCGTACCACGCTCGGCTCGTCTCTGGCATGAACGGCAGGGGTTTGCGGAACGCGTTTCTGTACATCGTTGCGAGCGTTTCCATCTGCGCGGCGGCGATATCGCGCGGCACCGGGTTCAGGGTCTTGATACCGACCGAGTCGATGAGCCGGGTGCTTGTCTCGACCCCGACGTTGATGGCGAGGTGCCGCACCCAGTGCTCGATCAACTGGCGTTGCCGCAGCGTGCCGGTACGGTAAAACAGTTGATCGCCGTCGATGAGCGTGACACTGCCAATGACGAGACCGCTCGAGACCGAAATGCGAATCAGGTGTTGTTCGGGTGTGGCGTCGCGGGCGTCAGCGAGCATCGAAGCGATGCGTTGAGCCGCAACCCAGGCACCGTCAGTCATCTCCGTACTTGCCTGGTTGTCCCCGATGATGCCAGAGGCAACGACGCGCTCCTGCCACGGGTCGCGTCGCACGCCCGCGAGTTGGGCATCGAGCGCACTGGTCGTGATCGCGTAGCGGTCAAGCGGCGAGAGCGTAAAGCTCTCCGTATCCAGCATTTCCTCCTCGCCGCGCGGCAGGCGCACCGACAATCTGTTCTGCAGGAAGTACTGCGCGGGGTGGCGGAAGAACGCAACCAGATCCTCCAGTTCGATCTCCTCAAAACTGAATCCGTCGGGCAGTTCCAGTTCTCCGTCGATGAACGGTTCTGCTTCGGCCGGGTTTTTTCTGGCGTTGTACCAGTTGCGATTGAACGTGATGAGGTCAGGGAAGTCCGGGTCGTAATACGCCTCATCAAAGGGCTGCAGTGGATGATGGGTGACCGGCGCCTCTCCAAAGGTGGTTTGCATATACGTGGTCAGTTCGTCGACCAGAACGGACGGGGGCCGGGGTTTATTGTCTTTGGGCGTTCGCCCCTGAAAACTGAGATACAGATAATCTTCGGCCGATATCAGGGCTTCCAGAAAGAGATAGCGGTCGTCGAGACGTCGGGAGCGGTCGCCGCGTCGCGGTCCGCCCCTTGCGATGAGATCAAACTGAAGTGGCTGATCGCGGCGCGGGAAGTCGAGATCGTTCATACCGATCAGCGCGACGCTCCGAAAGGGGATGCTGCGCATGGGGATTAGGGTGAAAAATGTGACACCGTTGCTGCCAATGCCATGCTGGCTCGCCGGCATCTGCAGACGTTCGCCAAGCCAATACTGGAAGAGCGTCAGCGTCAGCGGCTCATCGAACGCCGTCGCCCTGGTTTCGGCCAGGATATCCGCGAGCGCAGTTCGAACGATATCGAGTTCGAGTTCCTCCAGCGGTTCTGGTGCGTAGAAACAATCGAGCATCTCGCTCACGGTTGCCTGCCACTCGAGCGCGGTCCGGGGCTCGCGGAGGCTCGACTGGTGGTGAATCAGCAGATCGACGAAGTCGGCAAATTTGCCGAGAAGTTCGCTTTCGGCAGTCGGGATGTTGTGGGGCAACGAGCCGGCAAAGAGATCGTTGCCATCACCCATGGCATAGCCGAGCAACAAGCGACGGAGGCCAAAGTGCCAGGTGTTGTGCCCATCTTCGGGCAGGGACCAACGGCTTTTGGCTTTGCCATCTGCGCCCCAGCGAATGCCCGCATCGCGAATCCAACCCGCTAGTCTGGACAGATCTGCATCTGATAGATCAAGGCGTCGTGCAATTGTAGGCACTTCGAGAAAGTCCATGACTTCCGCAGCACTGAGGCGCATCGAGGGGAGGCGTAGCAAGCCCTGCAAGCTGACGAGCACCGGCGATTCCTCACGCTGCGACCGGTCGACGATCCGATAGGGTAAGAGTCCCTTGAAAACGGCATGAATGAAGGGTGCGTACTGCGCGACGTCGGGCATCATAACGATCACATCACGGGCGCTCAGGTCGCTTGCCTGCTCGAACATCCGCATCAGGCTGTCATACAGCACCTCACACTCGCGAATCTTCGAGTGACAGCTGTGGATCTGAATACTGATGTCGTCCGGCCCGATCCGGAAGACCGGCCCCGCTTCCGGTTGGGGGGCGTCGCTGCCCGCGTGGGTCATCTCAAGGATGTCACGTTGCAAGTAGCCAAGGGCTGTCTGCGCCGGACGATCAATGAAGATGTCCTGCATGTCGGCGCCTGGATACGCGAGCAGCAATTCAAGGAACTCGCGCCCTTGCCTCCCCATGGACGCGAGTAGCGGATTACCAACCCGGAGATAGTCGTCCTCGGTCGTGATGGCGTGGCCGAGCAGATCCCGGACTGAGCGCCGCGCTTTCTGCGACGCCGAGACGATATCACCCCAATAGTGTTGGCAGGGATTCAGAAAGTAGATATCGACGGGAATGTGCGCCGCAACGCTCTGGAATATCGCCAGATGGGCAACCGGCATTGACGACAGGCCAAAGATGGATAGCTGCGCCGGCATGCCCGGTATGGGGCCTGTCTGCAGGCGTCGCAGTAACTGCTCTGCGAGCTCGGCTCGATGGGGCTCGCCAAGGTCAGCACGCAGCCGTCGCCAGAGTGCAGGTTGCCACCCGTCCGGGTCGCCAACGTCACCTCCCTCATCCCAGTCACGGATCCAATCAGGACGGTGCACCAGATACTGATCAAAGAGTCCCGCGAGCTTGCTGGCAAGCTGGAATCCGCGCAATTGCGGCTGCGGCCCGTCGCAGTAGTCGTGCAGCAGCGAGAACGTCGATGGATCGAGGTCCGGCAAAAGCGCGAGGATGCGCCACGTCAGGTTCTCGCGCTCGTATGAGGAGGAGCCGTCAGCGGGTAAAGAGCCGTCAGCGGGTAAAGAGCCGTCAGCGGGTAAAGAGCCGTCAGCGGGTAAAGAGCCGTCAGCGGGTAAAGAGCCGTCAGCGGGTAAAGAGCCGTC
>CAVOBC010000354.1:0-5030 GCA_963693635.1 Gammaproteobacteria bacterium | reverse complement strand
GCCAGAAGCTGCGCAAGAGCATCGTCGCTACGACCGCCATCCGGCAGGGTGATCGGATCACACGCGCCATGCTAACGACCAAGCGACCGGGGTCCGGTATGCAGCCTGCGTTGCTGGAAGGTCTGGTCGGCCTCACGGCCGCCGTCGACATATCCGCCGATACCCTGGTCACAGACGACATGTTTCGCGCCCCAGGCTAGCTCGCTCCTGTCCCAGAACCTATCCACCACGCTTGCGGGGCCCCAGTTGCATCGGAAAAACGCCCTGATTACGCCAAATTGGTTGTGAAGGGCCGCGAGTATCTGTAGTATTCGCGTCCGGACGCTGCCCTTCGACTGAAGTTCGGCCTCCGAACCAACCCGCTTCACCACACCTGATTCACCGACCTGATTCATTCACGTGAGATATCACCTGACTGTTGGGCACGAGCCGCACTGACGTGAGCTCTCCGAATCGGCTCTTGTTCTGCGCCCCTCATCGCGCCCACCAGGTATCCTCATGTCTTCTGCAACCCCCTGCTCCGGATTTAGCGAGCTGAATCTGCCTTCGTCCCTGTGCGACGCGCTCGCCGAACTCGGCTACGAAACGCCGACCCCGATTCAAGCCGAGGCTATAACGCCACTCCTGGCAGGCCGCGACCTTCAAGGGCACGCCCCCACCGGCACCGGCAAAACCGCCGCGTTTGCGTTACCCCTGCTCGCTCGCCTCGATGTTAAGCAACGTGCGGTGCAAGTCATGGTGCTGACACCGACCCGGGAACTCGCCATTCAGGTCGCCGAAGCCTTCAAGGGCTACGCATCGCACATGCGGGGCGTTAATGTCCTGCCTATATATGGCGGCCAGCCCTATCGTGAGCAACTGCGCCAGTTGGAGCGCGGTGTGCACGTTGTTGTCGGCACGCCAGGCCGGGTCATGGACCATATGCGTCGGGGCACCCTCAAGCTCAACTCCCTGAAGTCGCTCGTCCTCGACGAGGGTGACGAAATGCTGCGCATGGGCTTCGTCGACGAGGTCGAATGGATCCTCGAACAAACCCCCGACAATCACCAGATCGCGCTCTTCTCGGCCACCATGCCCCGAGAGATTGAACGCATCGCACGTCGTCACCTTAACGACCCGTTTCAGATTTCGGTTAGCGGCAAGAAAGCCACCGCACCCACGATCCGCCAGCGTTACTGGCCGGTTGCAGGGCTCGGCAAACAGGAAGCCCTCGCCCGGATTCTTGAAGTTGAAGCGACCGATGCGACGCTCATCTTTGTTAGAACCCGGACCGCAACCACCGAACTCGCCGACCAACTCAAAGCGCGCGGACTTGCCGCCGCGGCGATGAACGGCGACATGGCGCAGCGGGACCGCGAACAGATGATTGCCGGGCTTAAGAACGGCCAACTCAATGTTCTGGTCGCGACCGACGTCGCGGCGCGCGGGCTGGATGTCGACCGCATCAGTCATGTCATCAATTACGACATACCGTTTGATACTGAAGCGTATATTCACCGCATTGGCCGCACCGGGCGCGCCGGGCGTGCCGGCGACGCCATCGTCTTCGTGACATCACGAGAACGGCGGATGCTGAGTGCGATCGAGCGTGCCACGGGACAGAAGATCGAGCAGCTTGAGATCCCGTCAGTCGAGACGATCAATGAGAAGCGCGTCGCCGCGTTCAAGCAGCGCATCACCGAGGCGCGCGCTGCACCCGAAATCGAGTTCATGCAGGAGATTGTGACGCAGTATCAGGCTGAGCACGATGTGCCCGTTGAGGAGATCGCTGCTGCCCTCGCCCAACTCGCCACGGCTGACCGGCAGTTGTTACTGAAAAAAGAAAAACCGATCCGATTGCAGGAGGACCGCAAGCCCTCCGGCAAACGCGCGGCTCGTAACTCGAAACAGCGCGTTGGTGGACAGGACATCGAGCGCTTTCGCATCGAAGTCGGGTCAGAGCACGGGCTCGAACCCGGCAACGTCGTCGGCGCCATCGCCAACGAAGCCGGACTCGACGCGGAATACATCGGCCGCATCGAGATTGACGCCACTCATTCTTTCGTCGAACTGCCGGCCGGCATGCCGACCGAGATCTTCAAGTCACTCAAGCGCGTATGGGTCTGCAGCCGCCAATTGAACATCACGCGCCTGTCGGATGGACCCGCACGTGACGCTGATGCAAGCCGCACGCCCAGCCACAAGCGCACCGACGGTGCTGCCGTCGCGGACGGCCCGCCCAGGAAGCCGAGACACAAGCGCCCGAAGGCTAATCAGGACGCCGGCGCAAGAAGGAATAGCCCCGGCGCAAAGAAGGCCCCCGGCGAGAAGAGGGCCCCCGGCGACGAGAAAGCACGAACTCACCGCAAGCCGGGATCGGCAGCGCCATCGAACCACCAACCTGCACGCGCCGCCCAGCAGGGCTGATCGCTACGGCCGAATAGCGCCGCACCGTCCGACGCAGCACCCTACGGTCGGTTAGATCGCGCCGGGGATATCGTCGTGGTGCTCGACGCTGAACGCATCGACAAGGCACATCTGCTGGGTTATTCCATGGGTGGATGGATCGCGTGTGCTGTGTTGCCGATTTTTACCCGGATCGTTTGCTTGGTTTGTTGATCGGGGGGCACAGTACCGGGCCCCGCACCACCGAGGAAGCAGGGGGTCTCGAACCAGCGAGGCGTTCCTATTCGACCGCATCCTCGAACTGACCATCACAGATTGTCAGAGGAGCCGGCTGCTATAGCGAGAGACTCGCGTAAACGAAGCCGATCCAGGCGGGCCCGGGCATGAAACCCTTGATGTCCTTGAACTCCTCCGGAAGTCCTTCTTTCTGGATCTCCTCAACCGACTTGCCCGCGCGGGCCCGAGCTTCGACGAAGGCGATCGACCGCGATACGACATCGTGATACCACGTGAGATCAGCCTTGCTGGCGAGAGGCCCGTGCCCTGGAATGATCCGCGTCTCCGAGTCGACCATCCTCAGCAGCTTGGCCATGTTGTCGCGCAGTCCGAGTGCGCTGCCGCCAACATCATGGTCAATGTAGGGAAAGCCGCGCAGGTTCACGTACTGATCGCCCGTATGGACGACGTTGGAACCCCGAAAGAAAATGATCGCGTCACCATCGGTATGGGCTGGGGCCGAGAAATGAATGACATCCACGTCTTCCCCGTTCCAGTGGAAGGTGAGGTTGTCATCAAAGGAGACGACCGGCAAAGCGGCGACCGGGCGCTTACCCTCGATAAATTGCGCACCCGCCTCCCGACCTTCAGCCAGGCGTTTCCTGACACTTCGATGGGCAACGATGACCGAATCGTCTCCGAACGCGGCATTGCCGCCGGCGTGATCGTAGTGGTAGTGGCTGTTGACCAGGAACGTGATATCACCCTTGTGCAACCTGGCGATCGCCGCTTTGATCTTCGGCGCGAGCGGCATCATCTGGTCATCAACCAAAAGGATGCCGTCTTCGCCAACAGAGACCGCGAGGTTCCCCGCAAGCGGTGGTTGCGGAATGAGGAGGTACACCGTATCACTGAGCTTCGTCACCTCGATTTCGACAGCAGACAGGTCCGGCGCGCTGTTGATGCTCATCGAGAGCAACAGCGGGACCATGAACACTGGGATGGATCGGCTTTTCATTCTCGGCAACCTTTTGAGATTTGTTTTTCCTAGCTTGTTCTTGTCCCAAAATTGTCCTCCTGACAATTCTTGGGCGTCGGTTTGCAAGCAAACCTCGCACCTTCCTACAGAGAGAGGCCTACAGAAAGAGGCCTGCAGAAAGAGACCTGCAGAAAATCTGCGTGATTCGGATGTTACCAATATCCGAGGGCGTCAGTCGCTCGTTCCCTGGATCAGGTCGTAGCTCCGGTCACAGGATGGACAATGCGCCAGAAAACCTGACAGCCTGAAGTCGGTCGCGAGCCCTCATCCGGAGCCCCGGAGCCGCTTAGCCCACCTGTTGGCAAACAACTCGCTTTTGTCGATTCACGTGCTCGTTGCCACATGTGCGCTGCGCACGATGGCCTTGTGGACGGCACCAATCAACGATCGTCCAATCAACGATCGGGCAAACAACGATCGGGCAAACAACGATCAGGCATACAAGGCAGTAACACGATGCGTAAACCCGGTTACCTCGCGGCAGCAACCGCCGTCCTGATTGCCGCCGGTCTTGCAGCAGAAACGAGCGCCGCCCCGATCTCAATCGTCAACGCGCGCTTTGCGGACACCACAGGACTGGCGGCGTTCAACGAATTCGATTTTGGTCAGCCGGTTGGCTGGTCATTTTATGATCCTGACTCAATCGTCGGCGGCGACACTGGGAGCAACGGCATCTTCAACGGCGCGCTACAGCCCAACGGTGTCGACTTCTTCGACGACCCGGCGCCCGAGGGATCGAAGATCGGAATCCTGTTCGCCTTCGGCGACCAGGCCGGCGCGGGGACGGGGGAATATGGCTTTGAACAAACGCTGGGTGATGTCCTTGCTGCAAATACGCACTACGAACTCAGCGTCGATGTCGGCAACATCGACTCGGGCACAGACATTGGCGGCACCTTCTACGATCTGAGCGGATTCCCCGGCTACCGGGTGGAATTGCTGGCAGGTCATCGCTGTGGACAATGACTCCCTCGCCGTACCCGAGCGGCAATTCCTGACATCCACCATCAGCTTTGACACGTCAGACACCCACTCGCAGTTAGGCGAGGCCCTTGGCATTCCCTCGTCAATCCAATGTGTTCCCGCCAGGCTACGATCCGGTCGCACCGCCAGACCTTGAGGTCGACTTCGACAACGTCATGATGACTGCAACGACCAGCGTGCCGGAACCCGCACCCCTCGCTTTGATCGCTCTGGCGCTCATTGTTGTTACGCGACGCGCCGGCAAGAGTGGATGTCGACAACCGTCGGGGCCTCGCACCCAAGCGAACAGCTAGCCATATAAGCTGCTCGAGGTTCGGCGACTCTTTTAAACGGGCATCGGCCTGGACTGTTCTATGGCCCAAGGCTGTCTATTGCGCTCAAGGCTGTCTATTGCGCTTAAGGCTGT
>CAVOBC010000353.1:0-5044 GCA_963693635.1 Gammaproteobacteria bacterium | reverse complement strand
CGCCTGGCGCGCTGACCCCATTCGGCGAGCACAAGGGCTACGGCCTGATGGTCATGTGCGAACTGCTGGGCGGCGCGCTCGGTGGCAACTTCACGATGCAGCCTGGCAACGCGCGCAAGGGCAGCACGATCAACAATATGTTCTCAGTGATCATCAACCCGGGTGCGGTCGGGGGCCGTGAAGGATTTGCTGATGAAGTCGGGGTGATGCTGGAGTACATCGTGGCGAGCGAAACCATTGAGGGCGTCGATCAGGTGCTGCTGCCGGGTGACCCGGAGCGACTGCGCCGGGAGCAACTCATGAAGGACGGTATCGGTGTTGACGAGAACAGTTGGAAGCTGTTCCTGGCATCCGGCGAGAGAGCGGGCTTCGGTGCCGAGCAAGTCGAGGCGATCCTCGCGGCGTAGTTGCAAGCTTCTCAATTCCCGCGGTGTTCACGCGCAACGTTCAGCCGGGCAGCACACACGTACGGACGCAAAGCCCCCGCCCAGCGTTCTGAAGTTGGTCGTTTGTCCCTTGAAGATGCGAGCCACAAGCAGCAACGGCGTCGCGCCGTAAGTGAATATACGGATGTCGTATTTCATGAGTTCAGTAGCAGCGCCCTTCGTCGCTGCGACGGTACGCTGGCCGGGTGTGACGAGTTGCTGGGCGAGGTAATGGCTCTGGCTCACGATCTCCGCCCACACGCGTCGGGTGAGCTTGTCGCCGCGGTACGCCGCGCGGCTGCCGAATCCGTTTGCGGGTTTGAAAAAGAGTGAGCGGCGACGCGTCCAGAGCTCATCGGCGTTTTCATTGCTGACCGGTTCCATCGGCAAAATTCGGCTCAATACGCGTCGCTGGGCTTCACTTGCGCCCCACTCGGTGAGGTGCCGCTCGCTTCCGAGCAACATGAGGTTGCGGTTGTCAGCCAGAAGTCTGTGGTGGGCGGGCGATGGGCTGAGGACGACGCCGCCCGTCAGTCATGCGTCGCGCAGGTGCCGATGTGCCGGCTCGGACAGATCGAAATCCGTCAGGCGATTGTAGATAAAATCGATTGATTGGGCGTTGCTGGCGAGTCCCGTCGACGTGACGTCAATCGACGCCGGGTCGGTCAAGATCGCCTCGAAGCCTACGGCTCGCAGAAGGCCCTGAGTAAGCAGCATATCCGGGTACAGGTATTGTGCGGTGGGTTCCTCGTCGACGATGGCGATCGTGCGCGGTCGACCGACTCGCCCCGCGAGTAACCATTCACTCTCAAACATTGATATTAACCGTTGCGCCGGGCCGATTAGCCGCTGCGCCGGGGCCGCGGACTGCTGCGCGCGGGTCGCCGCGTCCTTCCTGCTCGCATTGAGGGCCACCTCGAGCGGATCGATATCATCAGGCGGTAGTCCCGTCGATTGGGACAGCAACTGTGCGATGAAGGCGCCGCCCGCGTTGGTGTTGATCTCGATGAGACGTGGGCCAGTGTCAGTCGGGTGGAAGTCGTAGCCCATCGACAAGCCGCGGGTATGCGTTTCGCGTGCGCCTTGCCCCGGCGCGCCCCCGAGCGGTGTTCGGGCGCGGATCGTATCGATATAGCCTGGCAGTCGAGAGACCTCCTCGATGGCAATGATCTGCGCGAGCGCGCTTTGCATGTCCTGTGGGCTGACGAATACCGCCGTTGCGGCAAAGAGGTGCGGGCGTTCGGTCAGCAGGTCCGACATTTCATCAAGGGTGCTCGCATCTGCAAAACGCCGGTTGGTCCGGGTCACGTCCAGTTCAATGCACTCGCACGTTCGATTCAGCTCAAGGACTTGTGCATGCGCGTTGATCGCTGCGTTGGTCATTGCTTGTGGCTCGCGGTCTTTGCCGGGAACAGGGGATCGCAGATCTCGTTGCGTCCACAACAGCAATCCTGAATCAGATAGGCGAGGAGACCGGAGATTGAATCGTACGCCGCGTAGTAGATCACCTGTCGGCCGCGGCGATGGCTGCGCACGAGGCTTGCGTTTGCGAGTACGAGTAGCTGGGCAGACGCCGTGGTGGCGCCGATGCCGGCAGAGCGGGCGAGGTTGCCGGCAGACTCGCCACTGTCGCCAGCTTGAATCAGCCGTTTCATGAGCATCAGTCGACCGTCGTGGGCGATAGCTGCCAGTTGTTTGACGGCTTTGCCGAGTTCGGACGTCGGCGCTGCCGATGTTGCTAGTGTTTCCATATTCCATGGATACATGGAATAATGTATGAATGCAAATGCTTTGTCTGCCACCCTGGGTCACTGCCACCCTCAATATCTGCCACCCTCAATGTTTGACACCCTCAATGTTTGACACCCTCAATGTTTGACACAGAGGATGTCTGCCACACAGGGTGTCTGCGCCGCAGCCAGTCGGTTGTTCGGGATGCCAGTTGCGACGATTATGGGCGCTGGCAGCGGCCTGTAACCCGGTGACGGACATTTGACAGGATTGAGGAAGAGCGATGGCGAAGGCGAGTGGATTTGCAGCAAGACAGCCCCCGGTGTTCGAGACGGCGGATGAGGAGCGACGCCATCGGCTCAAACGGCTTGCTGGCGTTTGTCGCGTTTTCGGCCGATTAGGCTTTGCCGAGGGGGTTCTCGGTCATGTCACGGTGCGGGACCCGGGCGACCCGACGCTTTTGTGGCTAAATCCGCTGGGCGTTTCGTTCACGAAGGTCAGGGTGTCTGACCTCGTTCAGGTTAACCACGAGGGAGACGTGGTCGTGGGTGATCATCCCGTCAACCCGGTTGGCGTAATGCTGCACGCAGCCCTGCACAGGGCGCGGCCTGAGGTGGTGGCCGTGTGCCATGCGCACACGATCCACGGCAAGGCGTGGGCGAGTCTGGGCCGGTTGCTCGATCCCATCAGCCAGGATGCGTGTTTGCTGTTCGGTCAACAGGCCCTGATTCGGGAGCCGCGCATTGCGGGAACAGTGGCACAGGCAGATCAGTTTGCCGAGGCATTCGGGCAGAAGAGAACAGCGATCCAGGTCGGGCACGGCAATTTCAGTACAGGTCTCACCGTAGAAGAAGCGGCCTGGTGGTTCATCTGCATGGAGCGGGCCGCAGAGGTGCAATTGCTGGCGGAGGCGGCCGGCACGCCCGAACAATGGCCGGCCGAGATGGCCGCCGGGCTTGCGAAGGGGTTGGGTTCACCGAATTTCGGTTGGCTGTCATTCCAGACGTTGTGGGATGAGATTGTCGACACGAACCCCGACTTTCTGGATTGAAGATTCAATGCAGAGAGCTATCACGAGAGAAAGACCGAAGCGCCGTTAGGAATAGAGAGGGGTTGGAATAGCGCGGTTAGAAAAAGAGAGGTCGAGCGGCGAGGGAGGTGACGTCATGAGACCTGACCGCCATGCGGTCAGGTCTCATAGTCTCACTTAGGCGCTGCGCAGAACCTGACCGGCACGGCCGCCCATCAATTCACCATCAAGAACGCTGAGTTCGCCGTTCACGATCGTCGCCTTATAGCCGCGTGAGCGCTGGATGTAGCGCGGTGCGCCGCCGGGAAAGTCATGAACCAGCTCAGGCTGCAGTTCCGTCACTTCGTTGATGTCAAAGACATTCACGTCCGCGCGCATGCCTTGCTTGAGCAGTCCACGGTCGTCGAGGCCGATGACGCGCGCCGGACCGGAGGTCATACGCTCGATGACTTCACCCATTGAGTAATAGCCGGTTTCACGATGCCAATGTGACAGCATGAAGCTTGCCCAGCCCGCGTCCATGATCTGCGACACGTGCGCACCCGCATCACCGAGGCCCGGATAGAGGCGCTTGCTCTTGAAGAGTCCCGCTTGCTCCTTGAGGCTCGCTGAGAACATGCGGAAGTTAAAGAGGGCACGACCATCGGTTTCCCGGGTCAGGCGAATGAAGGTCTCGGCCCAGTGTTCGCCAGCTTCATCTGCCTGTTGCTTGAGGCTGACCTCATTGGTGTATGCCGGAACATCGCCGCCACCCAGGAAGTAGGTACGCTCTATCGGTATCCATGGCTTGGCCGCGTTGCGCGCCTCGTCGATCAGCTTGGTTGCAGTCTCGTCATCGCGGATCGCTGCGAGGCGACTGTCGAAATCCATGGTCTTCAGTTCTGCCCAGCCGTCGCCCTGGAAGGGCAGGTTGGACTGCAGTCCAAACATGAAGCCAGAACCGCGGACGTGGGAGATGCCGGTAATGTCGCGGCCTTCGCCGAGTTTATCGAGCGCTTTGGCGGATCGTTCCCCGGCGCCTTCTTCCGACGCCGTGCCGTAGCTGAACAGCACACGGTTGTCTGCGGTGTCGGCAATGGCTTCGATCACATCGAAGCCAGCGCCGACTGCCTGCATCAGACCGCCTTTCGGACCGACGACTTTGGCGATTCCCTGCAGTTCGTTAACCTCGGCAAAGGTGCCGGGAATAGAACGCCCGTCAGGTGCCTTGTGTGGCTCATAACGATTGGTTGAGAAGCCGAATGCACCACTCTCCATGGAGCTCTTGACGAGCGCCGCCATTTGCGCGATCTCGTCTTCAGTTGCGGCTTCGGCGAAGGAACGATCACCCATGACGTAGTAACGAACGGCCGCATGACCAACGAGCCCTGCTACGTTGACGCGCGTTCCCAGCCGTTCGATTGAGTCCAGGTAGTCGCCGTATTCTTCCCAGTCCCAGGCCAGACCGCCCAGAATCGCCTGCTTGGGGATGTCTTCAACGGTTTCCATCATGCCGGCGAGCAGTTCGCGATGCTCGGGTCGGCACGGGGCAAAGGTCATGCCGCAGTTGCCGATCAGCGCGGTTGTCACGCCGTGCCAGCTGACGGGCGTCATGTCCGGGTCCCAACCCATTTGTGCGTCAAGGTGGGTATGAAGGTCGATGAAGCCGGGCGTGACCATCTGGCCGGTTGCGTCGATTTCACGGGCGGCTTCGCCGTCGACCGTGCCGATGGCAGCGATCAGTCCGTCTTTGATGGCGATGTCGCCAACGACAGGTTCCGAACCTGATCCGTCGACAATCGAACCACCGCGAATAACGATGTCGTAAGTCATTGTTTATTAACCTGTTTTAGATGTCGAGATGGGCCCTGCGATGAAG
>CAVOBC010000352.1:0-5066 GCA_963693635.1 Gammaproteobacteria bacterium | reverse complement strand
GCTTTGGGAAGATGTGGGTTCCCAGATAATTGACACGTACCTTCCACCACAGAGCCTCGAAGAACAGTGGGATGTGCCTGGCCTCGAACAGGCATTTCAGACCGAGTTTGGCCTCCAACTGCCGATGAGGCAGTGGCTGGATGAAGACGATGACCTGCACGAAGAGAGCTTGCGTGCACGGGTCATCAGTGAGCTCAAGGCGGAGTACGCAGCCAAGGATGTCCCCGAGGGGCTCGACATGCGGTTAATCGAGAAGCAGATCATGCTCCAGGTCCTCGACAATCTGTGGAAAGAGCACCTTGCGGGAATGGACAACCTGCGGCAGGGAATCCATCTTCGCGCTTACGGCCAGAAGCAACCGAAGCAGGAATACAAGCGCGAGTCGTTCGAACTGTTCCAGGGACTACTTGAGAACATCAAGCTTGAAGTCATTCGTTTCCTGTCCCGCGTTCAGTTTCAAAGTCCCGAAGATGGGGAGGCCATGGAACGGCAGCGACGTGAAGAGGCTGCACGATCCGCGCGATCGCAACAGATGCTGGGTGCGGGCGCGCAGGACATGGGGGCCCCGGCCGGGGCTGGCGCCCCGGTCGCGGATGGCGCCACCCCCTTTGTTCGTCGGGAGCGCAAGGTCGGGCGCAATGAGCCTTGTCCCTGCGGATCTGGGAAGAAATACAAGGCTTGCCACGGCAAACTGGGCTGACCGCTTAACTTTCTAGTCCCGGTCCAGATCGGCCGCCGTGATGTCGTCGTGTTCCGGGTCAGAGGGGATGAAGCGATTGCCAGAGGCCCATTCGCCGAGGTCGAGCGTTCGGCAACGTTCGGAGCAGAATGGACGGTAAGTGTTCGCCTGTGTCCACTCGACCGGCTCCTCACACGTTGGGCACTTAACGGTTGTAGTCATGACGGCGGCCCCGGGTTTGACGATTCAGGTACTACAGTTCAATACATTATCTTACAGGGTGCTGAAAAAGTGCTTTGCTGCACTTTTTCAGAGTCGCGGGCCTCAGCCCACTCGCGACAAATCAACGACTTCCGTCGTCGATTTGCGGCCGATACCATTCATGGCTCGCGAAGCGAACGTGAAATCCATGTATCGGTCTAGCAGCATCTCACCGTGAGATGCTGCTAGTAGACCAAAATCGATAGATAGGTGTCGATAATGGCATCGCCCCAAAGCAGTTGGAGCATCCCGGCAATGCCGAGAAAGGGTCCGAACGGGACCTTGCTTGCCCGACTGCCGCCGCGCAGGATCAGTGCGATGCCCACTATTGAACCGGCGAATGATGAAAGGATGACAATGGCCGGCAGGGCCTGCCATCCGAGCCACGCGCCAAGCATGGCCAGCATTTTGAAGTCGCCCGCGCCCATGCCTTCCTTGTGTATGAGTACTTTGAAGGCGAAAGACACGGACCAGAGCGACAGATAGCCTGCGACCGCGCCGATTATCGCGTCCTCGAGGGGCACGATCGTGTCGGCAAGATTGACCATGATCCCGATCCACAGGATCGGCAACGTGATTGCGTCAGGCAGCAGGCGAGTGTCGAAGTCGATCAGTGACAGCGTGATCACAGCCCAGGCGAAGATGAGTGCTGCGAGGGTCGCAAGGGACAGGCCGAAGTGGGCGGCGACCATGACCGAAACAACGCCGGTCAGCGCCTCGACGATGGGGTAGCGGGCCGAGATACCGGTTTTACATTTGTTGCATTTGCCGCCAAGTATCAGAAACGAGAGGACCGGAATGTTGTGCCACGGCCTGATTGCCTCATTGCACGTTGGACAACGGGACCCCGGTACGATGAGGTTGAAGGCCTCGCTCGGTTCCGGAGCGGGCATTTCCAGAATTTCACGGGCCTCGCGTTGCCATCCCGCTTCCATCATCACGGGCAGTCGGTAGACGACGACGTTTAGAAAGCTGCCGACAATGAGACCAAAGAGCAGCGTGATGCCGTAGAAGAGATAAGGGTAGGCCTCAAGGACCAGCAGGGAGCTACTCATTGTTCATCGGCGACCATAGCTGCAGTCTGGTCGCAGCGGACGCGGGTCTGGCGTTGCTCGGACGAGCGATTGGCTGTGTTGCAGGATGGAGAGCAGATCTACAGCAACCTTTCGTGGAACTAAAGCAAGGTGCCGCGGTGTTCCCTGCGCGACAGCGCGGTGATCAGGCACCGTGAGATGCTGTTAGTGTCCGCCGCCGCCACCGATGGCGTCGCCCATCGAGAAAATCGGCAGGTACATGGCGATGATGAGACCGCCGATAACGACGCCCAAAACGGACATGATTATCGGTTCCATCAAGCTGGTCAGGCCGTCGACTGCGTTGTCGACCATTTCTTCATAATAGGTGGCAGCCTTGTCCAGCATTTCATCCAGTGCGCCGGATTGTTCGCCGATTGCGACCATCTGGATGACCATGTTGGGAAAGCATGAATGTTGCTTCATCGAGTAGTTGAGCTGAATGCCGCCGGAGACATCCTCACGGACTTTCGTGATGGCTTCGTAATAGACGATGTTGCCTGCGGCACCTGAGACGGACTCCAGCGCATCGACCAGCGGTACACCCGCGGCAAACGTCGTGGACAGGGTACGCGCAAAGCGTGCGATGCAGGACTTGTCGACAATGTCACCCAGAATTGGCAGCTTCAGCGTCAGGCGTTCCTGAGCATCACGTACCGCTTTGGATTGTTTGTGCGCGTACTTGTACGCAGAGTACGCCGCGGCTAACCCGATAACGAAGGCGAGCCACCAGTCCGTCATGAAGCGGGACATGTCGACCACCATCTGCGTGAACTCGGGCAATTCGGCACCGAAACCGGCGAAGATCTCTTCGAACTGCGGCACAACCTTAATGAGCAGGATGCCGGATACCACGCTTGCAACGACGAGGACCGCGATGGGATAGTTCATGGCGCTCTTGATCTTCGCCTTCAGTGCCTCGGTTTTTTCCTTGTAGGTGGCGAGGCGTTCCAGCATCGTCTCAAGAGAACCGGATTGCTCGCCGGCGTCGATCAGATTGCAGAAGAGTTCGTCGAACTGATCCGGATTGTTCCTGATAGCCGAGGTAAACGAGTTGCCGCCCGAGACATCGTCCCGGATCTTGAGGATGAGGTCTTTCATCGCCTTGTTGTCGATGCCATCGGCAACGATCTCGAAGGACTGCACGAGCGGCACGCCCGCCTTCATCATTGTGGCGAGTTGGCGCGTGAACAGCGAAATGTCACCGGCCGATATTTTGGAACCGCCGATACTTCCGAGGCTGAAGCCACCCTTCTTTGCCACCTTGGTCGGCGTGATGCCTTGCTTGCGCAGTTCCGCTTTGGCGATCTTGGCGTTCGAACTCTTCCACTCGCCCTTGATCTTCTTGCCTGATCGGTCGGTACCCTCGTAGGTAAATACCGTATTTACTGCTGCCATGCTCTAGTCCCTGATGGTCGCTCTGCGATTTGTGACCGCTGGTGGTCCTGTCAGTGGCCGCTGGTGGTCCTGTCAACCTCTTCCAGACTGGTGACGCCCTGCTTCACTTTCTGAAGTGCGGATTGGTAGACGTCGGCGAAACCGGCGCGTCGGCAGGCCTCGGCAATTACGATCGAGTTGCCATCTTCCATGATGATCTTTTGGATCTCGGGCAGAATTTTGACGACTTCGTAGATGCCCACGCGCCCCTTGTAGCCGTTGGTGCACTTGGGGCATCCGACGGGTCCAATGATCTCGAAACCGGACTCGACGTCTTCTTCGGAATAACCCTTCTCGAGGAGCGCTGACTTCGGCACATCGATTGCCGTCTTGCATTCATTGCAGAGTCGGCGTGCCAGACGCTGTGCCACGATGAGGTTGACCGAAGTCGCGAGGTTGAAGGCCGGCACCCCCATGTTTCTGAGGCGGGTCAGGGTTTCCGGGGCGCTGTTGGTGTGCAGCGTCGACATCACCATGTGTCCGGTCTGGGCGGCCTTGATCGAGATATTGGCTGTCGAGATATCTCGAATCTCCCCGACCATGATGATGTCCGGGTCCTGGCGCAGGAACGCGCGCAGCGCGTCCTCAAAGTCGAGTCCAACCTTCGGATTGACCGGGCACTGATTGATGCCTTCAAGGTTGATTTCGACCGGGTCTTCAGCAGTCGAGATGTTCCGTTCCGGCGTATTGAGGATGTTGATGCCGGTATAGAGTGACACGGTCTTGCCGCTGCCGGTCGGTCCGGTGACGAGGAACATGCCCTGCGGTTTGTGCAGTGCTTCGAGGTACAGCGCCTTCTGCGCGTCTTCGTAGCCAAGCGCGTCGATTCCCATCTTGGCTTGGCTGGGGTCAAGGATTCGCAAACAGAGCTTCTCGCCCCACATAACAGGCAGGGTGTTGACGCGAAAATCAATGGCCTTGGACTTCGAGATCTTGAGTTTGATTCGACCATCCTGGGGCCTCCTGCGCTCCGAGATGTCCATCTGTGACATCACCTTGAGGCGCGCTGAGATCCGGGGGGCAAGGTTGACAGGTGGCCTGGCCACTTCGTGGAGGATGCCGTCCGTGCGAAAGCGGACCTTGTAGGATTTCTCGAAGGGTTCGAAGTGCAGGTCAGAAGAGCCGCCCTTGATAGCTTCCATGAGCATTTTGTTGATGAAGCGGATGACCGGTGAGTCGTCGGCACCTGAGCCGATCTCCTCGGCGTCGTCACCGCCGTCGTCTTCATCGACGGCTTCGAGGTCCAGGTCCAGATCGTCGTCATGCAGGTCACCGAGACCGCCGCCTTCGTTCGATTCCAGAAATCTGTCAATGAAGGCCGAGAGTTTGTCTTCTTCAACCAGCACTTCTTCGGTCGCGACGCCGGTGGAGAACTTGATCTCCTCCATGCCTTCGCGGTTGGTTGGGTCGGACACCGCCACAAATAGCCGGTTTCCCCGGTGAACGATGGGAATCGCGTGATGGGTTCTGATGAGTTTTTCGTCCACCAGATCTTTGGGAATGAAATCCGGATCGATGGTCGAGATGTCGAGCAGGGGTGTGCCGAATTCTTCCGATGCAGCATTGGCGATGTCAGGTGGGCGTACGAGGCCGTTTTGCACCAGATGCGTAACGAA
>CAVOBC010000351.1:0-5084 GCA_963693635.1 Gammaproteobacteria bacterium | reverse complement strand
TTCGGACCGCGACCGAACGATGTCGGTGTATCGATACGCCGTTTACCCGTGCAACCCTGTCGAGAATGTCGTCTTCCCAAATGAGCGTGGGCTCACAGAACACGGTGAGTTCGCAGGGGTGCACAACCGCCTTGAGGAGGGCATCGAAGTGTTCAATCATTAACAGGGCCTCAAACACACGCTGGCTGGTGTCGCCGCCTTCGGCCCATTGCACCCACTCAAGCAGATAGCCTGGCAGGTCAACCCGGCGCCCGAACTCACGGTTGAGGTCGTCGATTGCCCGCATCAGGTCCGGCCAGAGGGAAGCGATCGTGCGCGCCGGTTCGTAGTTGCGCGTGGTCACGCGCGGATAGTCGCTTGCCAGTCGCTCGAGCAATGGCAATTCGTCTGACACGACGACGACGTCGGCGTCAGCGTTGGCGTCCAGCCAGCGTTGAAGGGCGTGCCAGTGGCGCATGCTTCGGCATACCGAAATCTGAGTTGACCGAGGCCTGCGGGTGTCGGGTGTCACCTCACGCATGGTCCCACGCGACGTGTAATTCACGCACCCGGTTTCGGGCGCGGTACCCGCCCTGCGGAGCAGCGAGACGGACCCATTGCGCGGCTGACCGGTAGCGCTGATGGCACCATAATGAGCTCGGGTTGAACATGGGTTCGTTCTGCGCCGGTGAGTCGTTTCCATGTAAGGTAGACGGCTCCAATCTACCGAGCGCACTTGGTCTCACTACCGGTGGTTCGAACTATTGGTCGCACTGTCGAGCGAGCGATTCAACGCGCGATTCAGACACGGCGGAATGTTGTGAGTCTGTGAAGGTAGCGTCATGGCTGGTGGGTCCGCGGACATCGAAGGAGAACGATGGTTGAGAAAGCGATCAATTGAGCGAGCAGATCTTGTCCAGGGCTATCTTGTCGTGGGTGGGGCCCCGCGACGTCAGGGGAGTAACATCATTTCCGATCTGCCGGGTGACCACAAGCTGGCTCGGCATGCGTGCGTACTGCCGCCATCACCTCCATTGCTCCATCACCTGCGCGGCGGCGTGGTCCGTCTGCAGTCACACTCGTCGTGGCAGTCGTCGTTAGCGCGCTCGTCAACGTCGGGCTCAAGGCTGCGGAATCCGTGTCCATCAGTCCAGTATTTGGGACAGATGTCGGCCAGCCGCTAGCGATCTTGTTAGAGGGCGACACAAAAACGCTGATCCGGGACGACAAAGATGTACGCGACTGGCACGCGTTCAAACTGACCGCCGGGGACGCAACCTTCGATGTCAAACTGCGCGTTCGTGGCAACTTTCGCCTCGTCCAGTGCCAATTCCCGCCGATCATGCTCAACCTGAAGAAAAAGCAGGTGCGCGGCAGCGCCTTTGACGGCCTCGACAAGGTCAAACTTGTCACCCACTGCGGCGAGGGTCGGGTATTCACCGCTAACACGATGGAGGAGTTCCTGGCATACCGTCTGTTCAATGAGTTAACTGACCAGAGTTTTCGAGTCAGGCTGCTCGAAGTGACCTACCGGAGCGAGGGAGAAAAGGACCGCCCTTTTGTCCGGCAAACACGTAGCGCCCCGCGACACGATGCCGGCCGCCCTCAGCCCGGGGCACGCGAGCCTGGTCGCTATGTTCCAGTACATGATTGGCAACACCGATTTCTCGCAGATCCGGGCCTTCGGCGAGAACGCGTGCTGTCACAATACCAAGCTGATTCAGACCGCGGGCGAACTGCTTAGAGTCCCTTATGACTTCGACATGTCGGGTCTCGTCAGCGCGAACTACGCAACGCTCAATGAGAAGCTCGGGTTGCGCAACGTCCGTCAACGCATGTATCGCGGCTTCTGCGTTCCGCGAGAAAACCTTGAAGCAAACCTGGCGCGCTTCGCGGCGCTGAGGCCGAAGCTCGCGTCGATGATCGGTGCGTCCGGCCTGCTGCGCCCGGGTGATATCAAACGGGCGACCCGGTACCTGTCCGACTATTAGCGCGAGGTCGAGGAGCGAGGCGTCGAACTCTTTGTCAAAGCATGTCGCTGATCGGGTCTTTGTGACAGTGCGGTCGCTGCCGTCAGGGTCTGAAGCCAAAACTGACCGGGCCTGGTCGCAGTGACCTTGCCGCAAGTTTCGCCCATCGACACAGATTCGCGCGCGTTTGGCGCGGATCGATAATCTCCTCGATTTCGAAGAACTCGGCGGTGCGGAACGGTGAGCGAACACGGTTGAGTCGAGCCTTGATGTCCGCGAGGTGGGCATCGTAGTCGTCCGCTTCGGCGAGTTCCGCTTTGTAGGCGACCTCTGCGCCGCCTTCGATTGGTAGTGAACCCCAATCACCGGATGGCCAGGCGAAGCGAAAGTGATGGCTGCCCGGTTTGGTATTTGCGGCACCCGCGACGCCGAAGGCCTTGCGCACGACAACGCTGCAGAACGGCACAGGCGCTTGTCCGAGCGCGGCGAATGCCTGCGAGCCAAAACGAATAGTCGCCGTTTCTTCTGATTGCTTGCCAATGAGAAAGCCGGGGCAGTCGACCAGGTGCACAAGCGGCAGGTGAAAGGTCGAGGCAATGTCACAGAAACGGATCAGCTTGCGACAGCTGTCTGAGGTCCATGCGCCCCCGTAGATCATCGGGTCCTCGGCGAAAAGGGCGACCGGGATGCCGTCCAGACGAGCGAATCCCGTGATGATTGATTTGCCCCAGCGCCGTCCCATCTCGAAGAAGGACTCGCGATCGACCACCGCGTCGATGATCTTGCGCATCTTGTAGACCTTGCGTGGGTCCCGCGGCACGATGTCGAGGAGGGTATCCTCGGCACGATCCACGGGGTCGGTGCACGCGGTCACCGGGGGCAACTCATCGACACTGCCGGGCAGGTACGAGAGGAATCGTTTGGCCATCGCAAATGCGGCATTTTCATCGGGCGCTTCGTCATCGATGGCGCCATTGGACGTATGAATTTTGCTCGCACCCAGTTCTTCCTTCGAGACGTCACCGAGCTTGGCCCAGTCGACGAGGGCGGGGCCCGCGATCATCATTTGTGCGGTGTTTTTAACGATCACCGAGTAGTGTGACGTGGCAACCCGGGCCGCGCCGATGCCGGCAACCGAACCCAGTGCAAGTGAGACTGAAGGCGCCACTGACAGGTGGCCAACAACGGTATCCCATCCCGCGATCCGCGGGATGTACGTGCGGCCCGACATCTCGATCGATTTGACCGACCCGCCGCCACCCATCCCGTCGACGAGGCGAACGTGCGGCAACTGGAGTTCTGCGGCCAGGCCCTCCGCCTGGTTGCGTTTTGCACCGATCGATGCCTCCGACGAGCCCCCGCGGACCGTGAAGTCATCGCCGGAGACGATCACCGGTCGCCCGTCGATCTCTGCGGTGCCGAAGAGGAAGTTTGACGGCATGAAGGACTGCAGGTTGCCCTCATCGTCGTATTGGGCGACGCCGGCGAGTTTGCCCACTTCGTGGAACGAGTCGTCGTCGATAATCTTCTCGACCCGTTCACGGATCGTCAGCTTGCCAAACTCGTGCTGTCGCGCCACCTTGTCGGCGCCTCCCAACTCCTCAGCAAGCTTGCCGCGCGCTTCAAGTTCACCGATTTCCTGTTTCCAACTCACGTGGCTTCTCCCTGCGTTTTTTTCACCGAATTCGAGCTGTGCTGATGATACGTTGTTGGCGGGTCTGTCGTTGCCGGCCAGGGGCTCGGGTCCTGGGCCAGGCTGGGGCCAAGTGCCAATCAGTTCAGCCCGGTCGTGGTGAAGCACCAAGCAGCAGGGGTATCGGAGAGTCAATCTTCGATCCGGTGCTGGCCGGGATCAGCGCCGACGTGGTCACTCGGGTCCCCGGCTGTCGTGCAACATCCGGGTTCGACGATGACCCTGTGGGCACGACAGTCCCGCGATGCGCGGTCCCCCCGTTCAGGTTGATCTCGCTGGCTGCGGCCGAGCGGGTTCAACCCATCATTTGCTTCCAGCTTGTCAGGTCCGGAATGCGCATATACACGTTCTTCTTTTTGGTCTCTGCCATCGTCGCGTTCGGCACTTCGCTGTAATTGTGGCCAGGCAGCAGCAGTGTTTCGTCGGGCAGGGCAGCCAGCTTCTGCAGGCTGTGGTACATGTCTTCGCTGTTGCTGCCCGGCAGGTCGACGCGCCCGCAACCGTCGACAAAGAGTGTGTCGCCGGAGACCAGTGTCTGTTTGATGCGGAAGCACTGGGAGCCCGGGGTATGACCCGGCGTGTGAAGAAATTCGATCTCGATGTCGCCAAGGCGAAACGTGTCACCCGAGTCGACGAGGGTCATGTCCGAGTCAGAAATCCCGGTGACCTTCTTGACGCCGGCGGCCTCGGCCTTGTTGACGTATACGCGCACCGGATTGACGGCCATCAGTTCGGCGACACCCGGCACGTTATTGCCTGAGAATGAGCCACCGACGTGGTCCGGGTGATAGTGGGTCACGAGCGCGGACGTCAGTTTGTAGTCGCGCTCGTTGACGTGTTGCATCAGGCTGTCGATGTCCCACGCCGGATCGACGATCGCGACCTCGCGAGTCCTTTTCGAGCCCACGATGTAGGTGAAGTTCTGCATTGGACCGATCTCGATCTGCTCGATGATCAGTTCTTCTTCGATGTCTGACATGCTGGCGTGCCCTGGATAAGAACGCGTCACATTATCGTGACGGGTGAGGCCTGTACAGACGGTGGCCCGCCTGTGAAGGGTTACTGAGGACGCGTTGTACAGCGTTCAGGGATCGCGAAACGAACGTGAAAATCCACGTCAGGCATCGGTCTCGTAGATTGCTTGAGGCATCGACAGCGACATCGCGATCGACCCTGGACAGCCATTGATCGTTCAAAGTGTCCGTTTTGTGCTGGATGTCCCACTGGGCAGATAGACATCCCGCGGAGCGCGGCGTAAACATGAAACAACCCACTTTGCGATTGGTGTGAATGTTATTCACTGAGTCGCCGCTCGACGGCCTGGCGCTATGGCGCAGGTCTACGGACGAGGAGATGCCGGAGGTTGTGAATGTCGATTTTGACGACAACGTCCATTTGGACGGGGCGACGGCCACTCACGTCTTCGATGTTGAATTGACGGA
>CAVOBC010000350.1:0-5113 GCA_963693635.1 Gammaproteobacteria bacterium | reverse complement strand
CCGGCTGGCCGTGGCGACAGTATCGGCGAACAAATGGATCTGGAGGCGGCAATTGGTACGTTGCCCGATGGCGCTCGCGCAGTCTTTGTCCTTTACACCTGGAAGGCTATAGGCATGACGAGGTTTCACAGATGCTCGGGATCGCCGTGGGCAGCAGTAAAGCGCAGTTGCACCGGGCCCGGCAGTTGTTCATGTTACGAATCGACCGGGGCGCGGAGCAAAAATGAGGATCGAGCGTGCCGATTCATGCAGTTTTCGGTTCTCACCCGTACTGTTCTATCCGTGGGTTAAACCCAGCAGCCGGAGTGTGCGTCGAAGAGGCGTGAGGAAGAACATATGACGACTTCGACAGACGACCCGGGCCCGGGCGCCCGGACCGGGGTGGCGACCGACGACCTTGGTCTGGCACGTGCTGCCCGCGACCTGCCTGCCAGTCTCGCGCCAGCGCGCGACCTTTGGCCGGGCATTGAGCGCGCGGTGCTGCTGCATCCGCAACGCGAGCACGCTTTCCCGCATTACTTTCTGCATAGGGGGGTGGCGGCGAGCCTGGTCCTCGGGCTGATGGCGTTTGGTCTCGCGGTTACCCAGTGGCTCACTTTGCCGCGCTAATTCGCAGCGACTGATCTGCTGGTCGAACTGCAGAGCGACTTCGGACGGATGCGCGCACCGATGGCCGCTGAGTTCAGGCGAACCAACAGCGCTCGCGACACGGCGTCGATTGAGGAGCTTGAGCGAAACTTATCGATCATTGCCAATGCACGTCGCGAGGTTGAGGCTGCGGTCAGGGCCAATCCAGGCAATACCCGACTAGTCAGTTTGATGATCGAAGTGCATCAGTAGGAATTGGACCTGTTGTTGCAGGACTTCACGGCTGCAGGGCGCTCACTTTGACGCCCTGTTCATCGAACGAGTTCCCGCCCCCCAGAGCCGGCGCGGGGCTGTATGGCGCTGTGCCGCGCCGTCCTGGTGCGACTTCTGGCCGGACTCTTGACCGGACTCTTTGCCACCGGATTACCCGCGCTCGCGCTCGCCGACCGATCTGCAATCGATGAAGGCCGCAGTGCGGACCCGGCCGGGTTTGTGCGAATCAACGTTCCCCGTGGCGATGTCCGGGTCGTCGGTTGGGATGAGCCCCGCGTGCATGTCGCATGCTCGACAAGAAAATCAGCGACTTCGTCTTTTTGAGTGACGAGCCCAACACCACTGTCGTCGTAAAACTGCCACAACACCACTGTCGTCGTAAAACTGCCACGCCGGACGTGGGGTGGTGGACGCGGGAGCAATCTTACCGTTCAGGTGCCCCGGGCAAGTGAAGTAGAGGTGAACGTGGTGTCGGCGGACGTGACCGTCGAGGACATCGCTGGCGGCGTCAAGATCCTGGGCGTATCGGGGGATCTGCGCCTGACTGGAATCTCACAGCGCGTTGATGTCGCGGTTGTCAGTGGTGAGGTGGTGTTGGAGAACGCCAGCGGCCGGATCCGGGTCAAGACGGTGAGCGGTGAGATTGTCGCCGAGAATGCGGAAGGCGAAATGAGCTATCAGTCGGTCAGTGGCGGCATTGAGATCTCCGGTGAAGCAATGGACGAGCTGACCGTGAAATCGGTGTCAGGTGACATCGATGTACGGGCGGGCACGATTGGAAAACTGACCGGTCGCGCTGTGTCAGGCGACGTCTCAGTGTCCGGTGCGCTGGCGCCGGGAGGGATGATCGAGCATGACAATGTCAGTGGGTCCATTCGACTCCGGCTGCAGGGTGACATTAACGCCCGATTCAAGCTCCTGACGGGGGCTGGAGGCAGCATCCGCAATCGACTATCTGACGACCGGGCAACCGAGTCGCGCCGTGGTCAGGCGGAAAAACTCCGATTCACCGTAGGCGGGGGCGACGCTATCATTGCGCTGTCAACAGGTTCGGGAGACATTACCGTGCGGCCTGCTGATTGAGCGTCACCGCGGAAGCTGCTTCTGTGTTGCCTGGACCTTGCATGACCTGGACCGTGCGTGACCTTTGCGTGACCCCTGCCTCGGCACTGCCTGGTGGCGGTGCCTCGCGGCGTTTCAGGGATCGTCAGCTTCTGGCGTATCGGTCGACGCGATAGACGTCGTCGTGGTGGGTGATATCAGATAGGAGCAGCGCCGTGCGCCGCTCAGCAAGTGGTCGTCGCGAACGACCGTCGCCATGTCGTCGAACACACGCTGAAACGTGGATAGCTCTGAACGGCAGAAGCCCTGGCACGACGTCGCAGCGACACAGATGGGACAGTGGTTTTCAATGAGGCGGACGCTGCCGTCGGCGAGCGTCTCGATCTCTGCCATGTAGCCTTCATCTTGCCGGAGGTCCCGCAGGACTTCGGCACGTTGCGTGAACGCGAGTCCTGCCGTCTGCGCGCAATATTCGGCCTCAACCTGCTGCCCGCGCTTGTCGATCAGAGCGTCGAGGGCGTCTTCCCCCAACGCGTCGCGGATGCTGTCAATCAACTCGGTCGTAATGCGCGCGTGCGCGTCCGGAAACCGCCCGTGCCCCGCGCCGGTCAGTTTCCAGAGTCGAGTTGGCCGTCCGCGACCGCGGCCGGGGACAGGTGCGGTCTGAGTCACGAGACCCTCTTGCTCGAGCAGTTGCAGGTGCTGACGCACGCCCATCGATGTCATCGACATCGTGTCAGCGAGGGTCTTGACAGGAAGGGGGCCGCGGCGCTTCAGTTCGTACAACAGTTTGTCTTGGGCAGGTCCGAAACTGGCGATCAGAGACATTGGCGCGGAGGCCTGGTTCAGATTTGACTTGCATGTTGCCAGACCCGCCGCCTGTTATGAATAATTAAATCAACAAATGTCTTTACATATATAGATGCCCGCGTTGCGATTTTTAGTGCTTTCCTGCACTTTTCAGCGTCGAGGGCCTCAGCTCGCTCGGGACAAATCAACGACTTACGTCGTCAATTTAGTGGGGACCGCCCAGGCGGCTAACCGGTTCGTGCGATCCCCTCCAGCGACCGACTCCCAAGAATCGTCAGGATGACAATTCCTGGGACAAGAACTAGCTGGCAGGTGGCGCTGCGCCAGGTCGACCGGTGGTGCCAGCGACCATGTCTGGTTGCTCTTTGGTCGACGGCAGGGTGGGCTTTAACCGGGCCTTGAAATTAAACGGCTCGGTATCGATCTCCTCAAGGGTCGTCTCCCCGGCAAGGACGGACTGCTTCCATGCCTGATGCTCGTCTTCCCGGGCATGGAATTCCGGCATGACCTCATTAGCGAAGAGCGTCAGGCTGTCGCAGATATCCTGATGGGTGTTCTTGCCGGCCTGGTTGAGCAGGATGACCTGGTCGACGTTGGCGGCTTCAAGTTCAAGCAGGCGCTTGCGAATCGTCTCCGGTGAGCCGATCAACTCGCTGCCCGAGCGCTTTTGCCCCGCGGGCGTCTGCCGCCACTCCTGGTATCGGTCCCAGAAGTTGACGGTGCCGGGTTTGAATGGCCCTTCCTTGTTATAGAGTTGCAACGCGAACTGGAAAAACGTCCAACCCTCGGCGCGCTGCCAGGCTTCCTCGTCTGTTGCTGCGCACATGAATCCCGAGACGACGGCAATGTTGGGGTTAGCTTTGTAGTCGGTGAGCTTTTCCTGGTCGTTGACGAAAGTGTTGTAGTAAGCGTTGACCCAGGCGCGCGCCGCATCGAGGTTCACGAACTTGAAGCAAAGCGCCCCCATGCCCCGGTGCGCCGCATACCGAATGGTGTCCAATTGCGAACACGCGATCCAGAGTGGCGGATGCGGCTTTTGCAGTGGTTTGGGGACGACCGCGCGGAGTGGAAATTTGAAATACTCACCGTCGTACTCGACCGCGTGGTTGTAGAACATCGGCATCACGCATTTGACCGCGTCTTCCCACACATCGCGCTTGTCCCGGAAACGCAGGTTGAAGGGATGCAGTTCGGTCACGCTCGAGCCTTCCCCAAGCCCAAGTTCAACTCTGCCATCAGACACGAGATCGAGCGTCGACACCTTCTCAGCGACGCGAGCAGGGTGATTGGTCGTCAGTTGAATGATGCCGTGTCCGAGCCGGATATTGCTGGTCCGCTGACTCGCGGCTGCGAGGAAAACCTCGGGGGCGGACGAATGTGAGTATTCCTCGAGGAAGTGATGTTCCACTTCCCACGCATAGTCGTAGCCCGCCTTGTCGGCAAGTGCGATCTGTTCGAGCGACTGCTTCATGAGCAGATGTTCGCTGTCATCGGTCCAGGGGCGAGGAAGCTGGTGCTCGTAGAAGATGCCAAATTTCATTTAGGTGTCCCTTTTAGTGTTTGTAAAGAGTGTTTGTGGAGTGGTGTTTGTGGAGTAGTGTTTGTGAAAAGTGGTTGTGCAGAGTGCTTGTGAAGAGGTTGGGGAGAGATCGGTCGCCGGTCATGTTAGCAGAGCACATTGACCCGCAGTTTCATGATTTCGGGTAGTGGCGGGCGCCGTCATGCAGGCCGCACCCGTTCGGTTTATAGTGCGCGCGTTTGCTACTTCCACATCTGTATCTCCGCATTTCTTATGAATCCATACCTTTAATAATCCACATTGGGGCGATTTCGATGGATCTATCTTTTGGCAGTGAATACGAGGGGTTTCGCGCAGACGTCAAACAGTTCCTCGCGCAGCACGAGGGCCGTCAAACGAACGGTGCCCTCGGTTCAGAGGCGGTGCTCTCATGGCAAAAGACGCTGATCGAGAATGGCTACGCGGCCCGCACGATTCCATCTGCGTATGGCGGCTCCGGCGGCGACCCGGACATCATCAAGGCAAGCATCATCGGTGAGGAGTTTGCCAGCGCGCAGATGGGTACCGGACTCGGTGGGCAGGGCATTTCCATGTTGGTGCCCATGCTCCTTGAGTTGGGAACCGAAGAGCAAAAGAAAATGTTCATCGAACCGACCATTCGCGGCGAAATGGTCTGGTGTCAGGGTTATTCCGAACCGGGGGCGGGCAGTGACCTTGCGAACGTGAAGACCGTGGGCGTGCTTGATGGTGATGAATGGGTCATCAACGGACAGAAGATCTGGACGAGCACAGCGCACCTCGCGGACTGGATGTTCTGTCTCGTGCGCACCGAACCTGATGCGCCAAAGCACCACGGCATCT
>CAVOBC010000349.1:0-5121 GCA_963693635.1 Gammaproteobacteria bacterium | reverse complement strand
AGCCTTCAGCGAATGAAGAGCCTTCAGCGAATGAAGAGCCTTCAGTGAATGAAGAGCCTGCAAGATAGTCCACTTCGATGACCCGGACGCCGAGATCATTCATTTCCAAACGCGCATTTGCGTTCGCGGGCCCATCGATGGGGTACTTTCGCGTGGTAAGCACCGTGATCTCATGTCCGTGTCTTGACCAGTAGCGCGCCCAACTGTGCGGCCGGTTGGCACCGACAGTCAGGAGTGGCGGGAAGTAATGGGCAACGATCAGCACGTGCATGGGCGAGACGCGACGGTGGGCATCGGCTGGGTCAGGGCCTATCCGGCGGCTCGAATCTCATCAAGAACCGGCAGCAGATACTGCTTGAACTGATCGGGGTTCTCGCTCATCGGGAAATGGCCGAGACCGGCCATTTCAGTGAACTTGCTACCCTTGATGCGGGCTGCCACCTCGCGTCCCGCTGAGGGTGGTGCCGAGTAGTCGTATTCGCCGGACAGCAGGAAGAGCGGGCATTCATTCGTGTCGACCCGAAGATCCTGATTGCGCAGGTCGCCGTCAACGAAGTAGTAGTAGAGATCACCGCGGAAGACGCCAGGACCGCCGCTCGCGTAGTGCCAGAGCGTCTCCCAGCGGTGTGCGTCCGGGCTTTGGGGTGCCATCAGGCCTGCCACAGCAACGGTCGCTGCCTCTCCGCCGTGGATATTGGGGTGATGCAGATGGTCCAGCGTTTGCTGGCTGTTGTCGTCAGCGCCGGCATGCAGCCCGGATTGCAGACCAATGAGCGCTCGCATCCGGGCCGCGTGGCGGAGCGCGAGATGCAGGACCACTCGCCCGCCAATGGAACATCCCATGACGACGGGCTTGGAAATCTCCATCGCTTCCATGAAAGCGAGGACGAACCCGGTGTAATCGTCCGCAGTCAGGCGGTATTCGGTAGATTGCCATCCGGCCGGCGGGGATGACTTGCCGTGCCAGGGCATGTCCGGCACAAACACTTCGAAGTGCTCGAGGACCCGCGGGTCATTGATGATCTCGCGGTATTGTCGGCCGTCGGCGCCGGCGGTGTGCAGGCAGATGAGCGGGATGCCCTGGCCTGCACGCTCAAAGTAGACGCGATGCGCAGCGGATTTGAAGTCGAGATGCAGGTAGTGACCGCTGATGGGTTCAAGCTGAGGCATGGTCGGTTTCCCGGTTTGAAGTGGTCCGCGCGCGGAATTGGGCGGGCAGGAGCTAGGCGATCAGGAATTGGCAAGTCAGGTGTTAGCAGGTCCGGCTTTAAGCAGGTCCAGCTTTAAACAAGGTCAGGTCCCACAGGTCAGGAATCAACAAAGAGTGCACGTCGCCAAAGGTCAAGGATGCGCCTGACCAGCATGCCCGACGCAATCCAGGGAAGCGCGTTACCGTGCAGATGCAGATGGCCGAATTCCATCATCGCGGCGACGTCATGGAACTGCGGTGGCGGCAGAGGCTGGGCAAACTTCGCCCAGGCGTCCTTGCTCGCTGACAGGCTGAAGCCGCCATCGGGGGTGGTGGTGACCCCGGGAGTGACCTGGTCGAGTCCGCTACTGCCAACCTTGAACAGCCAACTCTGCTCATCCGCGCTGACGAGAAAAGCAAAATCGACTGCGCGCGCCCTGCGGGCGACTTCCGGGTCCCTGTTGGTCTCGGTGACTCGCTCGCGCAGCGCGTCGGTGTCTGATGCCGGATCCATGGTCATGCTCCCTGCGGGACGAAGTGGTGAAAGGCTGGCGAAGTCAAACGCGTGGCCGGGTCAGCGTTGCGAGTCCTGGCAAGATGGTGATGGGCTGTCACGCGGTTTTTCGTCATCCTGACAGATGCAGCGATTGTAAAGGAGTTAGGGCGGCGGCGACCAGAACGCGCTGCGGCATGCCGTGATACCCACATTTAGGGCGCACATTGATCCAGGTATTGAGCCACACTTGAGCGCGCGCAGGCGGTGTTATTCTGGCGGACCGAGAGACCGATCCAATGTCCCACGCGACCCCACGGATTCATTTGATATTTCTGCGCGTGCGGTGCAAGGATGCACCCCAATTTGCGCGAGAAAACGAGAGGTTTTCTTGCGAGCCGACTCCGGGGAATTGTCAGGATGACAATTTTGGGACAGGAACTATCAAGCGATTAAGCTATCCGATGCTGGTGCGTCCGCTACGCTACTTGCTGGCCCGTTTAATGGCGTTGCCTGGGCCCGGTGTCTGGGTCGTGGCGACGTTGTGTTTCTTGACCGCTGGCTGCGCGGAGCCACCCGTACCCACAATCGCTGAGGGGCCCTCGTTGCGAAGGGTTCCCTACCAGCATGTCGCGCACGGCGTCGCGCGCGACGACGCGTTCAACTGGCTGCGTCACGCCGGGGACAACGACAAGCTGCAACGCTACCTCGAAACCTATTATGCGGCGGAAAATGCCTACACGCGCCGGATGCTCGATGGCGGGCGTTTGCGGGAGCGACTGCACGACGAACTTGCCGGGCGGCTGCCGAGCAGAAGTCTGTCGGTTCCGGTACGGATCGGCGGCTATGAGTACTTTCAAGCCTTTGGCTCGACCGGCGATCACCCGATCTATGCGCGGCGCGGCGTCGCCGGGGCGCCTGGGCTGGCGGGTGATGGCATCTCTGAGGTTGGCGCGTCTGATGTCTCATCGTCCGAAGTTCTGCTTGACGGCAATGTCATGGCGGCAGGGCACGCTTACTTTCGCATCCGCAACTGGGTGATGGCACCGGACGACACGCATCTGGCCTACGCGGTTGACACTACCGGGGATGAGCGCCATGAGATCGGTGTGAGGCATGTCGGATCCGCTTTGGACGTTGGAGCACGCATTGAAGGTGCGAGCCATCACCTCGCATGGCAGGCAGACGGCAGCGCATTTTATTACGTCGACCTGGACCGGGTGACGCAGCGCGCACATCGTGTCAAACGACACGTGGTCGGCACCGACACCACGAGCGATGCGGTCATATACACAGAGCCTGACGTTGCCAGCACCGTCGGTGTGCATCAGACCCGGACTGGCCAGTTTGTCGTAATCACGTCGAGTAGCATTCACGGGCGTCGCCTACTCTTGATTGACGCAAACAAGCGAGAGCCACCACGGTCGTTTGTACCGCGAGTGCCGGGTCACCGGTACCGACTGCGTCATGTGCCGGGTCGATTCTTTGTGCGGTCGAACCATGAAGATGAGAATTTTCGGCTCTATCGCGTGGACGAAGAAGACATCGGTGCGGTCGCCCGGTGGGTTCCGGTCAACACGGGATCGAGCGACCAGTTGGTCGACATGGAGGTTTTCAGCGAGCACCTCGTCCTGCACTGGCGGCGCGACTTCGTCTCGTACCTCACGATCCATAGAGCAGATGGTGCGCGGCTACAAACGGTGGAGTTTGACGAGCCGGCCTTCGTGGTCGATTTGATCGGGAATCCAGACATTGACGCTCGCGAGGTGTCTTATCGCTACTCGAGCCTGCGCGAACCACCAACGGTGGTCGCGCTGCGCCTCGCCACGGGTGCGAGGGACGACCGGCAGGCGTCGCCGGTACCCACAGGTTATCGACCGGGCGACTATCGCACCGAGCGCCGCTTTATCGACGCCCGCGATGGCCGGCGTGTACCCGCGTCGATCGTGTACCGCAAGGACCGCTTTCGCCGCGGCCGCAACCCGCTTTATCTGCAGGTCTATGGCGCGTATGGCGCCATGGCCGACTTGCGTTTCGAGGCGCATCGGGTATCGCTGCTTGATCGGGGCTTCATTGTTGGCATTGCCCACGTGCGTGGCGGCGGCGAGATGGGCGAGAACTGGCACCGGTCGGGCAGTGTGCTTGAGCGTCAAAATGGTATCAACGACTTCATCGATGTGACGCGGGGCCTGCTTGCGCAGCAGATCGGTGATCCTGATCGGGTGTTTGCGGCGGGCAGCAGTGCCGGCGGGCTTATCGTCGCGGCTGCGATCAATCAGGCGCCGGAGCTTTATACCGGCGTTGTTCTGAAGTCCCCGTTTCTCGATTTGATTTCGACGATGAGCGATGCCGCGTTGCCGCTCACCGAGCAGGAGTATGCGGAATGGGGAGACCCGCGTCGGGCGGATCACTTCGGTCGCATGCTTGGCTTTTCACCGTTCGATGGCCTGCGCGCTGCGCGCTATCCACAGGTGCTCGTGATGGCCGGCGCGCGGGATGAACGCGTGCGTATTCACGAGCCTGTGAAGTGGGTCCAGCGCCTGCGAGAACGCAGTATCGGCAACGCCCGAACCCTGATTGACATTGATCTTTCGACTGGTCATGGTGGCGCTTCCGGGCGCTATGATCAGCATCACAAGCGCGCGCTGGAGTACGCGTTTATGCTTGATGTCGCGGACATGGGAGAGTGATGAAATGCAGATCAGACAGCCGGAGAGGTGACAGTTGGAGCTGACTGAAGAAGTTTCAATTCCAGTGGGTCGGGAGCAGGTTTGGCGCGCGTTGAATGACCCATCGATCCTGCAGCGCTGCCTGACCGGTTGCGAGCGCTTTGACGCGTGCGGCGAGAACGCCTATAGCGTTGTTGTTACTGCGCGCATTGGCCCCGTCAAAGCGACCTTCCGCGGTGATATCACATTGACAGATATTGAGCCGCCTCGATCTTACACGCTGACCGGTGCCGGTAAAGGTGGCGTCGCGGGTTTCGCCAAAGGCAGTGCCCACGTCACGCTGGCGGAAGCTGAAGATGACACAACCTTGTTGCACTACGCCGTCGCAGCGACTGTCGGCGGCAAGATCGCGCAGGTCGGTTCACGCCTCGTTGGCGGCGCGGCGAGGAAGATGGCGGCTGATTTTTTTACAGAGTTTCGGGATCAGGTTATATCCCAACAAGCGGGCGAAGTGTCGGTGCCCAACGCATCATGAGGAGCGCGACATGGCACGAATGTGCAGGGCACCTCCCCCGGCGTGACTGCATCGGGCAAGCAACTCGATGACGGGTCGCTTGGATGACCAATACCCAAAACGACCGGCATTCACGACTATTGCTCAGACTACGAACACTCAGACTACGAATACTCAGACTACGAACACTCAGACTACGAACACTCAGACTACGAACACTCAGACTACGAACACTCAAACTACGAGCACTTAAATG
>CAVOBC010000348.1:0-5137 GCA_963693635.1 Gammaproteobacteria bacterium | reverse complement strand
GCTGAGAACGGGACCGACAATCCCGCTACGCCGCGCACCACATCGCCGCGTAGCAACGCGGTGTTCCAGACAATCGGCGCGCCCCAGTCGTGGCCGATTAGTGTGGCTTTGCCATCACCCACTGCATCGCCGAGTGCATCGATCAGGGCAACGATGTCGCCCACATTCTGCATCATGCTGTAATCGGCGACCGCCGTCGGCTTGGACGAGCGGCCGTAACCCCTGACGTCGATCGCGACCGCACGAAAGCCCGCGTCAGCGATCGCGGACAACTGGTAACGCCACGAGTACCACGACTCCAGAAAGCCGTGGACCAGGATGACCAACGGACCCTCGCCACACGCAACGTAGTGACTGCGAATGTTGTTCACACCCACCGTCTGATGAACAAGATCATGCATGTTGCTGCCCTCCTGCGTTCTTCGGTTCACTCACGAAGCGTGACCGGCAACTCGCGAATACCGTGGATGAAACTTGACGCCAGATACACCGGGTCACCGGAGACCTCAACCCGACCAAAACGCCGGTTGATTTCCTCCCAGATGACACGCAGTTGCATCTCCGCAAGTCGATTGCCAACACAGCGGTGCACCCCATAGCCAAATGCCGTGTGCTGGCGAGGATTGTCGCGATCGATAATGAACTGGTTGGCGTTGGGGATGTAGGTTTCATCCCGATTCCCCGAGATGTACCACATCACCACACGTTCGCCGGCACTGATCTTTTTGCCGCCGAGTTCTGTGTCGACCAAAGTCGTTCTCGCCATGTGCGCGACCGGCGACTGCCAGCGAATCATTTCGGGCACCATCTTTGGGATGAGGCCCGGATTCTGCAGCAGCTTCTCATATTCGTCAGGGAACTGGTTGAGCGCGAGCACGCCCCCCGAGATCGAGTTCCGGGTGGTGTCATTGCCACCGACAATGAGCAACATGATGTTGCCAAGTAGCTCATTCGGTGGCATGTCACGCGTTGCTTCATCGTGCGCCAGCATCGAGATGAGATCGAACTTGGGCGGCTCCTTCTTGCGCGCCTCAAAGTACTCAGTGAAGTACGCAAGACATTGAAAGAGCACCTGGAAGCCGTCTTCGCGCGTCTCGAAGTACTCGGGATCTCCAATGTTCTGTATTGTGTCAGACCACAGAATCAGCTTGTGCCGATCTTCTTGCGGCACATCAAAGAGCGTCGCAAGCATCTGTCCCGTGAGTTCAACGGACACGTCGCGGACAAAGTTGAATTCCTCACCAATCGGCAAGCCATCCAGAATCTGCCCGGCACGCTCACGAATCAGGGGCTCAAGATCCAGCAGGTTGCGCGGCGTGAACATCGGGGAGACCACTTTGCGCTGGGCATCGTGTTTGGGCGGATCTTCCTGGATGAACATCGGCATCGTGTACTCATCCTCCCGATCCGGGACGCCGCCGAGCGCAATACCGCCCTTGCTTTGCAGGGACGAGAAGACCTGGTGGTTGCTGTCGACCTCCATGATGTCCCGATAGGTGGTCACCGACCAATAGTCACCAAACGTGCTGTTTCGTGTCTGGTGAACCGGGTCTTCCTTGCGAAGTCGCTCGAAGTGCGGCCACAGCGTGTCGGCTGCGAAGAGTGCTGGATGTGCCGGGTCCATCTCATCGAGCGGAATCGAGTAAGGATCGTAGTGTGGGTCAATCGAAAACGCATCGACGACCTCCCGGTTGGACACGCTCATGTCACCATTGCGCATCCGATCACGAATCGACTGTCGATCTTCATCCATGGCTGGCTCCGCAGGGCGAATGCCCTGGCTGATGATTTAGTGATGGTTTGGTGCATCCTAGCGCGCTTGCGACGCGTCGGTGTAGCGCCATTTGGCCGCTCAGATCTACGCGTCTCAGCGAACCCGTGATCCGCACAGCCAATACATAAACCAGACATTCCGGCGGGACCTGATTGACACCTCAACCTATCAGACGCCATCATCCCGCTGCGATTGATCAGGTGTCCATCCGCCCTGGCGGATGGATGAAACGGGAAACCAGTGCGACCCCCGCGTTTTGGGCGTCAATCCTGGTACTGCCCCCGCAACGGTAAACGAGTCAGTCAGTTCAACGGCCACTGTGCGGATAAGACCGCATGGGAAGGCGAACTGACGGGATATTCCGCTCGTGAGTCCGGAGACCGGCCCGATTGATGAGAACGCAAGTCCGCGGCGGGCGGCTCGTCTTATGTCGGCCCTCGTCGTGTCTATTACTCATTTGTGCTCGGGTGGAGCGCAGGAGACACGTCAATGAGGCTATCGCCTTCGTTCTGTCCTATCCCTGTTTTGTCGATTTCTTCTTTCTCCAGGTCTTGTTTTCCAGGGTCTCGTTTTTCAAGGTCTCGTTCTTCAAGGTCTCGTTCTTCAGATCGTTCTCGTTTTCCGATCTCTCGTTTTCTAATCTCTCGTTTTCTAGAGGGGGGCTCGACGCCAGCCGCTCGAACAGCGCTGACGCTTGCGGTTCTCGTCGTGGTAATGACGGGGCCGGGCTCACCCGCGCAAGCAGCCACAGACCTTGAAGAATTGACCGTCACGGCCTCACGCGGTGAGATACGACTTAGATCCGCGGGTGCCGCCGTCACCGTCATCGATCGTGAAATGCTCCTGGCCAGCAACGGCGCGACGCTGCTCGACGTGCTTCGTACTGTCCCCGGTCTCGCGGTCAGTCAACAGGGCGCCGCGGGCACGGTTAGCCAGATCCGCATGCGCGGTGCCGAAGCCAATCACCTGCTCGTGCTCATCGATGGTGTCGAGGCCGCGGACGCCGGCGCGGGGGGCGAGTTTGACTTTGCCCAATTGCCTGCGGGCAGCCTCCATCGGGTCGAAATCGTACGCGGCCCGCAAAGCTCTATCTGGGGCAGCGATGGCATGGCGGGCGTAATCCAGATCGTGACCCAGCCAGACACCAACGCGACAGCATGGGAAGCCTCACTCGAATCCGGCTCTTTCGGCACCCATCGCGGCTCAGTCGCATTTACCGGTAGCGGTGAAGACAGCCGCGCCCACCTTGCAATTGAGCACACTCAAAGCCGCGGCACAAACATCGCGCGGGAAGGCCGCGAGAAAGACGGCCATGAGAATACGAGCGCCTTTCTGACCGGCAATCTAGCTCGCGATGCGTGGTCACTCGGCTATTCCCTGCGCGCGACGGACGCGCAATCAGACTTTGACGCCAACGACTTCATCACGACGGGCTTGCCGGTCGACGCGCCGCATTTCACTGACTACGAGCGCCAGGCCGGGGGCGTCAGGTTAGATTACGATGGGTCGCAGGCACTCTCCCACCGCATCTCCGCCAACGTCAGCCGGAACCGCAACGAGACCGACACCGGTGCCGCCGTGAACGACATCGTCCGCAGCGAGCGGCGCCAAGTCGCCGTTCAGACCAACTGGGTGTCAACACGCCATCGCGTGTACCTGGTCACCGAGGTCGAAACCGAGGCTTCTCGTCAACGTGGCACGGCAACGGTCTTCGGCAATCCCAATAAACGACATGATATTCAGACCACCAGCGTCGCCGCTGAGTACCGTTTTGCCGGGGACCGGCTTGATACAGGGTTAAGCGCACGTCGGGATTTCAACAGCGACTTTGACGACAGCACCGCGTACCGCGCAAGCGGCAGCTATTGGATTGAGACCACGGGAACGTCCCTGTACCTCGCGTACGGTCTCGGCGTGAAGAACCCGACCTTCACTGAACGTTTCGGCTACTTCGATACGTTCACCGGCAACCCGAATCTTGAGCCCGAGCGTGGCACGAGCGTTGAATTCGGCGTTGGTCAACAATTCGGTGACGCTACGATCTCTGCAAACCTGTACCGGTCCGTGCTCAGAAACGAAATCAACGGCTTTGTCTTCGACCCGTCGAGCGGCGGCTTTACCGCTGCAAACAGCGCTGGTGATTCCATGCGCAAGGGCGCCGAAGTCGCGTTCACCTGGCCGCTCACCGAATCCGTGTCCCTGGCCGGCGCCTATGCGTACCTCAATGCGCGCGAAGACACGCCCACGGGCTCGCGCATCGAGATTCGACGCCCACGCCGTACCGGTTCACTCGTCATCCGCTATACCGGTGCAAAACTGCGTCTGCAAGCCTCTGCCGCCTATACCGGCTCTCAATATGACGATTACTTTCCACCACGCCCGCCGTGGACCGAGACCGTGACGCTTCGCTCGCGAGTTGAGCTCGGGATTTCCGGCGCCTTTTCGGTCACCAGGTCGTTGACCGTGACGGCTCGCCTTACCAACCTGCTGGACCGACCTTTTGAGGAGGTCTACGGGTATCGGGCACCCGGCGCGGCGGCTTTCATTGGACTGCGACTCGGCTGGTAAAGGTGATGGGCAACCGACCCGGACAAGACAGCATTCGCATCAATGATCAATGCGGATTCGTTTGGCATGGCACAACAGTTTCGCATAGCACTACAGATGTGCAGGTGATGTAGAAATCGTTGACTGCCCCTGTTGACGCGTAGACAACGTGTCCGGCTGTGCGGCCCTAGCCCCATGCACCAATCCGGTTGCACGACCCCGGTGATTCTCGTAAAAAGACATGTCATGATCTGTCATGACAGACAGATAGAGCGAAGAGATGACCACCATTAAAATCAGCTCCAAAGTCGAAGAAGAGACCTGGAATTCACTGAAAGCGCTGGCAGAAGAGTCACAGCAAAACATCTCCGGTGTGCTGACCGAAGCCGTTGCCGAGTATGTTCAGCGCCGTCGCATACGACCGGTCGTCCGGGATGCGCTGCGGGCCTCCATTGACGAAAACCGTGAACTGGGGGAGTTACTTGCCCGATGAGGAGATGAAGTTCCTCACACTGGACGAGGCCCTGTTGTTGCACGAAAAACTCATTACCGCTTTCGGGGGTGCGGATGGCGTTCGCGATGCAGGGCTTCTGGAGAGCGCACTTTTTCGGCCACGGTCAGGTCATTACACTGACTTGTTGGAGATGGCTGCGGCATTATTCGAGTCATTGCTCATGAATCACGCCTTTATTGACGGCAACAAACGCGTCGCTTTTTTCGGGGACGATACGTTTTTGCGCATCAATGGATTCAAGATAGTCGTTTCGTCAATTCACGCCCATCAGGAATTGATGTCGATGCTCGAGAATCACGAGG
>CAVOBC010000347.1:0-5147 GCA_963693635.1 Gammaproteobacteria bacterium | reverse complement strand
GAGTTCCAACTGAAAGGTCTCGCGAGCGCCGGACGGCGCGTTGACGCTTTACTCGATGAGACAATTTTCGGATATCGCGCTCGAGAGGATCGAATTGCGCGCTGACGGGTCGAAACAACAGACGCCTGCTGAAATGCAGCCCCGTCAGACCGATACAGACTGCTGGTCAACCACCCGAACGCGCCCAGGGACTGCCGAAGCCTGACAATCCATCGAAACAGAATCCATGAACGAGAGTACCCCATGACGATCACCGTAAACCGGGCAGCGCTGACATTGATCAGCCTGCTTTGCGCCATCACGACCCCAGCCACGGTTGTGGCCGAAATCGAGGCACTCGATAAAATTATTGCGATCGCCGACGCGAACGTGATCCTGCAGTCGGAGTACGAGGAACGAATCGCGTCGATCAAGTCCAACGCCAAAGCCCAAGGCCAGGAACTGCCCGATGACGAAGCCCTCGGAAAGCAGGTCATGGAACGCCTTATCGTCGAGAGTCTGCAGATCCAGGTTGCTGAACGCGCGGGCCTGCGAGTGTCTGACGAAGAACTGACGCAAACCCTGCGCACGATCGCCGACCAGAACCAGCTCAATCTGCTCGACTTTCAGGCCGCGCTTGCCGAAGACGGCATCTCATGGATCGACATGCGTGCCCAGATCCGCAAGGAGATAATCATCAGTCGCGTGCAGCAGGGCGTAGTCCAGTCACGAATCGCAGTCTCTGACCAGGAGGTCGACAACTTTCTGTCATCCGAGATTGGGGCAACACTCACGGCAGACGAGTTTAGAATGGCGCACATCCTGCTTCCCGTGAGCGACCCGAACGACCAGGCTGAAATCGAGTCAATACGCCTGAAAGCGGACGGTATCTTCGCGCAGATCAATGCTGGGGAGGACTTCGGAAAACTGGCAATGGAGAAGTCGGCGGGCCAGCGCGCCCTTGAGGGCGGTGAGCTTGGTTGGCGTAAACTCGCCCAATTGCCGACCCTCTTCGCAGAGGTTGCCCAGGATATGTCCGGCGGTGAAGTGCGCGGCCCGATTCAAACGGGCAGTGGATTCCACCTCATGAAGATGATCGAGAAACGCGGCGCTCAGGCCGAAGGACAGGTCGCACAAACAGCAGTGCGCCACGTCCTCGTGAAACCGAGCGAAATATTAACCGAAGAGGAAGCTCGCGAACTGGCCGAGACCCTTCGCGAGGAGATCATCGATGGCCGAAGTTTCGAGGAGGTCGCAAAGATCCACTCGGATGACCCGGGTTCAGCCCTTTCGGGCGGTGATCTTGGCTGGACCCGGGCCGGCACTTTCGTTGACGAATTCGAAACCCTCGTCCAGAGCTCAGAGATTGACGACGTCTCGGAAGTGTTCAAAACCGAGCACGGCTACCATTTCCTCCAGGTCACGGGCCGGCGCGTCGAAGATTTCAGCGACACGTTCAAACGCAATCAGGCCACCAACTACATCGGCGGCCAGAAGTTCGATGACGAACTGGACCAGTGGATACGCGAGATCCGCTCTGACGCCTATATCGAGATCCGAATCTGAATGCGGGCCAGGCGCCGTTTCGGCCAGAATTTCCTGCACGACCGGAGCATCATCCGCCACATCAACAGCACGATCAACGCCTCGTGTGCGGATCACGTGGTCGAAATCGGACCGGGACACGGTGAGCTGACAACGGCACTTGCCGCTTCCGGGTGTCAACTCGACCTGATCGAGATCGACCGGGATCTTGTCAGCAATCTGCAAGATCGCTTCGGCGGAAATGATCGCGTGACCATCCACGAGGGCGACGCTCTGAAATTTGATCTGCCAGCGCTGCCACGGGTCGCCGGCGCCGGTCCCCTGCGTATCGTCGGAAATCTGCCATACAACATCTCCACGCCTCTGCTTTTTCGTCTTTTCAGACACATCGACATCATTGGCGACATGACCTTCATGCTGCAGGCAGAGGTCGTCGATCGCATGGCCGCCGATCGATCCACCCGCGCGTATGGCCGGCTGTCGATCATGACCCAATATCACTGTGAAGCGGAGAAGATGTTTGAGGTGCCGCCTTCGGCATTCACACCACAACCCAAAGTCACGAGCGCAATCGTCAGACTAACGCCGCGCCACCGGGCAACCACCGCCGCAGATACCAAGCTGATGGAGACGCTGCTCGCGCGCGCGTTCAGTCAGCGTCGCAAAACGGTGCGCAATGCGCTCAGCCAGTACCTGGATGAAGACGAGTTGAGCGCACTCGACATCGACGCCCGTGCACGACCGGAGAACCTGTCTGTTGACGAATACGTGCGCTGCGTAAACCACGTCCATGTTCGCGACACGGCGCAGTAAGGCGATTCGACGTGAGCAGCGCGCCGTGAGCACCATCCTGTGAGCACATACGTCTTCGGTGACATACAGGGGTGTTTTGCCGAACTCCGATCGCTGCTTGACCAGGCCAACTTTGACCCGACAACGGACGAGGCCTGGTTCGTTGGCGACCTCGTGAACCGCGGGCCTGACAATCGAGCCACACTCGACCTCATGCTCGAACTCGGGTCGAGCGCCGTCGCGGTTCTTGGCAATCATGACCTCCACTTTCTCGCCATTGCGAGCGGCTGCCACCACGAGCACAAGAACGACACCCTGGGCGACCTGCTCGAGTCACCGGCCTTGCCGGACTATGTGGAATGGTTGCGCGGACTCCCGCTGCTACACGTCAAAGACCCGAACGTTGACTCTGCCAAGGTCATTGTCATGGTCCACGCGGGACTGCCGCCGATGTGGGACCTCGACACCTGTCTTGCCCGGGCCTCGGAGGTTGAAACGGTGCTGCGCAGCGATGAGTTCCCGTCCTTCCTGCGGCAGATGTATGGCAACCTGCCCGCCGTTTGGGAGGAAGACCTTGTCGGCGTCGATCGATTGCGCATGATCACCAACTATTTCACGCGAATGCGTTATTGCAGGCAGGGCGGACGGGAACTCGAACTGACTCACAAAGCCGACATTCAGCCCCCCGGCTTCCTGCCTTGGTTTGATGTCGAACCCGCCTCAGACGCACGCGTGCTGTTCGGTCACTGGGCAGCGCTAAACGGCGTCACTGGCCATAGCCGCGCGGTCGCTCTCGACACGGGCTGCGTGTGGGGGCGTGACCTGACCGCCCTCAGACTCGAAGATTCTGAGCGCTTCCTTTGCCGCGCGTTCGGCGACTGATCGGTGGAGACTTATCTGGTCGGTGGCGCGGTCCGGGACCGTCTGCTTGGCAAAGAGAGCGCGGACCGCGACTATGTCGTGATCGGTGCATCAGAGGCCGACATGCTGAGAGACGGCTATACGCGGGTCGGCAAGGACTTTCCAGTCTTCCTGCATCCGCAAACCCACGAGGAATATGCGCTCGCGCGGACCGAACGCAAGACCGGGCAGGGCCATCAGGGCTTCGCCTGCGTGACCGAGGGTGTAACGCTCAGTGAGGATCTGGCACGCCGGGACCTCACGATTAATGCGCTCGCGATGGACGATGCCGGGAACGTGATCGACCCGTGGGGCGGCGTGGATGACCTCAATGGACGGCGACTGCGACACGTGAGCGATGCCTTCTCTGAAGACCCACTCCGCGTTCTGCGAGTCGCGAGATTCCTCGCCCGGTTCGGACCGGACGGCTTCACCGTACACGCATCAACGCTTGAACTGATGCACGAGATCGCGCGCTCGGGCGAACTTGAATCACTCCCCGCAGAACGCGTCTTTGCCGAGACCGAGAAGGCCCTTGGGGCGAGCGCCGCGCATCTCTTTTTCTCCTGCCTCGGCGAGGTTGGAGCACTCGACACGTGGTTCAAGGGTGCCGACAGCAATCTACTGGCACAGCACGAGCAAGCCATTGACCAGCCTCTCGGGCGCTTCGCCGTGCTCTTGTCAACGACCGATGCCCAGGACATTGCAGCCGTCCTCAAGGCGCCCCGCGAATACCGGGACCTCGCAGTTCTCGTGCAGAGCTATCACAAGGACTTCGCAGCGCTTGACGCGCGTGACCCGAGTGCCGTGCTGGATCTCACCCTCAAAGCGGACGGCCTGCGCCGCACCGGGCGGCTAACGCAGTTCGCCCGCATCTGCACTGCCCTTGTCGGTGGCAATGGCGCAACGCTACTTGCGTGCGCAACTGATGCGATGCGTGGTCTCGACAACCGGACCATCACCGCCAACGCCAGCAATCCCGTCGCTGCGATCGCCGCCGCGCGAGCAACGGCTGTCAGCGCCGCGCTTGCAGATCTCGGCCCGGCCGATGCGCCCGGATGAGTCGACCGGTTGCCTTCGTGACCGGTGGCGCACAGCGAATAGGCGCCGCCATTTGCCGCCACCTGCACGCAGCAGGATATGATCTGGTCATCCACTTCAACACCTCGGAGCGCGCCGCAACCGCACTGGCACACGACCTTGAGACCACGCGCCAGGGCTCGGCAACAACGCTTCAACTCGATCTTGAGGAGGCGTGCGATTGGGACCGGGCAGTGGATCACTGCACGCAGACATTCGGCCGTCTCGATCTGCTCGTAAACAACGCTTCGCACTACTTCCCGACCCCATTCGGGACGACGTCATCGGCCGAGTGGGATGCCTTGCTCGGCTGCAATCTCAAGGCCCCCTACTTTCTATCCCAGGCCGCGGCACCGCTACTCCGAGACCGCCTCGGCAGTATCATCAATATCCTGGACGCGCACGCGACCCGCCCAATTGCCGGCTATCCCGTATATCGCGTGGCGAAAGCCGCGCTTGACGCGTTGACCGAGAGCCTTGCGCTGGAACTCGCGCCGGACGTTCGCGTGAATGCCATCGCACCGGGCTTCATTCTGCTCCCCGAGGACGACGGCAACGTTGAGACGAGTAATGACCTGCTGGGTCGTATTCCACTTGGGCGGCAGGGCGATCCCGGCGGCATTGCGGCCGCCGTGCTGTTTCTGGCACAGGGCGCGCCTTACGTGACCGGTGAGGTGATCACGGTGGACGGTGGACGCAAACTGACCTAAGTCAGCACCGGTAGAAGCGCCGGTAGAGGGTGCCGCCCAATTTCATTTGCGAGGGTACGCGGCCCCGCAGGTTCTGGAAACGACACACAACCCTGTCCCCGGACGTGGCCAGAACGAAATCGACACCTGGATGGCAGCAGG
>CAVOBC010000346.1:0-5163 GCA_963693635.1 Gammaproteobacteria bacterium | reverse complement strand
CACCGTCAATCGACAACATCATGCGACACGTGCCGTCGAAGCGGCAGACACTGCTCTTCAGCGCAACGTTTACCCGGGAAATCACGGCCATTGCGAACCGCATCATGCGCGAGCCTGTCACTGTAGACCTCGGTCATCGCGAGGAGGTTCTGGACATCGAAGAACTCTGGTATGCAGTGCCAGACGATGTGCCAAGGCCGCGCGCGGTCGAGATGCTGCTGATGCACCACCGGGTCATGTCTGCCCTCGTTTTCTGCGCAACGCGACTCGAGACCCAGGCGCTCGCCGAGCATCTAGCGGCGGAGGGCTTCGTCGCACTCGCGATGCACGGCGACCTTGATCAACGGCAGCGCGACGAGCGACTCATTCGGTTCGCAAACGGCAGTGCGACCGTGATGGTGGCAACCGACGTCGCTGCGCGCGGCCTCGACATCGACGCCCTCGGTCTCGTCGTCAACTATCACGTTGCCAACGATGCCGAGGTTCATACCCACCGCATCGGCCGCACAGGCCGGGCCGGCGAATCAGGCATTGCCTGCAATCTGGTCACCGACCGGGAAATGAATAAGGTCGAGCGACTCGGCATCGCGCCACCCCACACGATCGCTCCACTGCCTCTGCCGGACGCCGCATGTCTGGACGGCAAGCGCCCGACGCCGGCCATGGCGACCCTGCAAGTCGACGGTGGCCGAAAACAGAAATTGCGGCCTGGCGACATTCTCGGTGCACTCACCGTGGGAAAAGAAATCACCGGTCAGGCTGTCGGCAGAATTCATCTGCGTGACAACACGACCTATATTGCAGTCCAACGTGGCGTCAGCCAGGTCGCTTTATCGTTGCTCAGTGAAGGCAAGATCAAGGGACGCAGTTTCCGTGCGCGCCGCATCCGCTAACATGACCGCCACCGCGATCTTTGTCGACGTGCAGAATGTGTATTACACGACCCGGGACGCCTACGCCCGCCAGTTCAACTACCGCCGACTCTGGGAGGCCGTGGCTGAAGGCGGCACCATCGTCGCCGCTAATGCCTACGCAACCGAACCCCAGGACGCGAACCAGGAACGGTTTCAGAAAGCACTTCGCCACATCGGCTTTAAGGTGCGCACCAAACCCTACATTCAACGCAGCGATGGTTCGGCCAAGGGCGACTGGGACGTTGGTATCACGATTGACGTGCTTGAAGCCGCGCGCGAGATCGAGCGCATCGTGCTCGTTTCGGGCGACGGGGACTTCGATTTGCTGCTGCACAAGATCATCGACGACTATCGGGTGATCGCCGAGGTCTATGGCGTGCCGCGGCTGACAGCAAAGTCCCTGGTCGACGCGGCAACCTCATTCAGGAGCATCGATGAATCCATGCTGCTCTAACAGAAGCGCGAATGAGAGACAGGCACAACAAGGCAATCCCGATTCTGAACCGTCTGCACGACCACCATCGTCGAACGCTCCAGTCCTCGCACTTTGAGTCGCTCTATCTCACAGACAGCGCCCAGCGCCTGGTCAGCATCAACCAGTGGAACGGCGGTGAGGTGCCGCGCTTTCATTTGGGCCTGACCGTCGCCGGCAACGCGTGGCGCTTTCGTGCCGACCTGCCGACAGCACTGACAAGCGCGTTGACCCGTCTCTGCAAGCGGGAACCTGCGCCCCGTGATTTACGTCAGACGCCCCTCTATGCCAACGACTACGTAAGGCTGCTGCGCGCGCACATGCCACGGATTCCGATCACCCGCAGGTGGCATGGACCTGCCTTCGTTGTGCCATCGAACCCGGACCCCATCCCCTCGGGCCCGATACAAATCGTCGCGATCACGCGGTCGAACGCGACATTACTTTCGCCCTTAATGGCCGATTGGCTACCCGACGTGCCACATCGCAGTCCTATCATCGCTGCGCTGGGCGGCAACGCCGCAGTCGCGATCTGCGCCAGCGTGAGCATCACGCCGGGAGCCCACGCGGCAGGCGTCGAAACGGTGCCAGCGTTTCGCGGTCGAGGGCTCGCCCGCCGCGTGGTTGCCGCCTGGGCACGCGAAGTGCGAAGGCTTGGCGCACTGCCTCACTATTCGACCTCCTGGGACGACATGGCGTCTCAACGGGTCGCTGCTGCGGTGGGGGCCGCGATCTACGCCGCCGACTTTCATCTGTCCTAGCTGCCTGGCTTCGCCGTGAGATGCGCTATCAGCAAGCGCGCTTCAGAGCAGTGCTTCGACCTGGTCGAGCACCTCATCCATGCGATTGACTACGGCCTGGTAAACCGACGCGTCCGCCATGTCGAGACCGGCCTCTTTCAGAATCTCGTACGGATGCGCACTGCCGCCGGCAGACAACGCAGCCAGATACGCCTGGCGCGCCACGTCGCCTTCGCGGCGGATGCGCTCAACTACCGCGAAGGCCGCAGCCATCGAGGTCGCGTACTGATACACGTAGAAGTTCATGTAGAAGTGCGGAATGTAACCCCACTCGGTACAGACGACATCGTCGATGGTGAGCACGCCTTCGTCGTGCCCGTGGTACCGGCGCAGGATGTCGCCATACATCTGGGTCAGCTTGTCACCCGACAGCGCGCCGCCCTGCTCCACCTCCTCGTGGATATTAAGCTCGAACTCGCCAAACATCGTCTGGCGAAAGAACGTACCGCGCATTCCCTCAAGTGCTTCGGTGAGAAAGAAAAGACGGGTCTCATCGTCGCCCGCCGCCTCTGCATTGGCGATGAGCCGATCAGACAACAGCGTTTCATTGACGATCGAGGCGACTTCCGCCACAAAAGTTGCGTAACTGGCTTTGGCGAAGGGCTGGGCCTCGTTGGACAGCAAGGAGTGCATCGCGTGGCCCCACTCGTGGGCAAAGGTTGAGAGCGAGTTGTAATCGTCGTGGTGGTTCAGCATCAGATAGGGGTGCACGTCGTAGGCAGAGCCCGCCATGTACGCGCCCGAACGCTTGCCTTCTCGGGGATAAACGTCCATCCACGGTTTGTCGAGGGCGTCCGCCATGCTGGAAACATACTCGTTGCCGAGCGGCCGTACAGCGTCGAGCGTGATCGCCTTGCACTGATCGATTTTGTAAACCAGATCCCGGTCCACGAGTTCGGGATAGATATCAAAGTAACGCAGGTCTTCGATGCCGAGCATGCGGCCGCGCAGACGAAAGTACCGGTGCAAGGTCGGCAGGCTGTCATTTACCACCTGGACCAGCGTGCGGTAGACGCCCGCTGGAATATTCTCACCATCCAGCGCCCGTTCAAGGCACGAATCATAGCCGCGGACACGGCTTGAAAAGATGTGGTTCTTAACCTGACCCTGCAGGGTCGTGGCGAAGGTGTTTCGATATTGGTGGTGCTTTTCGAAGAACGCACGAAACACCCGTTCCCGGTCCTCCCGGCTGTCGAGCTGCCGGTAGTTGCCATAGCCCGACGCATCGAGCAGAACCGTCTCACCGGTCGACAGTTCTATCCGTGGCCAATCGATGTCAGCGTTCGACAAGACGCGGTAGGCGGCGTTCGCCGTCGCCATGGACTCGCTGGCGGCGGCGAGAATCTTCTCTTCTGCGTCGGTGAGCACGTGCTTTTGCTGACGAATGAGATCGCTCAGGTAGTGGTCGTAGGGTGCGAGGCGCACCTCGTCATCAACGAAGCTGCGCAGGCACACCGCTCCGAGCGCAATGAGTTCCGGCTCCACAAAACTGACGGTCTGACCGAATTGACTGGCCGTGCCCTGTATCAGCGACTGGCGCTCAAGTCCCGTCGATTCCCGCAGATCCTGATCTGCCGCAAGGCTCGCGTACGTGTAGAGCTGCGAGATGACCTTCTGGGCATCGAAATAGGCTGTCAGGAAATCCGCAAGCACGGCTCCGGACTCACCGAGCCTGCCTTCGTAATCCGCAAGTGCGCCCAACCCTGCGGCTGCGGCGAGTCGAGCTTCGTTCCAGGCATCGGCAGACGCGTACAGATCGGACAAATCCCAGCGCTGATCGGACGCTGCCCCCGATTGCCCACCCTGCGATTCCGCGTCCTTGTCGAAAAAACAAGTGCTCGCACGATTGCTAAGGTTGGAAACTGACATGAATGTGGTCCTCCGGTTGACCGGCAACCCCGGCGCTTAATTTGTCCTGGGACAGGAACTAGCTCATGGCTGCAAAACAGGCGCGCATCTCCTGGATGAAGAGTTCGGGCTGTTCAAACGCCGCAAAGTGACCGCCGCTTTCCAGTTCATTCCAGTAGACAATGTTGGGGAAGCGGCTTTCCGCCCACGACCGGGGCGTCGGCACAATCTCCTGCGGAAAGATCGAGCAACCGGTCGGCAGCGTCACCTCATTGGTGGCACCGGCACCAAACGCGCGATTGAAGCTCTCCCAGTACAAGCGCGCAGACGACGCACCGGAATTGGTCAGCCAGTACAACATGATGTTGTCGATCAATTCGTCACGGGTCAGGATGTTTTCCGGGTGGCCCTTGCAGTCGGTCCAGCGCCAGAACTTCTCAAGGATCCACATGCCCTGACCGGCCGGTGAATCGGCGAGTCCATAGCCGAGGGTCTGGGGACGTGTGCTCTGCTGCTTTGAGTAGCCGGAGTCCGAATCCTGGTACGCCTTCGCTCGTTCCATGGCGCGCTTGTCCTGGGCATTCGGATTTTCGCGGGCCGCTTTGGTTGGTCCAGCGCTCGGCATGTTGAGGTGAATGCCCTTGCAATGACCGCGATTCGCAAGGCCAATCGCCATGGTGACGGCCGAGCCCCAATCGCCGCCCTGGGCGTAGTAGCTGTCATAGCCAAGGCGAACCATCAGCTCATCCCACATCGTCGCGATCGTCTGGACGCCGCAACCGGTCGCGCCCGGCTTGCCAGAGAAGCCGTACCCGGGGAGCGACGGACAAACGACGTGGAACGCATCTTTGGCGTCGCCGCCATGGGCCACGGGATCAGCGAGCGCCGCGATGACCTTGTGAAACTCAACGACTGACCCCGGCCAGCCATGGGTAATGATAATAGGACGAGCCCCAGCCTCCGGACTCCTGACGTGGATAAAATGAACATCCAGCCCATCGATCTTGGTCATGCCCTGGGCGAAGCCGTTCAGGCGATCCTGGGTCTTGTACCAGTCATAGTCGGTTGCCCAGTACTGGCAGAACTCCCGTGCATAGGCGAGCGGCACTCCCTGGCTCCAGTCATCCGG
>CAVOBC010000345.1:0-5184 GCA_963693635.1 Gammaproteobacteria bacterium | reverse complement strand
GGGTTGACGGCCAATCAATTTATGTCCTCGTTGGCAAGGAGGACCTCGCGCAGTTCACCGAAGAGGTGCAACCAGACATCGTGACGAGCCAGACACCGTCGCGGCTGGAAGTGGCGAGCGACGTGCCGGTTGTACAGGCCATCGATTTCAGGCGCGGTGAACAGGGCGAAGGCCGGGTCATCGTTACGTTGTCCGATCCTGGAATCGGCGTTGATGTGTCAAGCGAGGGTGGCAACATTCGCGTGTCTTTCTCGGGTGCGTTCATCCCACAGGAATTGCAACGTCGACTGGATGTGTCGGACTTCGCGACGCCGATCCTCATGGTCGATGCGATTTCCGAAGCCAACGACACCGTCCTTATTATTGAGCCCACGGGCGACTTCGACTACCTCGCTTACCAGGCAGACAACGTCTTCACCCTTGAAGTGAAACCGTTGACGTCAGCGGAGCTCGACGCGAATCGTGAGATGGCGTTCAGATTTCGCGGCGAGAAGCTGTCGCTCAACTTTCAGGACGTCGAGATCAGATCTGTGCTGCATCTGATCGCCGACTTTACTGATCTGAATCTGGTATTGAATGACTCGGTGTCGGGTCGCATCACGCTCCATCTCAAGAATGTCCCCTGGGATCAGGCGCTCGACATCATCATGAGGACCAAGGGTCTGGACAAGCGCGAGGCGGGCAATGTGCTCATGATCGCGCCGGCCGCCGAGATCGCGAATCGCGAGAAGATGGACCTCGAGAACCGCCAGCAGATATCTGAGCTGGCCCCGCTGCGTACTGAATTTATCGAGGTTCGATACGCCTCTGCCACAGAGATATTCGGCCTCTTCCAGTCAAGTGGTGATGGCCAGGGGGTGCTGTCGGGACGCGGTAGCGTCATTGTTGATGAACGCACGAACTCGATCATTCTGACGGAGACAACCGAAAAGATTAACGAATTCCGCCAGGTGCTTGAAAAACTCGATGTGCCCGTTCGACAAGTGTTGATCGAGGCGCGCATCGTAACCGCGAGCTCCAACTTCAGTGAGTCCATGGGCATCCGCTGGGGTGGCCTCGGATTCGGCAGCTATGTCGGAGACACGGTGTCAAGTCAGGTCGGCAGTTCACTCCTCACGTTGAACGAGATCCGTACCGGCCTGACCGGCGGAGCGGTTAATGCCGGTCAGGTAGTCACCTCCGGTCCCGACAACCTGGTGCTGGATCTGGGCATCGGCGCTGCAGACGCGACCTCGTTTGCGATTGGCCTCGTTGAAGAAAAGTACCTGCTTGAGCTTGAACTCTCGGCACTCGAGAATGAAGGTAGTGCTGAAGTGATAGCGCGCCCAAAGGTCATCACCTCGGACAAGCAGCAAGCGACGATTCAGTCGGGTGTCGAGATACCGTATCAGGAGGCATCGAGCAGCGGGGCGACCTCCGTCGCGTTCAAGCCGGCGGTCCTGAACATGGAGGTGACGCCACGGATCACACCGGATGATCGCATCATCATGGATCTGACGGTCAAGCAAGACACGGTCGGTGCGGTGTTCAACGGTGTTCCAAGTATCAATACCAACTCAATACAGACCCAGGTGTTGGTCGACAACGGCGAAACGATTGTCCTGGGGGGCATCTTTACCACGCAAAACACGGAGTCGACCACCAAGACACCTTTCCTGGGCGACCTGCCGTACCTCGGGCGGTTCTTTCGACGTTCAACCCAGTCGGATGACAAACAGGAACTGCTGATCTTCATTACGCCCCGTTTGATCCGGGAGTCGGTAACCAGCCGCTAGGATCCGGCGCGCGAACGTGCCCGGTAATGCTCACATGCTGAACGCGCCGCAATCGAAAAGTATCTTTCTGGTTGGTCCGATGGGTGTTGGCAAGACGACGGTCGGGCGAATGCTCGCCCGGGATCTCAATCTGCGATTTCGCGACTCTGACCACGAGATCGAAAAACGAACAGGTGCGGACATTCCCTGGATCTTTGACGTCGAGGGTGAGCAGGGCTTCAGAGAGCGTGAAGCCAAAGTCATCGACGATTTGACGCTCGCGCCAGACGTACTCCTGGCGACGGGCGGCGGGGCTGTGTTGCGCGATGAGAATCGACGATGCCTCAGCCGGCGGGGCACGGTCGTCTATCTTGATACAAGCGTTGAGCTGCAACTGAAACGCACTTCCAGGGACAAGAAGCGGCCGCTTCTGCAAGGCGGCGACCAGGAGCAGATTCTGCGGGAGTTGCGCCGGGTCCGGGAGCCCATCTACCAGTCGGTCGCTGATCTCAAAGTGATCGTGGGGTCCGGCAGCAGCCGAAAAGTAGCCGCTGAAATCCTTCGCAAGCTGCGAGAGAACGAATATTTCGAGGTCTGTACCTGATGCCAACCGTTGATCTAGACCTGGGGGTCAACGCCTACCAGATTCACATCGATGGCGGATTGCTTGACGACACTCAACTCTTTGCGTCGCTCATTCGCGGACGGCGCGTGTTGATTGCGACAAACGAGACCATCGCGCCGCTTTACCTTGATCGACTGCGTGCGACGCTCGCGCAGTATGAGGTTGATGACATTGTCTTGCCTGATGGTGAGTCTCATAAGACCCTTGCCACCGCTGAGACCGTTTACACGCGTCTGCTCGAGATGAAACACAATCGCGCAACGACTCTGGTCGCGCTCGGGGGTGGCGTGGTTGGCGACACGACCGGTTTCGTCGCAGCGACCTATCAGCGCGGCGTTGACTATATTCAGGTGCCGACGACGTTGCTCGCACAGGTGGACTCATCGGTCGGCGGCAAGACCGCGGTCAATCACCCGCAGGGCAAGAACATGATAGGCGCGTTTTATCAGCCTCGGGGCGTCATCATTGATACCGAGACGCTGAAGACACTGCCAGCCCGAGAACTGAGTGCCGGACTTGCCGAGGTGATCAAACACGGCGCGCTGGCCGATCGGGCTTACTTTGACTCGGTTGACCGAAGTCTTGCGGCACTCCGTGCGGGGGAGTCGCAAGCGTTGGCAGCGGCGATCCACCGGAGTTGCGAGATCAAGGCGGGCGTTGTTGCTGCGGACGAGCGGGAACAAGGCGAGCGTGTGTTGCTGAATCTCGGCCACACGTTCGGTCATGCGATTGAAACGGCGATGGGTTACGGCACATGGCTGCACGGGGAAGCGGTCGGGACCGGCCTCGTGATGGCGGCGGACCTGTCGATGCGATGTGGGCACTTGTCCGCGTCCGACGCGAAGTGTGTGAAAGACCTGGTCGCGCGTGCCGGTCTGCCCATTGCGCCGCCGCCAGCGTTAGGCGCGTCCGAGTTCCATCGCCTGATGCTGTTGGACAAGAAGGTATCGGATGACGGCCTGCGCCTGATTCTGATGCGGGATATCGGTGACGCAGTGGTGACCGCCGGGGTCCCGGATGCACTGCTTGGTGAGACGCTCGCTGCGGGCGAAGGTCTCTGCGAGTGCGGATGAGTGATTCGACGACCTCCGGTGCTGGCAAGCGCACCAATGGTCCGACCGGGCGACTACTACCGAGGGCTGCCGGGCATAATGCGCTGCCGGGTGGACGCCTGGTTCGGATTACTGTGCGGCTTCTGCACACGTCCGTCAGTGCTTTTGGACCCGTTCTCTTGGCTTACTGCACATTGTTCAGGTTGTGGTGTAACAAATCATGATAAGAACATGATTTAAATTGAAAATTTGAGGCGCTTCTTTTAATGTTTGAGAATCATTTGCCGGATTTTTGACGTAGGTGAGCGCCGTGGAGGAACGAGGAATGAATCGAGGGACTCTCGCCAAATGGATGTTTGCTGCGTTGGCAAGCGCCTTCCTCATGGGATGTGGCGGCGGCGACGGTGCCGACAATCCACTGTCACAGCCGGTGCAGACGGTCATTACGCCGGTCGAGGTCGATCCGGTTCTGGCTATTCTCTTGTTGTCGGATCTCGCTAACCTTGAAAGCAATGTGTCCGAGGTCAACGGTCAGGATGCGGCCTTCCTCCGTGCTCACCTTGAGGACGGCGATGGCAAGGCCCTGGACGGCGTGCTCATTACGTTCTCGTCGACCAAAGGTCAGCTGACGCCGAGCGATGGCTCTGCGGTTACGAATACCGATGGTGTTGCCTCTGTCTCGCTGGGTTCAGGGACCGTCGAGGGTGCCGGCCTGGTCAGCGCCAACGCGCGCGTTGATGCCACGAATTTTAGTAGCAATGAAATTGCTTTTTCGACTGACGGCAAAGGTTCTGCGGTGGGCTCCGCCCAATATACGCTTGATCTGACGCTGTCGCCCAGCACAATTACCCGCGATGCCGAAGGCACCGCAACCCTGACAGTAACGGGCCTCGAAGCTGGAGAAGAGGCACTTGTCCTCTTTACGGCGACGCGGGGTGTTCTTGAATCCGCAACCCAGTTTACCGCTGGCGGCGTCGCAACGACCCAGTTGCTGGCTGGAACCAACGCCGGGAGTGGCACCTTCGCGGCCACTGTGACCGTCGGCAATGAAACACTGAATGCGGACAGCGTGTCGTTCATCACGGCAGGCGATTCGGCTGCGACGCTGGGGCTTGAAATCGATGGTACAACATCACGTACGGCCCACGTCAGTCAGGCCGGCGCGGCCCAGACAGTCGTCGCGACCGTGATAGATGAGCGCGGCGTGTTCAAACACGGTGCCATTGTGCAGTTCACCTTGTCAGGGTCTTCTGGCGAGTTGACGCGAACCCAACACATTACCAATGAGAGTGGTCAGGCAACCACAACCATTCTTCCAGGTACGGTAGTTGGCTTTGGTGCTATCAATGCGCTGACGCTGGTCGATGGTGAGGAGATAGGCAACGATGCAGATGAGGAGATTACATTTTCTTCGGCAGGTGATGGCCCGTTTGAGGGGGAAGGCACCAGTAACCTGGTGGTCTCGCTGAAGCTGGTCGATGTCGCGAACCCAACGGTTGAGGTGGACAAGCTGACCGAAGGCGTCACCGGTATGCTCGTTGCAACGGTCACTGACCTGTCCGAGTCACCCGTCCCGCAGGAGAACATCATCGTCCAGTTTAGCGCCGACATTGGGGATCTGTTCCCGGGCAATGGGCGCGCTCTGACAGACCCATCGGGGCTTGCGACCGCTCGCCTGAGCGCGGGTTCGGTGCCGGGAGCGGGAAGGGCTGACGTGACGATCCTGATCGACAATCAGCTTTTTGGAAGTGAC
>CAVOBC010000344.1:0-5186 GCA_963693635.1 Gammaproteobacteria bacterium | reverse complement strand
CTGGGTGGTGTGCCGGGTGACCCGGCGGGTGGCGTCAGTGTCCAATCCGGTAATCTCATCCTCTGTATCTCCCCTCTTGGCTTTGCCCATGAGGGCGCGTGTAGCTGAGTGGGTACCAAAGATGCACGTTTGCGGGACAAGGCCAGCCGAATGCGGGCCGCAGTCCTGCGGCGGCAGGCGCGAGGTTGGCGCGACGCTTGTCGCGTTGATCGTTATCCTGGCCATCGTGCTGACAACGCTATCGCTGACGATTGCCTGCAGCGGTGTTCGCAGCAGCGACTCGTTCTGACAGGTAAAGTCGGCGGAGCTTGGTCAAGCCTACATGGCTGAGATCCTGTCCCGCCGATTTGATGAACTGTCGCCGGTTGGCGGAATTCCGGCATGCACCGTGTGCTCGATACCAGCGGCTTTCAACGATGGCGAGTCTCGTACGCTCTACGATGACGTTGATGACTCGATGGATTGACCGACAGCCCGCCCGTTGAGGCGCTCGGGAATATCCGGGGCGGCTATATAGGTTATGCGGTCGCGGTCGCCGTCGGCTATCCCGACGCGGCTGATCAAGCGACGCTGGGCATCGGCGGTACCGATGCGAAACGTATCACCGTCACGGTGACGCCGCCGGGACGGGCGGCATCGTCCTTTCAGCCTACAAGGCGAACTTCTGATGCGGGCTCTCGGGAATAGGGGAGGGATTAGGGAAGTGGCCAATAGAGGGGCAAGGCGAGGGATCAAGGCGCAGTCTGGCTTCACGCTGGTGGAACTGATTGTGGTCATCGTCGTGATGGGCCTCATTTCCCTGTCGGCCGCCGCCATACTGCGCGACTCCAGCGAGTTACGTATCCCTGATTGAGCGGCAGGATCTTTCGTCGTCGGTGCGTTCGGCGATCGGTCGCATGGAGCGGGAATTGCGACACGCGCTGCCAGGCAGCGTCCGCGTAGCATCTGGCTGTGTGGAGTTTGTCCCCGTCACGGCCGTGACTGAATATTTGACGCTGCCGGTTGAGACCCCAGCGACGACATTCACCGTCGCTCGTCTGGCAGACGATCTCGCAGCGGTGTCGGGCCGGGCCGCTGTGTATCCGTAGAATGAAGACGTCTTCGACCTGGCATCGTGGGCACTGTCACCGGTCGCTACGCTGAGTGTGCCGGATGGTATCAATGTGGTCACGGTAACGCTGGCGTCGGCCTTCCAGTTCAACAGTCATTCGCCGCGCCAACGACTCTGCGTGGTCGCGGACCCCGTCAGCTACTGGGGGGGTGGGCGTTTATCTTTTTCGATACGAGAATTACGGTTCACTCGCTGTGCAGCCCGGGACGGCTGCCCTCCCTGCCGCGTTGCCGGACCGGGCGTTGCTGGCGACTGATTTGGTCTCGGCGATGTCGTCGTTCGTGATTACGCCGGGCTCTTTGAATCGTAACGCCATCGTGCACCTTGCCCTGACGTTTACAGTTGGGGGTGAGCAGCTTTCCCTTAATCACGAAGTCGGACTGCGGAACGTGCCCTGACCATACTTGCCTCCCAGCGCGGCTCAGGCATGGTGGCGGCCGTTTTTGTCGTAGTTGTTGTTGCGTCGTTGTCTGTCGTGATGTCGTCGATGCTGCAGATCGACGCGGCGACCTACTCGCGTGAGTTGCTGTCGTCGCGTGCATTCCTCGCCGCCGAGAGCGGCGCGCAGTTCGGCATCAATCGGATTGTCCCGCCTGCAGGCGGGGGGAGTTGTGCCGATCGACTCTTTACCTTTCCCGATACACCGCTTGCGATGTTCACGGCGACCGTGACTTGCAGTGATATCGTGGTCGATGGTACTTCGTTCTACACGGTCGCCTCGACCGGCTTTTGCGATGCCGGTGACCGCAATGCGACCCGTGTCATCGAGGTGCGGCTGAGGCAGTGACCGGCTCGCTCGTTCTTGTCCCACAATTGTCCTCCCTGACAATTCTTGGGCGTCGGTTTGCGAGCAAAGCTCGCTCTTTCTTACAGAAAAGCGGCTTCCAGAAAATGGCGGTGCATCCCTGCACCGGACGCCAGTGCCTACCCCAGAACGGAGTTTGGGGACAGGAACTAGCTCAATGAAAGGAACTTGCTACTCGATGAGTGTGGGACCTTCGAGACCCAGTTCCTTGATCTTTCGTGTCAGCGTATTGCGTCCCCACCCGAGCAGCAACGAGGCATAGCGTTTGCGGCCGCCGGTATGCTGGAGAGCGCACTGAATCATAATCTTCTCAAATCTTGGCAGGGCGTTGCCGAGCAGGCCGTCGGTGCCGGGCCCCATCTCGCTGAGACGCCGGGTCGCCCAAAGACGTAACGATTTCTCCCAGGACTCGCCACCCGTGTCCATCTGGTCCGGGGCGCGCAATTCCGCGGGCAGGTCGACGATTTTCACCTTGGAGCCTGATGCCATGACCGTGATCCACCGGCACAGGTTCTCGAGCTGTCGCACATTGCCCGGCCAGCTCAACTCCTTCAGATACTCCATGGTTTCATCAGCGAGCACCTTCGTTTCCTCGTCAAGCTCCGTCGCGGCCTGCTGCAGGAAGTGACCGGTCAGGATCGGCACATCCTCGCGGCGCTCGGCGAGTGTCGGGATGTGGATGCGGATCACGTTCAGTCGATGGAACAAATCTTCGCGAAAGCGGCCGGTGCCGACCAGGGTCTCCAGATCCTGGTGCGTCGCAGCGATCACTCGTACGTCCGCTTTCACTGGCTCGTGCCCGCCGACCCGATAGAACTCACCGTCGGACAGGACGCGTAGCAGTCTGGTCTGTGTGTCTGCCGGCATGTCGCCGATCTCGTCGAGGAACAGCGTGCCATTGTCCGCTTGCTCGAACCGGCCGAGTCGCTGCTGAGTGGCGCCGGTGAACGCACCGCGCTCGTGACCGAAGAGTTCGGATTCGATCAGGTCCGCGGGAATCGCTGCCATGTTGAGCGCAATAAAGGGCGCACGGGAGCGAGGACTGTGGCGATGCAGGGCCTGGGCGACCAACTCCTTGCCGGTGCCCGATTGGCCGTTGATCAGCACGGTGACGTTGGACTTTGACAGTCTGCCGATGGCGCGGAAGACCTTCTGCATGGCGGGTGCCTTGCCGATGATCTCGGAGACCACGGTCAGGTCGACGGGCGGGCTGGCAGTCGTGTGCTGGGTCTCTGCGACGGCACGTTTGACCATCGCGATGGCGTCATCGACTTCGAAGGGTTTGGGCAGGTACTCAAACGCGCCGCCCTGGATGGAAGAGACTGCGCTGTCGAGGTCCGAGTGAGCGGTCATGATGATGACAGGCAATGTGGGATGGCGGGTGTGCACCTCTTTCAAGAGATCGAGGCCGTTGATTCCGGGCATGCGTATGTCGCTCAGGATTGCGTCAGGCACATCCGATTCAAGTTCGTATAGCATCTTTGAGCCGTTCTCGTAGCACGTGACCTCGAGCCCTTCCTGGGAGAGGGCGCGCTCCAGAACCCAGCGGATGGAGCGTTCATCGTCGACAACCCAAACGCGTGCCATTATGTTGTCCTCATTTCTGTTTTAACCGTTTATCGTTGTGAAGTCGTTCTGTCGGGGTGTTGAGATTACTGCGGCTGCAACGGCAGCATAATCGAGAATACTGTCATCCCGGGTTCGCTCTCGAAGTCGATCAGCCCGAGGTGCTGATGGATGATGGTCTGGCTTATGGACAAACCGAGTCCGGTGCCTTCCGGTCGTCCGCTGATCATCGGAAAAAACAGGTGCTGTCTGACCTCGCTCGCGATGCCGGGTCCGTTGTCGCAGATGTTGATGCGGACAACCAGCCGGTGTCTTGTGTTGCCGATGGTGAACTGCCGCTCAGCACGCGTCACAAAGGTCAGTTGTGGCCGTTCGGTGCTGGCCATCGCCTGGACCGCGTTGCGGGCGACGTTGAGAACCGCCTGCAGCACCAATTCCTTGTCGCAGGCGATATCCGGAATGCTCGGATCGTAGTCGCGTGTCAGGTGGATTCGGCCGTCAAACTCGGCGTACAGCAGGCGCGCCGTGCGCGCCAGAATCTCGTGTACGTTGCATTGCGTGTAGTTGGCGCGGGTCTGCGGCCCGAGCAGGCCGTCAACCAGTCTGGTCAGCCGGTCGGTCTCCTCGATGATGATGTTGGTGAACTCTGCGAGGTTGGGATCGTCGAGTTCCCTGGCCAGAAGCTGTGCCGACCCGCGAATGCCGCCGAGCGGATTTTTGATCTCGTGGGCTAGACCCCGGGTCATTTGACGCGTGAGAACCTCTTGCGAACGGGTCGCTTCATCGCGATCGATTCGCAGGTAACGATCGATGGCGAAGATCTCGAGGATCAGTTTTGGCTGCTCGGTGTCGTTGATCGGTGTAACCGAGTAGTCGGCCATCAATGTCTGGCGGTTGATCAATGACAAGGTTGCGCGCCGCCGCGTGTACTGCTGGCCGGATTGCATCGATTCGAAGAGAACTTTGTCCAGCTCGGATGTGTCCGTCAGAATTGCCACTAGCTTGTGTCCGATGGTGTGGGACGCAGACGCCTCAAGAATAGTCTCGGCCGACGGATTCATACTGCACACGCGAAGTTCATGGTCGAGTGTGATCACCGCCGTGTTCAGATGTTCGATGAGATCTGTCGGTTCCATTGCCTTTTTCCATAATGTCCATTTCCTTTTGCCGAAAATGGTCTGGTCCATTCGGCCCCTCCGGGCCAGGTGAAACGATCGAACCGGTAGGGTTGGTGTTGGTGGATGTTTGTTGGCTATTGGTCACTTAAGGTCGGCAGGGTCACCCAGGCGCGACGCTCGCCGGGGATGTCATTGCGGCTCTGCTGAGGAACTCAGCAAGAACTGCACCAACTCAAGAGGCACATCGAGGTCGCGCAATCAGCAACAATTCAAGGGGTTAGCGAGGTGAATTCAGCACCGCCGCGGACTGTGATGCACTAGTTTGGTGCGCGGACGGTACGCGACGCAAGGAATCATTGGCCGCGCCGGCGATGTAGCTTCGAAAAGCGAAGAATTGTGAAGGTGGTGGGAGTCGAGCTTTGCAGGACCCGGGGTTGGCGCTTGTCGAGCAGTTGGAGCTGGAGTTCGTGGGTACCACGGTCGATGTTGACGAGGGGCATGCTGTTGCCGGCGAGCGTGCCATACGGCTTGCCGTCTAGCCGCACTTCGACCCGGTGTCCGGGCTTGAGGGACGGTGCAATCGTGG
>CAVOBC010000343.1:0-5209 GCA_963693635.1 Gammaproteobacteria bacterium | reverse complement strand
CACATTGTTCCGGGTGGCAAAGAGGCAAGGAGGCAGAGTGGCAAATCAAAGTGCAGTATTTTGAGAATACGCCTCGACTATCGGTATTCCTGATGTTTTGAGGATTTTTCCAGAGATGAGCGACTATCTCAATCAGGGGGGGTGATTGACTGAAACGAGCAGAGGTCAATGGCTGACGTCGAGTAGTGCGGTTATCTGCAAGAGATTGTTGATGGGACAAGAAGGTAGCGCCAGCGAACTGATCATGGGTGATTCGAACACCTGATCAGGTCATGTCAGGCGGCGATCGGGCCGCAGCATGAGCCCGAATTCGGGCAAATGTGTGGATCAGTCACGTCGGCAATCACCCGCGGCGTGCCGCCGCAGCGAGGACACAGGCTTATATCAATCCTGAAGACACGTTTTTAGTCGCGGTGCCCAAGTTGACACACAGGGGTCAGCGGGGCGCTCGGTTCGGATGCTGGTTGCTCGTTAGGATCGCCTTCACGCGGCGGGAATCGCTATGAACTCCTGCGCAAGATGCACGGCACTCAGTGGCTTGGCTGGGAAGGCGACACCTTCTCATCGCGAGACCTGGGGGAGACCCAGGCGTGGCTGCGCAGCAATCCGGGACCACATTGGTCTGCTCGAGGCCGATAAGCGACGTAGCTGCCTCGTGTAAGGAAACCTTCTGTCGATCTGCGAGCGCGTCCGTTCATGCCCGATTTCGGCGACGTACCTGCACCATTAAGGGGATGCTTGCGTCTCATCCATCGAATCGCAACGCCATCGCCAGTTCGTCGGGGCCCATGCCCTCTCTGGTATAGACGAAGCGGAGTTGGCGAAAACGTTGTCCGGCTAGCCGGCCGGTGGCTGATCCCACCGTATTGCCCTGCCACTCAATTGCGGCCACGCCGCCGGCGCGGCCGCTTTAGCGAGGCATGCGTCCAGCGGCAGGTCGGAATCCCAGTGGTAGGCAATGGTGCGCTGCCCGTTGGTATCGCTCGACGCGTCGGACGCCAGCCAGACGATGGGTGCATCCATCACCTGAGGCTGGATCAGGTTGTCCCTGTCGACTGGCGAGCTATCTGACACGAGTTCAGTGTTGGTCAATCGCCCGGCACCAGGGCATTGGCCGTAACGCCCGCGCCTCGTGAGGCCAGCGCATGCCCCCACCCATCTCGGACCCGGCTGCACCGTGCATAATGGAGTCTCCCGCAGTCAAGCGGGCTGATGCAAGCGGCTTGCTTGTTTCGATCACCCTGCAAGGAGAAAGCCGATGGCACTCGTAGAATGTGAAGTCGAAGATGGACTCGTGACCCTCACGCTTAACCGACCCGAGACACTGAACGCACTGAACCCCGCGCTTTTCATCGAACTGCGCGAGCACATCGACCGCATAGCGGCCACGCCTGACGAGATCGGTTGCGTCATCATCCAGGGCAACGGTCGCTCGTTCTCCGCGGGCAATGACCTGAAAGCGATCCAGTCAGGCGAGCGCGCACCCAGCCCACGGTTCCAGGCGGAGACGCTGGATGCCATCGAAGCAATGCCACAACCGGTCATCTTCGCCGTGCAGGGCCACTGCTACACGGGTGCGCTCGAACTCGCGCTCGCCGGCGATCTCATGATCTGCGCTGACAACGCACGCTTCTCGGACACGCACGGCACGTGGGGGATGTCACCCACCTGGGGCATGAGCCAACGCCTCCCGCGGCGCATTGGCCTGCTGGCCGCGAAGGAGATGATGTTCTCGGCCCGCGTCATCGGCGGAGAAGAAGCTGTACAACTAGGACTCGCGAACAAGGTCGTCCCGGATGACCAACTGGCACAAGAAGCGATCGCCATGGCCCGCGGATTTCTCGACAATTCCTGGCACACGCTGCGCTCGGACAAGATGTTGGTGAACGCAGGGCGGAATCTGGGTCTGGAAGAGAGCCTGGAGTTCGAACGGCAGAACAGTCGCTCTGGCGACGATATGGCGGAGCGGTTGGCTGGGTTCTCGAAGGGAGGCTAACTCCGCACGAGCCGGGGCGGGCGCGGCGAGACCGCCGCGCCCGTCGGCGCTGATGTCTCACAGTCAAGGATGTCTCAAAATGCGTCTGACGTGCTGCCCAGTCCTGATGCCAATACCTTACGGTCTGCATCAACCACTCCCCGCATATGAGTCATCACATTTTCAATCTGACCTTCGGTCAAGCGGTCATTCGAAGCCGCACCGTCGCACAGCAATCTCGCTGGGTCTTCGTTGCAGATCAATGTGTCTCAGTTTTTGTTGCGGACCCCGTCGTGGTAGATTCTTCTTCAATCTCAACGGGAGAAGTTAGCTATGGCCTCAACGATGGACGTGTTCACGGAGCCCACTTTCGGGAGCTCTGACGAGATTGACGACCGCCTTGCGGCGGCCCAAGACGCCAGGCTGATTAAGCTGAAGCCCATCTCCGAAACTCTGGGCATGGAAGTCGAGGGGGTGGACCTCAAGAACAAGCTCAGCGCGGAACAGGTCGCCGCGGTCTACGACGCGTTGATTCGCCACAAAGTCCTCGTCTTCAAGAAGATCAACCTGAACCACGAGCAGCAGGTGCGCTTCACCTACGAGTTGAGCAATGCTTCTCCGAACATTGGAGCGCCAACGATCGGCCACACCGTCTTTGGCCACGTAGATAAGTACCCCGAGATCTTCTCGGTCTACCAAGGGGATGGGTCGAAGCCGCGGAACATGGACAGCTACGAGGCGAAGGCCGCGACGAACCCTTGGACAGGGTACCACTGCGACATAACCGCCTGCGTGAACCCCCCAAGCATCGGGATGCTCCGCGGGGAGATCATCCCGGAGGGCGTCGGGGACACGAACTTTGGCAACCTCGCGGCCGCCTATGAGACCCTGGATGAGCCCACGAAGCAGCAAGTGGGCACCCTAAAGGCCGAGCACGAATACAAGTACGGGAAGACCAAAGGTTCCGAATACGGCGATGCGATCGCAAGCCGGCGGATGGTGAGCCATCATCCGCTGGTCACGGTACACCCGGACACGGGGGAGAAGGTTCTCTACAACTCGCCTGGCTTCCTGAAGTTCGTGGTTGGGATCGATGAGGAGGAGAGCACGGCTCTGCTCCACAAGATCTGGGAGCACTCCGTGGAATACACCATCCAGCACGTGTGGAGCAAGGGGGACCTGGTGGTCTGGGACGAGCGCTCGACGACGCACCGCGCCCCGACCGACATCTACCCAACCGGCGCAGAGCGTCAGCTCTACCGCACGACGCTGGTGGGACGACCCTTGCACGGCCTTGACGGCAGCGTGTCCGAGATAGTCCAGGGCGAGCCGATGCGCTCCTGCGAGGACGAGTTGGCCTCGCAGATGCACGTCGACCGGACCGGGTCCTCAACGACCGGAAACAGTTTCAGCAGCGCCTTCCCAGAGCCGAATTAGTCAGTACGGTCGGGTGCCAGCCCAATAGGGCATCGCTTTGGGTTCTGAAATCTGAGCCCACGGATCTTGCCATCTCGCGGCGTACAAACAGGCGCTGAAGGGCGTTCGAGGTCCCGCTTTGCCTGCAGTAACGCCCGGACCAGATGCGGGGCCGATCGGGGCCGGCACCACGGTGAAGCTGATAAATAACCTGATTCTGGCCTCCAATCAGGTCGCGGCGATGGAAGCCCTGGTGCTCGGTGTCAAAGCAGGTCTCAGCGTGGAAACCCTGCGAGAGGTGATTTCGTCTAGCAGCGGAGCGAGCCGCGCGTTCGACGCCGTCGTTGAAGATGTGATGACGCAGAGCTCGGTGCCGCCGGCTGGCAACGCGCCGCAGCGGGGGTTACATACGCGGGTCAAGGACACTACCCTGGCCTCGGAACTCGCTCGAGACCTCTCGGTGCCCCTACTCGTTGGCTCCGTGGCGACGCAAGCCTACCTTGCCTGCGATGTACGCGGCTTCGCCAACCGTGAGCACTGGGCGTTAATCGAGATCTTCGAGGAGTTGGCCGGTATCCGGGTGCGGCCCGAGGACCTATAGCCCCGTCCGGCGCTCGCCACCACACTGCTCGCGTGGGAATAGGTTCGTCAGAGCAGCGGCGCTCGGGCTTCGGCTCTTCAATTGCAGGCGTGCAGGTCTTTGCTTTTCTGGATGCCGTGGAAGCAGGTGGGGGTGCGCCAGTAGCAGTCGCGGGGTCTCACCGGCTCAACATCAAAGGCAACCATCGCAGATGCGGGCTGAGACAAGCGCTGGAACATACTGCTTTTTCTGGCGACCTGTTCTCCAGAGACCTCGCCGAACGGGACTGCATCATCGGCAAAGTAGGGCGTGCCGATAGTACCCGCCTTGAACTTGTCGAACTCGTAGGCGAGCCGGGTGATGTATATCTGATTTATCTTTGGCTGCTGCACACACGGTTTCCCGACACCGGAGAAGAGCGCGAATGATGCTGACACAACGCTTCGTTCTTCAGTCAGTGCGCGACGAGATCGGAATACTCGGCCTGGTTCGTCCGTTGAATGACGCAGTGGATCCGCGGTTTCCTTGCAGTTGCCGGCCTTGCCCCAACAGCAAGAAGTGGCGCCCAGGGCTTGATACGTCCGGTCTTTTTAGATGCGACCGGGCGTTGAGCGCATGTAGCGTGACGGCACTTAGACCTTGACGTCGCCGTCCATGATGATACTCGCGCGGCACGCAGTCTCAGCGCCAGGCGAAACGCGGCTGCTCGTAGTGGGCGACGCGGGTGTCTTTGCCGAGCAGGCAAACCTCTCTGAACTGGTAAAGGAACACGGCTGTGGGCGCCGCAATCCAGCTCGAGCCCACCGGCATACGCAAGACCGGGTTGGCGCTCGTCACCGGCAGGTTTCGCTGCTCATAGGTCAATCCATCCACCGTCTCGAGTTCCACGTTGTCGCTGAGAAAGGGCGCGTCTTCGCGCAGGAACTCGTTGACGGGGATTCGGTGGATGGAGGCGACCTCATCGGGGCTGGGGATGGCGCCATCGTTGGCGCCGACCCACACGACAATCGGTGTGATGATGAAGCCGGAGCGCGTGACGAAGTCATCCAGGCGCCCGAGGATGTTCTCGGGCGCGACTGAAAGACCGACCTCTTCCTCCATTTCACGCAGGGCTGCCTGGTACGGGGTCTCACCCACGTCGATCCGCCCGCCCGGTAGCGCCCACTGGCCGCCATGGTTCTTGAGCTTCGATGAACGTCGGGTCAGTAGCAGGGCTGCCGAGTCCTGCCAGGTACTGT
>CAVOBC010000342.1:0-5213 GCA_963693635.1 Gammaproteobacteria bacterium | reverse complement strand
GCGCGATCAGGTGTTGCCCCGGACCAGGAACACGAAGTCGCGAAAGATGTCGAGTAGCGTCTCGTGCTTGTAGTCCGTGAACTCACCCGCATCGAGATACATTCCGTGGTCTTCGCAGGCCTCGTACCGAATGTGCTTTTGCAGGGGATCGCTCAACTTGTACATACGTTTGCCGCATCGTGGGCAGCCAACGTCGCGTATCTTGTTTTGCTTGCGGCCGATACCGGGATCCCCGGAGTCGACGAACTCGGACATCCACTTTTCTTTTAAGGTCTCGGCTTCGCCGATATCAAACCAGATTCCCTGGCAGCCGCTGCAGCGGTCTACAGTGACGCTGCCACGGAGCGTGGTTAGAGTTTTCTCCTCCATCCGCGATTTGCACTTTGGACAGTCCAAGATGTTCTCCCCGATTTTGATCGCGCCCATTATCCACGTGGATGCACTGTGCATCCACTTTTTCGTCAGACGATGAATGATGGCGGAGTAACGGTCGCGAGGCTCGCTTGTGCGAGCAGGGTCATTTCGGGACGCGCTTCGCCCGAGCCTCTTTTGGGGTCGTAACCCGAATCCGCACAGGCCATAGTCGTGATCGGGGTGTCCAGTGCCGGGCTTCAGCTTCGGCGTGCGCCAACAGGTCTTGCCTTCGCCAAGGGACTTCCATTGCGCTGGCGGCCGCTGTGGTTGAAACAGATCTTCTGGTGCCGTCCTGTCAGCCTACCAGGGCGCGATAGACCGCCTGACCGAAGTGCGAGAGCAGGGGCTCATCGACGGTTCTGGCAACGCCGCCGAGCCTGATTGCGGACCCCAGGGGGGGAACGTGGATGAAGACGACCATGGGACGCTCGCTCCTCGGGACCGGCAGGCGTCGCTGCCACTGCAGCAGGGTGTAGAGCATTTCCTCGCACAGGTAGCCGCCGGCGTTTGTTGACACGCGGATCGGGAATTCACGGAGACGCCGTTGCAGTAGTGGCGCGTCAGCGGTCCCAAACAATCGCTCAGGTCCGGTCGGGTCGACGACCGGGCAGGCGGGCAGTGCGCCGGTCATGTCGGCACGTACTGCGCGACGATTATTGGCGATCGTTTCGATCTGAAATACACCGGGGTGTCCCTCCCCAAATGCAACAATCCGGGCGGGGCGTTGCTGCTCACAGAAGAGGGCGATCGCTGCGGCTGGGCCCCCCCACTCGACGGGCACTTCGATGGCGGGCACGTTCGCCATCGCGCCGAGAGCCCGCGCGGCGTCAATGGACCCGTTCGCATGACGGCCGTTAAATGGTGCGAAACCGGTACTGAAGATTGCCGATGTCATCAAAGCGTCCGGGGTCCCTGATCATGGCAGTCAAGTTTGAACCCCGCCACGGGTACATGAAAGGCATACAACAAGCGCTTTAATGCTGGGGATGCCTGGTTGAGTCGGTGTTCCCAAAGACGCTCTGCGACGATCCGGCCCCCGGATAGATGGCGGCATGGGACCGTGCCCGGGGGCAGGTTACAATTGGGGACCGAACGTTTACGGGAGTCCAACCGTCAATGCTGACAGAAGGGCACATGCCAGGACCAGAGACGAGTTTGCAGCAGCAAACCTTCGACGAGCAGGGCTATCTGCATCTGCCGGGAGTGCTTGCCGCGGATATGGTTGAAGCACTGACCGAACTCGTCGATGCCAACTATGAGGCACATCGCGCGGCCGGCTACGATCCGTATTTGAAGCGAGCGTTCGATGCCAGCCGACCCTTTTTTTATCCTAACTTTCTGAAGGATGACCAGCGTTTCGTCAATCTGCTCGACCATCCAAAGGTGTTTCCGCTCGTGTACACGGTTCTTGGCTGGAACATCTATAGCTACCACAGCCACTACATCGTAACCCCGCCGCGGGACACGACGGACAGGCGCGGCGGACGGTTTGGGTTCCATCAGGACAGTGGTCGGGTGAACGTGGAACTTGACTGCAGTCCCCGGCCGCGCCTGTCGATCAAGGTTTCCTACTGGCTGTCTGACTGCGATGAAGTGGATCGAGGCAACCTTTTTGTCGTGCCAGGTAGTCATCGGGAGGATCGAATCGAGTTGCCTGAGGATGGTTCGGCTCCCGCCGGCGCGGTCCCGGTCCTCTGCAGGGCGGGTGATGTGGTCCTCTTCGATCGACGAATGTGGCACTCCGCGAGTCCGAACAATTCGAACGTGGTGCGCAAGGCGCTCTTCATCGGCTACGGCTATCGCTGGCTCCGGACAAAAGACGACATGACAATCAGCAGTCGGATGCTGGCTGCCAACGATCCTGTCCGCCGACAATTGCTTGGCGAGGCAACGGATGCCAATGGTCAATTCTCACCCAAGCCAGGTCAGTTGCCGCTCCACCAGTGGATGCTCGACGTGGGGTTGACTGATGCTTGATCCGGCGGTCGTGCTCTTTGCGAACGATGCGTTTTACATCGCGTTCAACAATCGTGACTTTGAGGCCATGGAGGCGCTCTGGTCACGGGAGGCCCCGCCGGTGTGCATTCATCCGGGATGGCGTCCGCTCGTTACGCGTGATGACATTCTCGACAGTTGGCGGGAGATCTTTGGCAATGCCGACGGCGCAACAGGCATCTCGACCCACGCGCCTCGGGTCGTCAGCCAGGCGACGCTGCACACGGTTGTTTGCTACGAGCAACTGCCCGGCGGTTGGCTGGTCGCGACTAACATTTTCGTCATGGAGGCGGGTGAGTTGCGAATGATCCACCACCAGGCTGGCCAGTGCATGAATCCGCCTGACCTGGACGAAGAGTTGCAGATGGCGCTTCAGTAGCACGGTGTACCCCAACGGCCCTTCACTGTCTTTTCCTGATCCCGTCTAATCCCCTGCTGATCCAGGGCAGCAGACTGCTTCACGCGCGCCGCGTGCGAGTGGTATAACGACGTTCCCATTTAGTCCGGAGTCCGCGATGAAGGCAGCCGTGTTTCGCGAAGTGAATCAACCGCTTGTAGTCGAAGAGGTCAACATCTCCAAACCGGGTCCGCGCGAGGTTCTGGTGCGCACATCTGCGGCCGGTGTCTGCCACAGCGATCTGCACTTTGTGAAGGGCCTTTACCCAACTCAGATGCCAATTGTGCTCGGCCATGAGTCGGCTGGAATTGTCGAGCAAGTCGGCTCTGACGTGACTTACGTCAAGCCGGGTGACCATGTGATTACTTGTCTATCGGTCTTTTGCGGACATTGTGAACAGTGTCTGACCGGTCACCTGTCGCTTTGTGCGAGCCCCGAGGTGAGGCGTGGCAAGGAAGATGAGCCCCGTCTCGCCAAGGACGGCAATGAGGTCTTCCAGTTCGCAAATCTGTCATCGTTCGCCGAGCAGATGCTTATCCATGAACATGGATTGGTGAAGATCCGGGAAGATATGCCCCTTGATCGTGCGGCGCTGATCGGCTGCGGCGTCACCACCGGTGTCGGTGCAGTCTTCCATACGGCCGCCGTCGAACCCGGCAGCACGGTTGCCGTCATTGGCTGTGGAGGCGTTGGACTGTCCTGTGTCAATGGCGCAGCGCTTGCCGGTGCTGGGCGCGTGATTGCGGTTGACATGGTCGACAGCAAGCTAGAGATGGCGCGTGAGTTCGGTGCGACGGACACGGTCAACGGCAACGCCGGTGACGTCGTCGAGCAGGTGCGTGAGCTGACAGGTGGCGGGGTTCAATATTCTTTTGAGGCGATAGGTCTTAAACAAACGGCGGAGCAATCGTTCTCGATGCTGCGACCCGGCGGGACAGCCACGATCATCGGCATGATTCCGGTGGGCGTGAAGATTGAGCTGACCGGATCTGCGTTCCTTCAGGAGAAGAAGATTCAGGGGTCGATGATGGGATCGAACCGGTTTCGCGTAGACATGCCGCGCTTCATTGACTTCTACCTCGCCGGCAAACTCCACCTTGACCAAATGGTGTCAAAGCGGATCGGTCTCGGTGATATCAATGAGGCGTTTGCGGACATGGAGACAGGAACCATCGCGCGCAGCGTCATCATGTTTGACTAGGCGCGTAGCTGCAGACGCGTTGCGTGATCGAGGCGTTTTTCGATCGGATCGGGCTTCTGTGCTTTTGCCGGGTCCTTGATCACGCAAGCCCGGCTGCCGCGCTCGCGCCGGCGATTTTGCCGAACACGGCACCGGATGTCAGGCCGGTGCCCCCGGGATAGTTGAAGTAGAAGAGTCCCCCGACGAGTTCGCCCGCCGCATAGAGCCCGCCGATTCGGTGACCATCCGTGTCGAGCACTGCGCCCTCGGTGTTGATGCGAACGCCGCCGAATGTGAAGGTGATCCCGCACGTGATCTGATACGCGGCGAAAGGCGGCTTGGTGAGCGGATTAGCCCAGTTGGTCTTGTCTGGACTGAGCCCCGTGGTGCATCGGCCGTCCTTGACGGCAGGGTTGAAGGGGACCGATATGTTGATCGCGTCGTTATACGCGTTCACGGTTTTCAGGAAGCCCGCGGGATCGACGCCCTCGAGCTTTGCTGCCAGTTCGGTGAGTGTATCTGCGCTCACACGAGTCACCTCACGGATGCGATATTCATCGCGCAGCATATGTGTGACCTGATCGTCGAACACCTGCCACGCAAACTGCTGGGGCTGTTCGAGCACCTCGCGGCCGTAGCGTGCATAGGTGTAGTTGCGAAAATCGTAACCCTCGTCAACGAATCGCTCACCATCGGCGTTGATCAGGATGCCGAGCGGATATGAGTGTTTCTGAAAGCCGTCGCCGACAGCGAGGTCGCCGAACTCCGGAGCATTCCGGTCCCAGCCAACGGCATGACAACCCGACCAATTGCCGTAGGGTGCGGCGCCGGCATCGAGCGCCATGTTGATGCCGTCACCGGTGTTGAAGCGTGTGCCGCGTACCTTCGCAAGCTCCCAGCCCGGGCCAAGGTATCGCGCACGCATTTCAGGATTCGCCTCAAAGCCCCCGCAGGCAAGGATGACGGCTTTTGCTGGCAACGTTCGGGTGGTTCCCTGGTGTTTAACGACGACCCCGGTCACGCCATGGTCGGCGGTTTCGAGGCGCAGCGCGCGACACTCGTGCAGCACCTCGATGTGGTTGTCAGCTGCCGCCTGGTGCAAGCTCGAGACGAGGCCCTCGCCGCCACCCCAGGCTTCGACGGTCAGGCCTCCCCAGAAGCGAAATTTGCCATCGACCTTGAAGGCCTGACGGCCGTACATGGGCAGGAAGCGCACGCCTTTGCTAC
>CAVOBC010000341.1:0-5258 GCA_963693635.1 Gammaproteobacteria bacterium | reverse complement strand
TGACGCGCGGTCTGCGAGCCCCATCTCGTACACCAGGAAAGTCACAACAACGTGCTCGTCGCGCTTGGACCACATCGGGCACGTGCGCGTGCTTACCTGCCTCGACAAGCCGCGTAGTGATCGGGGTCGCGCGATCTCGCGGCCGTGATGGCGGCGCTCTGGGCTGGGGCAACGGCGTCTGGCTCATTCTCGTCCCAAAATCGTCATCCTGACGATTCTTGGGAGTCGGTTTGCAAACAAACCTTGCACTTTTTTACAGAAAAGAGGCTTGCAGGGAAGAGGCCTGCGGAAAATGGCGGTGCATCCCTGCACCGCACGCCAGTGCCCGCCCCAGAACAGAGTTCTGTGACAGGAACGAGCTCGTCTGCGCGGGTCATGACCACTCGCCTGCATGGGCGAGGTGTCATCCAATGTCGCCGGTACGGACGCGACGGCGCATGGCAGCGCGTTCAGTACCTGTTGCCGTACCCTGCGCGGTGCGCCGCGCCGCTCTGCTGAGTTGTGCTTCTGGCGTTGAACCGTTGACGATGGGCTTTGCGCAGTTGTGCGCTCGGAACGAAGTGGTCCATGATTGGGACGTTACGGCAGCGCGGGCTTGTCAGGCGCACCGTCCTCTGCGGGACCGCACCGGACCTTCGGTCGATCAGGAGTCACACCCATGATGAATGACATCCGTTTGGCCGCAAGGCGGCGATGGTCTGGGGTCGTTGGGCTCCTCGTCCTGGTGATCGCCAGCCCCGCGGTGGATGCTGACGACCCAGGTTCAGCCCGATTGTCCGTGGCCGCCGCGCAGCGTAGCGAGATGGGCTGGCCAACCTCCTGGTATGCCCCACCGAGGTCAGCCAGTGAATCGGGTGTGACCTCGTTTTCCCAGAGTCCGTACCTCGACAACCGGGGTTTGCCGCCGGTTAAGGAGCGACTACCGGACGATCCGATCGTGATTGACGCGTATGAGAGCAATGGCCGCTATGGCGGCAACGCGGTGATCACGCTGGGCGATAGTTGGCAGTTTTTCAATTGGGAGTCAGCGCTCACGATCTCCGCGGATATGCGGACACTCTTGCCCAATCTCGCGCACTCCTGGGAAGTCAGTGCTGATGGCAAAGTAACGACCATCCATCTGCGCTCAGGCATCAAATGGTCGGATGGTCATCCTCTGACGAGTGACGACTTCCTCTTTACGTTCAACCACATCTGGCTCGACAAGGAGTACTCGCCGGTGACGTCGCGGCTGGTGCTGGGCGGCAAGATCGAGAAGATTGATGACCTCAACTTTCGCTATGTTTTTCGTGAACCGAATCCGCTTTTTGTATTTCTGATCGCCCAGTACGGAAACTTTCTCGTAGACCCGGAGCATCATTTCGCGCAGTTTCACCCGTCCTACGCAGATCCCGACACCGTCAACGAGATCATCCGGGAGAAGGGTTTTATTAGCTGGATGGCCTATATCGACAACCTGCGGATGGCGAGGATCGAAGACGCCGCTGAAACGCCAACGCTGCGTGCCTTCCAGGTGATCAGTCGCACGCCGACCATGATGAAATACGCGCGCAATCCGTACTATCCGAAGATTGACTCTGAAGGTCGGCAGTTGCCATACGTGGACACGATCGACGCCCAGGTGATTGTGGATAACTCGGCGCTTGTGACCGCGATGGCGTCGTCCGGGCAACTCGACTTTGCGGCGTACGCGCTGCGCACGCAGGACATCCCGATACTCAAGCTCGGTGAGCGCAACGGCCTCGTTGACGTTCACATCTGGACACGGGTGCACGCAAGCGACGTGGCGATACAACCGAACTACAATTTCCCGGACGCGAAGTTGCGGGCGCTCTACTGGGACAAGCGTTTTCGCCGGGCGTTGTCCTATGCGATCAATCGCCGAGAGATGAATGAGATCATCTACTTTGGTCGCGGGGTGCCGCGCCAGGTCTCTGCGCATCCGACGAGTTCCTACTACGAGGAGGCGTTTGCGCTTGCCCATTCCCAGTACGATCCCGCGTTATCGCGACAGTTGCTGGCCCAGATCGGGCTGAGGGATGCCGATGGCGACGGCTTGCTGGAATATGGGGACGGGACTGATCTGACGATAACGCTCGAGTTTCTGGACTTTGAAACCCCGAAAGCGATCTCGCTGGAGCTCGTTATCGACTACTGGCACGAAATCGGCCTGGATGTGCGCCTCAAGATGGTCGATCGCGCGCTGCAGTCGGCGCGGGCGCAGGCGAACAAAATGCAGATGACGGTGTGGCATGCGGATCGGGTGACCGACATACTGTTTCCGCTCATTCCCGACTGGTTTGCGCCCCGCTCAACGGGCTGGGACCGCAGTTTGTGGAACAATTGGGCACGGTACTATCAAACAGATGGTGAGTTGGGTGAAGAGCCTCCTCAGATCCTGAAAGATGTGCTGCGATCGACCGATCTCATGCGCACGACCATGATTGACTCAGAGCGAAAAGCGGCCGCCAGGCATGTGCTGGGGACTGCTGCTGAGAATATCTGGACGATGGGGACGGTGGGCCTGGCACCCCATCCTGTCGTGGTGTCAAAGCGCCTTAAGAATGTGGTGCCTAACGGCATCTGGGGCTGGGATAATCGTTGGACGTTGTCCTATCATCCGGCCACGTGGTATCTGGACGGCCCCTGAGGGATCTTGAGGGCACGGGCAACCGTTAGCTTTAAAGCGCGCAACAATCCGTTCGAGCAGCGTGAACTCGGCGAGGTCGCGGTACTCGCCGGCGTCGAAAAAGGTGCCCTGGCATTCGGGGCAGGATTCGTCGTCGATGTGACTTTGCCGGGCATCCGTGACCGTTTGCCTTGCAACGCGGGCAGTTGACGTCACGAATCGCGTCGAAACGTTTGCCCCGGGTTGAACTGCCGGTGTCGAAGGCGCCAGCGGCCTGCACAACCGTGTCTTTTTCAAGGAAGTCAAACCACAGCCCCTTGCACAGTGTGGAGCGATCCACCTCGATCCCCTGGTGAATCACACGCTCCATATCGCTCTCGCACTTCGGGCACTGCACTGTGTTCACTCCTCTTGCGTACGTTTAGAACCCGCAGCCGAATCGGACCGTCTGTCAAGCGTGAGCCGGGGCTGCCGCGTTGGTGTTTGCCGCACGGGATGACGTGCGGGTCAAATGGGGAGGCGGGCGGCGGCGACGTGCGTCCGTTTGCTGACCAAGCTGCTTGTGCATTTGTATCCCCAGGCGCGGATACCCGAGTATCAATGTCGCTTTTTGATGGCAGGTCGACTCGTGGCATTTTAGGACAATCGCTGCACCTAGCACTACGCCGCCGCCGACTTCTACCCAAACCGCCGTGTGGTCGAGCGCATCACCATCTGCGGCGACAAGCCCGACTTGCAGCGATAGCCGACCGCTGCAGTCGGCGTGCGACATCGGCCCGACCTTCTGCCCGACACGGCCAGGCATTGTGAGCTAGTTTTTGCGGCTGAGAAGTTTTCGCGGCTGAGACGAAACCTGGCTCACTTGACCGTGCGAAATCGACCCCCGGGTCTGTGCGACGCTGTCAGGCGCTGTGAGCCGGTTTTCGTGACTGAGACGAAAATGGGCTCACTTGACTGTGCGAAATCGGCCCCCCGATCTGTGCGACACAACGAGGCGTTGTAAGCCGGTTTTGGTGTGTGTCGTTGAAGTTCGTAAGGGAGAGAGGAGGGAGAGGTTAGTGGAGTAACTCGAGGGCGCTGGTGGCCATGCGTCCTACGCCGGCTCGGTAGCCTTCCAGATCCATCTCCTGATCGCCCATGGCACCCATGAGGAATCGCTTGTAGACGCCCTGGACGATGCACGCGAGGCGCCAGTGGGAGAAGGCGCGGTAGTAGTCGATCTGTGACAGATCCCGGCCGGTGCCGTCGGCGTACCAGGCGCACAGTTCCTCGCGGGTGGGGAAACCCCCGATCGAGATCGGCGGTATCTCCGCCGTCGCCGTCATGGGTTCGTCAGGTTGGTGCCAATTGTTGAGCAGGTAACCGACATCGGCAAGCGGATCGCCGAGGGTGCACAGTTCCCAGTCGAAGACCGCGCCGATTTTGCCACCCTGGGCCATGAAGTTGCCGGGCCGATAGTCGCCGTGGACGATCGATGCGCCTACCTGCTCCGGCTTGCGTTCGCCCAGCAGCCGCAGGCACTCGTCCATTTCTGGTTCCTCGTGCGTCTTGGTCTGCTCCCACTGACCTGTCCAACGCTTCAACTGGCGATCAAGATAGGCTTCGCGCCGACCCAGTTCGCCAAGCCCGACGTCGGATGGTTCGAGGTTGTGCAGTTTGACGAGCACGTCGGCGACGTCACGGCCGAATTCCTGTCGTTCGGCGGCGCTCAGCGTTTCCGCCGCCGTCGCATCGTGCAGCACGGTGCCCTCGACACAATCCATGATGTAAAAATCGGCGTTGTTGATAGCCTCGTCCTGGCATAACCCCCACGTCGCGGCGACCGGGACCCCCGATCCTGCAAGCGCGGAGACGATCCGATGTTCACGCGCCATGTCGTGAGCGCTTTGCAGAACGTGCCCGAGTGGTGGCCTGCGCAATACAAAGGTGTTGCCGGCGGCGTCTTCCACGCGGTAGGTCAGGTTGGATTTGCCGCCAGAGATCAGGCCGTACTCGAAGGGTGGGCTGGCGTGGTCGATGTTGGCGTCAAGCCACGCCGAGACCTTCTCGGCATCAATTCCATCGGTAGTGTCGTTGGACAACGTGTGTCTCCCGCTTGTTTTCTCGCAAGCCTACATCAATCGAAGGGGACGTGGGAGCCTCCGCTACCATAGGCATCGGTTTCCCCGAGGCACATCTTTTCGCTGAGAGAATTGGCGGTACATCGAATCGCGAAGATCGTTGCAGGAGGGAGCCGTGGCGTCAAACGCCCCACTCGATCTCAGATCGCGAGAAAGCGCGCGATCCGCTCATCGTTGGTGGCCGTTTGGTACAGGCGCACACATGCCAGAATCGCGACGATGACAAGGCCAACCGCCATGCCCATCCAGAAGCCGAAGACGCCGAGTTCCGAACCGACGTAACCGAAACCGAGTACGACACCGAGAGGCAAGGCGATCATCCAGTACCCGGCAAACGAGATCACCATCGGCACCCGCGTGTCCTTGTACCCGCGCAGACAGCCGACTGTTGTCGCCTGGATGCAGTCGGCCATTAGATACACGGCCAGGATGATCAGCAACTGACTCGCAAGGGCCAGTACAGCCGGGTCCGCCGAGTAGATTCCCGGGATGATGTGGCGCCCGGCGAG
>CAVOBC010000340.1:0-5298 GCA_963693635.1 Gammaproteobacteria bacterium | reverse complement strand
AGGGAGCTTGAGGGGGCCGGGGCCCCTCGAAAGAAAACAGCCCTGAGCCCCACCGGGCCGAGGCCCGGTGGAGGGAGCTTGAGGGGGCCGGGGCCCCCTCAAAAAAAAGAACCTTTATGACCATGACCACGATGACCATCCAAGCCCGCGGGCTGCAGTTCACGGCGGAGGCCAGTTCAGGGCGGGCTCCTGCTCCCGGTGCCGCCAGCGGGGGTGGGCCGCCGAACGGTGAGTTGGTGCTGCTGTTGCACGGTTTTCCGCAAACACGGCACACATGGCGTGCTGAGTTGGCGGCGTTAACGGACGAGGGTTATTGCTGCTGCGCATTCGACCAGCGCGGGTATTCCGAGGGAGCCCGGCCGGTGGCCATCGATGCCTACCGAACAGAAGAAATGGTCGCAGACGCGATTGCGATAGCGAGCGCAATCGGCTTTGAGCGCTTCCACCTCGTCGGGCATGACTGGGGTGGTCAGATTGCGTGGTGTCTGGCGGCGCTGCAGCCGGAACGCGTCAAAACGCTGGCCGTCATTTCGCGCCCTCATCCGGCCGCGTTCAGCCACGCGCTCGTGAGCGATCCCGCGCAAGCTGCACGGTCGGGACATCATCGGCGATTTCAAAGCCTTGATGCAGCCGATGATCTGCTTGCCGACGACGCGGCGAGCCTGCGTGAGATGTACATCAAGTGGGGAGGGGTTCCTGCGGCGGATGCCCAGGAATATCTTTCTACACTCGGTGAACGCGAAGCGCTGAATGCGGCGATCAACTGGTATCGTGCTGCCAGCGATTCGGCGATTACCGCAGCGCAGTTGCCATCGGTCACGATGCCGACGCTCTATGTGTGGGGGACCGGAGACTCGACCGTCGGCAGGATTGCGGCGGAGGGTACAAAGGCGATGGTCGACGGCCCCTATGAATTTGTGCAGCTGCCCGACGTTGGTCATTTCGTCACGGATGAAGCGCCAGGCGTGTTTACTGATTTGTTGCTCAGGCATCTCGCGACTCACCGCTAACGACTACGCCCGGTTTGCCCGAAGCGACGGTTGAGCTCACAACCGATGGAATGCAGCGCATGGCAGCCCTACCCGCAGACCCACCAACTTTGTCGGGGAGCTAGATCGACCCTGCGGGTGCTGCAGTGGCGCTAAACTGTTGGTTTCGCGCGCGGCACGCGGTTGATCTACTGTTGATCTAGAAGGGGAACGATATGACAGAATTGGATGCGCTATGGGAACAACGGTTTGGCGCGGGTGTCAGTGCGCCCGGGGTCGATAGTCCCGATCCTGAGGAGACTGAGATCCCGGAAACTACCCGCCTGTTGTTGCAGCATCGGACTCACCGCCAATTCCGGCCGGACCCGATCCCTGATGCGACCCTTCAAACCATCCTGGGCTGCGGTTTTTCAGCGCCTTCGAAGTCGGATTTGCAGCAGGCAAGCGCCGTGGTGATCGATGATGCCGAGCTTCGCAATCGCATCGCGGATCTGATCCCGGCGATGCCGTGGATTCGCGACTGTGCGGCATTCGTCATCCTGCTCGCCGATGGTTACCGGATCGAACAGATTTGCGAGCAGCGGGGCAAGCCGTTCGCCAATGACAACCTCGACAACTTTCTGGCCGCCGTCAGTGACGCGAGCCTAGTGCTGCAAAACTGTATCGTTGCGGCCGAGGCACATGGCCTCGGCTGCTGCCCGATCAGCGTGATCCGTGATCACATGGCAGCAGTGGGTGACCTGCTTGACCTGCCCGAACGGGTCATCCCGCTTGCGGGTCTGTGCCTGGGTTATCCGGTGCGAGAAGGGTTCGTTTCGATGCGCCTGCCGCTCGAGGTGACCGTGCATCGGAACACGTACGATGCGGGCGCGCTCGCTGCGGGCCTTGCTGCGTACGACGTCGCGCGCGACGCTCGCTTCAGCATCCCGGAAGATCGCCAGAAGCGCCAGGGTGATTACGGCATCGCGACGTTCTATGGCTGGACCGAAGACAAAGCACGACAGATGTCGAAGCAGGAGCGGGGTGACGTCGGCGACTACGCCCGTGGCCATGGCTTTTCGCTGGTTTAGTGTCGCTGCGTTAGATTCGCTGAGATGTAAGAATGCGCCAACACAATCCAGGAGGCAGCATGCCTGAACCGGACAACACGTTTGCAGCCGCGAACGGCCTGTTGCACCGACGGGTCTTTCTAAAGACGGGCGTCGCGGCTGTTGGGCTGCTGACGGCGCAGGTCGCTGCCGGTACGCGCGATCCCTGGATGAAAGAGCCAGGTGCTGCGCTCGGCGAAAGTGGTGCGCCGTCCGACCATGAGTCCCACGTTGTCCGAACTGGCATCGGTTCGCAGCCTGGTACGACCGGGTCCGGCGCCTCCAGAACACCGCTTGAGTTTCTGGACGGCATCGTCACCCCAAGCCGTCTGCACTTCGAACGCCATCATAGTGGCATACCGGATATCGACCCGGCCCGCCACCGATTGGTCATCCACGGACTCGTCGACCGGCCGCTGTCATTCGACGTGGAATCCCTTGACCGCTACCCGCGAGCCTCGCGCATCCAGTTTCTGGAATGTTCCGGCAACAGCGGCAGTGCGACGGCACCGGTGGCAGCGGCGGACGCCACGTGCAGTTCAATACACGGCCTGGTTTCAGGAAGCGAATGGGGTGGTGTGCCGCTCGCAGTTCTGTTGGACGAGGCTGGGGTCAAGCCGAAAGCGAGCTGGGTGGTTGCGGGCGGCGCGGATGCGGCGATGATGAGCCGCAGCATTCCGCTCGCCAAGATCATGGACGATGCCATCGTTGCCCTTTATCAAAATGGCGAACGGCTGCGACCAGCCAACGGCTATCCCATGCGCCTCTTCCTGCCTGGCTGGGAGGGCAATGCCAGCGTTAAGTGGTTGAGGTCGCTCACCGTGACCGACCAGCCTGCTATGACCAAGGACGAAACATCAAAATACTCGGACTTGATGCACGATGGTAAAGCGAAATTGTTTACGTTCCCGATGGGCGTGAAGTCTGTGATCACGAGTCCCTCGCCGGGGTTGGCGATGGCAGGGAGTGGCGTCTATCAGATATCGGGCATCGCCTGGAGCGGTGCCGGCAGCGTCAGGCGCGTGGAGGTCTCGGCTGACGGCGGCAATACCTGGGCCGAGAGTGCGCTCGACGCCCACGTTCTACCCAAAAGTCTGACCCGATTTCGCAGCGCCTGGCGTTGGGACGGCAAACCTGCCGTGATCATGAGTCGTGCCATTGATGAGACGGGTGCGGTACAGCCGACACGTGTGGCCGCGCTGGCAGGGCTTGCGAATTTTTATCATCACAACGGCATGCAGGCCTGGCAGGTGGGTGCAGACGGTGGGGTCACCAATGTCTACGTGTAGGGTCGTGGCGTATTTGGCTTTGCTGGTCGCCTATACTGCCGCGCAGGCGGCGAGCGACACCGGCCCGGGTCTCGGTCAGGCGTTGTCAGAAGAAGAAGCTGCTGCGATCAGTCTGACGATCACGCCTGATGGCGGTGGATTGCCGGAAGGGTCCGGCAGCGCCAGGGCGGGTGAGTCCATTTACCGGGCACGCTGTCTGGCCTGCCATGGCTCTGTCGGCACACAAGGCATCAACGATCGATTGGCTGGCGGCCATGGCACCCTGACCTCGGCCCGGCTGGTGAAAACAGTTGGCAGTTACTGGCCGTATGCCACGACAGTGTTTGATTACGTCCGGCGTGCAATGCCCTATGACAGTCCGGGCAGCCTCAGCGATGATGAGACTTACGCGGTTACTGCGTACGTACTTTTTCTGAATGACATTGTCGGCAGGGACGTAATACTGAATGCCAGCACGCTACCAGGTGTCACGATGCCGAACGCGGGCAATTTCGTGTGGGCGGTGCCGGTTCGTTAATAAGGCGATTTAGTCACATCACACGTTGAATATCGGTGAGGACTATCCGCTCGACCCTGCATACCCTGACGTTTACCTTGAACAGTGCCGTTGGGTGGTGACGCGTCCCGTTCCCAGGTGTTTCCCTGAGTGTTCCAGCCTATTGCAGTTCTATCGGGCCGTACGGCGCAACGCGATGAGTCCGAGAAGTACCAGCCCAAGCCCCGCTGGCGCAGGTACGGCATGAGATGCGGTGATCTCGAACATTGCCTTCCCACCGTGCAGGAAATCGAAATCTGGTCCTCCAGTCGGTCCGTACTCGATCCTCACGGAGTCGTCGGTCCAGGAGATGACCGGCGCGGCGATGAACCCCGCCGCATCAAACAAGGTGCTCACTCCGATTGCCGTCAGGTCGGTGATCATCCCGGCTACGCCGACCCAGTCGAGGCCTGTAATCTCGAACACCGCATGCTCATAGTTTGAGACGCCGGTAACCGCCGGTTCTTTGAATCCGGTCAGAGTGATTTTGTCCATCGTCGGATCGAGGTCGATGTTCGCACCACCTCTACAGGTTCCCCCAATTTGGTCCGCGAGCGTTAGCTCATCACCCGCTCCCAACGCTACTGCGCATACCGAAAGTTCCTTACAGCCTTCGAACCCGGCAATGCTGGGCAAGCCGAACGAGGCATAGAAGTCCGCCGAGTCGCCGATTAGTGATGCCGATGCGCTGCTCGCTACTCCGAACGAAAGCGCCATCGCGATCGCTGTCTTAATGCTCTTTCTCATAGATGTCCCCGTTATTATTTATACAGCCACTACGTAGCTGACCAAGACTGTTAATACAGCCACCAAGTGGCTGAGCCAAAAGACACGCAAGAAACATACTGCCTATAAAAAACAATGACGTAGCGACACGACTCAGAAGAAGCTGTCAAAAATATCGACGTTTACAGGGCCTCTAGACCAAGTAATCGTTCTGCCGCGCCGGGGTCGCATAATAAGTAGGCGCACAGCAGTGGTGGGGCGGACGGATCTGGCGTGCTTCCCCGAGGGGTTGTACCGGTCGACCTGGGTGCCCAGCCTATGTCGCGAGCGTGCGAGCAATCAGTCGGTACAATTCGGGGTTCGCGCCAATACCGGTATGTGTGGCGCGTACCTCGTGGTGGGTCGCGTGGGGACTGACGTCGTCGATGCATGCCTGCGACGCAACCGCACTATCGGCTTTGGTGTAGATCGCGGACAACAACCCGCTTGTTCTTGTCCAAAATTGTCATCCTGACAATTCCCGGGAGTCGGTTTGCAGCCAAACCTCGCATGATCTTGCAGAAAAGAGGCTTTCAGAAAATGGTGGCGCATCCCTGCGCCGCACGCGAGTTACTGTCCCAGAACGGAATTCTGGGACAGTAACCCGCTAGAATGCGCAGCTTCATCGCAAC
>CAVOBC010000339.1:0-5305 GCA_963693635.1 Gammaproteobacteria bacterium | reverse complement strand
AGCGTGTCGATCAGGGCGTGCTGCACGGGTGTCGCGTCAGCGAGCAGTGCGCCGGCCTTGGCGAGTGCATCGTCGACGATGGCAAAGGCGGTGTCGGTCTCGGCCTCGTCAAAACTGTCCCAGTCGCGGTTGTAGTCAGGGGACACCGCGTACACAAGGCCCCAGTAATTCATGATCGATGACGGGTCTGCCTCTATCCCGGCGCGAAAGCAGCGTTCCGCTTCCTCGTGATGGAAGCCGAAGCACCACACGAGACCCCGGCAGAACCAGGTGTCCGCATCGCCCTTGCCGGATACCAGCTCGCTGCCTCGCGCGATGTAGCTACCAAGGTCATAGGGATAGGAGAGAGCAGAATCGGCCATCATGTTTGGCTCTGGTTGGTGATCGAGGTCAGAGGGGGTCAGGTATTGGTTTTGAGTCGTCCTTTGGATGATGGACTGAGATGGACTCGGGCGAGGAGTTCGGTTTGTGGCGTTATACCCGTTATGCCTTTTATATCTTTATGCCATTTTTGCAGTGCATGGTAGGAAATCTAGGCCAAAGGCGCATCTCCCGACTCCCAGGAATTGTCAGGATGACAATATGGGACAAAAGCCCGTTAGGCGCCTCCAGCCGCTCTGTTTTCGGTCTGATTGGATCAGACAGGCTGACGGGAAGGTTGGTTGAACAGGACCATAACCTGCGTAGAATGAAATCGAAGAACAGGTATCAGAACAAGCAGGAGATCGCCAATGAACTACTACATCCACGTCCTCAAGAACTATGCGGTTGTCGAAGGACGCGCAAGGCGGGCGGAGTACTGGTGGTTCGTGCTGTTCAACCTGATCGCGAGCATTAGCCTGAGCGTCGTGGATGGTGTGGCGGGTACTGTCTACCTAGGTGTCATCTATTCGCTAGCGGTACTGATCCCCAGCATTGCGGTGGGCGTCCGGCGTTTGCACGACATCGGCAGGACCGGATGGTGGCTGCTCATCATCCTCACAATCGTTGGCATCCTGGTCATTCTCTACTTCTCCGTCCTGGGGGGCGACGAGGGTGAAAATGAATACGGCCCCGATCCGATTGAAGAAGAAGAACTCGAGTATGAGGACGACGACGAGGCGGATTAGGATTTGGGGGTTAAGAGCAGCATCGGATCGGCGACGGTCACGCCGATCCGCAGAACGACGATTTACAGCGTCTTGTCAGATTCCACTAACTCGTCGCGTATTCTCAGCGCTGGCAAACCGGTAAAGATCGAGATCGTCGCGCAAGCCGAGTATTGATTCCGTGGTGACATCATCGGTCGGAATGCCGATGGCGTCCGCTATCCGAACCATCCGCTGGAAGTTGCCGGCAACGCCAGCCGCGTCCACGAGAACGCGTTCTTCGGCGGCAGCGAGCAATGCTGCGCGCGCATCTTTAAGGGCCTCAAAGTCCCGGCTTGAGAGCGCTTCGGCGAAACGCATGAGTTCCGCACCCAGGGGGATGCCAACAGCGGCAGCATCCGCGTCGCCGTTCACGCCCTGAAGGTCGATTTCAGTGTTGTTGGCTTGCGCGCTCGCACGGAGCATCGTTGCATGGGCGCTGGTTCAGTAAAAACACTGGTTGATGGCAGAGACGCGCGCGGCGATGAGTTCCATCTGCATGCGGTTGAGGGAACGGTCTGCGCGTTGTCCAAGGTCGTGCCTGGCGGCGAATGACAAGTACTGCGCGCTGGCAAGGTCACGCCAGTTGCGCAGCGCATCCGGCACCAGGGTCAGGGCTCGTAGCACATTGGCGGTCAACCCGTTTTGCCAGAGGTCGGCTTCGTTGCCGGTTGCGCCGTCCGGCGGCACCATCGCCACGAAGCCGACGTCTTTGATTGCCTGTGCGGGCCGATAGTGGTCCGGGTCACCGGCGTCAGGGGTCGGCAAGGGTTCCGGTTCTGCCCCCAGGCCGCGATTAAACTCATCGATGCTGAAGACCGCGACGACGACGCCGACCAGTTCCACGTATGCAGCATCCGATACGCCGCGCCCCCCGAGATCGTCGATCCAGGCTTCTGACACGCGGGCTTGATCCATGATGATGCGGTGAACCGCCTCGATCGCGGCATCAGGCAGGGGCGAGTCAGGTTCGCTCAGGTGTTTGCTCTGGATGGCGTTGGGGCTGAGCGCGACCTTCTGCTGCATGCACGTCTCACAGCGCACGGCGTGTCGGGTCTCGGCCGCGATGGCGATGCGCTCAGCACCGGTCCATCAGGAGCCCGGGGCCCTCAGGATGTTCCAGTACCTGCGATGTTCATCCTTGATGTCCTGCCGGACAGCCCCGAAATCGCTGTACTCAAATGAGTCGTTCGCAAGAGTATCGCCTGCCATGTGCTGTCCCTCCGGTGACAGCAGGCATATTGAGGTTTAAGCAGGATCGAGGCAAGACGGCCCCCTCGAGCGGACGTTGGGCGGCCAGTGCCGCCTTGGAACGGAGTTCTGGGACAGGAACTCGCTACCGTTTGCGACGCGCCAGGAGCAAACCGGCGACCAGAACGGGCGCAGTCAGCGCAGGCGTGGGCACCGACACCGGGCTTGATTCTCCAGGCTGGGAGATAGATCTCGGTCAGGTTCTGAAAGACCCTGAAATACCCCTTAAATAAAGAGGCGCCTTGCGATCAGCCCACACCGAGCAAATGTCGAGTCGCGTCCACGGCGTCGATCACCAGCGAGATGCCGGCAACAGCGAGGTAGAGAACAAGATATTTGCCAAAGAGGGATGACACCCCGAGCTGACGCACCCGGATGACCATCCATGCGTACACCGGCGTCCAGAAGATCAGGTGCGGGAGACCCAGCAGACGAACATAGCCGACTTGCTCGAAGAGCCAACCCATGAAAGCGGCGGACAAGACGAAGCTCGTGATGATTGCGATGGCCTCATACCGGGGGCGCCAGCCGGATTCTGTCCGCCTGGCGATCTGCAGCAGGGCGAGCAAGTGCACAACGACAAGCGCGGTGACCCAGACTTGCAACCACGCGGGTTGACCGGCGATCGCATCGTTGAGTGTCATCGGGTTTTGATTCATGAATGCGACTCCCAGGTCGATAAGTGGACCGCCACGCGGCCAGACAGGTGGCCAGAAAAACGTGGCCGGTAGATCGCTGGTTTGTTGGCCCGATCAGTGTCCGATTTGCGCGGTGAGTTCGGCGTCCGGCGAAATGACGTCCTGGCCGCCCGGACCGATGAAATAGTGCACCATCAGATTCTGTATCTCGCGCTGTTCGCGGTCGTTCAGTTGCTCCCGTGCTGCGCTTGCCATGAAGTGTTTGTAGGCGGCGCTCGTGTCGCTTTTGGGCATCACGTACATCGGCACCATCGCCTGCAGCATCGCTGCCCGTTTGTGCGGCGTGCGATTGACGCCCGCCCGATGCCACGTGCGGGCGTCATAAAGGATGATGCTTCCGCCGGGTGCCTCGATGATGTCAGCGTCCGGGCCGTTGAACGGCAGGCCGTGCGCCGCGCGATAGCCGGGCTTGATGTGATGGCAGGCAAGCCCCCAGGCCGCCGGTGGCGGCTCATCCCGCGCGTGGGAGCCAAGCTTGAAGGCGGTAGCGCCCCCGATCTGCGTGAAGTCAGACACGCAGACGTTGCGCTGGACCCCCAACACGGTGGCGCCGGTGGCGGACGGCACCCGGCCTTGCGCCGGCACCCCCCAGTGGTACGGGTAGTCCGAATGCCAGCCCTGCACCACCCGTTCCCCATCGTCCTGGCCGAGTACCGCCATCGCTGGTGTGTGCGCAAGACGGATGTCATCCGTTTGCATGTACTGCCTGATCAGCCACAGGGATATCGGCTCAGCGGCGGTGCAGGCGACCGCGGGGTGTTGGCTGATGGCGGGATCAGCCCGGTTGTACCGGCCCTTCGCATACGCGTCGGTGCAGGCGACCTGACGCAAACCGTCGAGCGTTGTTGGGGGCAGAACCGAGGTGAGGCAGACCCAGCCTTGCTCGCGAAAGAACGTCAGGTACTCGCTCGGCAGTCGCTCAGGTCCATGGCAGGCCGTGAAGGGCGCGCCGTCCGCGATCGGGGAGCCGGCCCGGGAAAGGTGACCGTCCGCGTGGGCAGCCAACGGGATGCCGGTCGCGACGTGAGTGAAGCCGCTTTTCGTCCGTTCGAAGATGACGTGATCATCGGCGGTGTCGACGAGTTCGGGTGCTGGCTCGCGCTCGAATCCAAGCATCCGACCATCAGCCGCGTGAAGTGGTGGGACGGTGTGGCAATTGTGGTCACGGATTCTGTGAACGTGTCGACCATCGCGCTATCTCCTCAGGGCACCTGGTCAGGCTACAGGTTTCAAATGGGCTGATCGAGGGCATCGCTGTTCTGGCGATGACGCGCCGGTTGCGTGAGGACAGGGTGCGTCGACGGCAGGGAAGTGGCGCGATTTCTGAGCGCGGGCATATAGGGGCACGGGGTGGCGCGGTCAACGTGATGGAAGTACGGCGAAATGCCGCGCAAAGGTTACTCAAGCCTTGAAATGGTCGTCTGATTCAATAAACTCGCCCGCGCTAGCCGCTGAAACTTCTGCTTTCGGCTAAACCGTGTGATCCAGGCACGCGTCATAACAACAATAATCAAGCGGTATGGGTGGCCGGTCGCCCAGGTTTTGATTGCAACATCTGATGGGTGTTGCCGGCATCGCCCTTTTGGGTCTGGTGCGAGTTGAATTTGAAGGACTAGCGTGCGGTGCAGGGAAGCACCGCCATTTTCTGCGGGCCGCTTTTTCTGCAGGAAATGCGAGGTTTGCTTACAAACCGACTCCCAAGAATTGTCAGGATGGCAATTTTGGGACAGGAAGGCTCGTCTCGGGACGCTCACTGAATGCGTCTCAATGAGCCTGGTTGAATCAAGGTGTCCGTTTGGCGTGCGCGTCGAGTACCGGCATCGTGTTGTGAATTTGTGGTTTCGGGGAGGCCCTACTATGAGTAGTCGTATTCTCACGGCGATAGTCGTTGCCGTCGCGATCGTGGTCTGGCTTCTGACCGGCCTCGACGCGTCCCGCGAAGAGGCGGACGCCTCGACCGTGGCCGCCCAGGACGAATTGCCGCCTCTGGTGCGGGCGGTGCGCAGTCAGGCGCGAATGCATCTGGCCGTCCTGCCCGTCCGTGGGGTCACCGAGGCAAATCGCGTGGTCGACGTACGGGCAGAGGTCGCTGGCAAGATCGTCTCCCTGCCGGGGCTCAAAGGTACCCAGGTGCAGGCAGGAAACCTCCTCTGCGGCATCGCCATTGATTCGCGCGAATCGGACCTCAAACAAGCGTTTGCCCTTGAGCGCAAGGCGTCGCTTGAGTAC
>CAVOBC010000338.1:0-5321 GCA_963693635.1 Gammaproteobacteria bacterium | reverse complement strand
GCATAATGTGGATTGGATTGTTGTACTACTTCAATTTCGTGCAGGTCGAGTACTTCAAGGAAGCGGAGGCCGAGCATCGATCAGGCGCGATCCAGAAACTGGTACCCAGAGCGTTATGGTGGTTTCGTTGGGGTGCGATGCTCACGTTCCTCTCGGGCGTCGCCTTGCTCGCCTATCGGCACCAGGGCATCTCCTATGACATCACAGTGGGCGCATTACTCGGCACCCTGATGTTTCTCAATGTCTGGCTCATCATCTGGCCAAACCAAAAGATCGTGATCGCCTCTGCGACGCAGGTTGCCAATGGCGGCGAAGCGCTGCCGGAAGCTGCCGGTGCCGCACCGAAAGCTGCGCTCGCGTCCCGGACCAACACGCTGTTCTCTTTCCCGATGTTGTTCTTTATGGGCTCGTCCGCACACCTCGCCAACGGTCTGATCAATACCGCGAGTCCGGTCGGCCTTGGCATCATCCTGCTGATCATTGTCGCGCTTGAGGCCAATGGCATCGTTGGCAAGCAGGGCCCAATGCAACCGCTGAAGGGCCTCGTCGGCTGTGGTGTTGGTTTGACAGTGGTGCTGTACGCGTTGATGGCGATTCTGTAGGGCGCTTTTTGACAGGCGCTTCTTTAAGAGTGTTGTTGCAGGGATCGCGTGGCGGTCCCTGGCTACGCCAGCATCAGTAGATGCGTACGTTGATTGATAAAAGGGCTCCCTGGCGGAGCCCTTTTTCATTTCCGCAAATGTCGTCCTGACAACTATCGGGAGTCGGGTCGCAAAACAACCTCCCATTTTCTTGCCGAAAATGGCGGTGCATCCCTGCACCGAACGCAAGTTTCTATCCCAGACCATGAAGCCCCGAAGTGACTCGCAGGGTCCATCGGTTAGCCGCTTAAGTTGTATCGATAGACGATGAATAGGGTATTCTTTGGGCCGATTCCGGGTCTTTAGGGCAACGGCCAAAGCCCGACAGGAGCCAGCCGCCATAAGTCACTGATTCAGCATGGTTTTATAGATACGCGGGTGTAGCTCAGTTGGTAGAGCCCTAGCTTCCCAAGCTAGCTGTCGCGAGTTCGAATCTCGTCGCCCGCTCCAATCGATTCAATGACTTCGCGCCCCCCTCCAGGGGTAAGCGGGGGTAAGAGGGAGGTAAAGGGGGCCGCGGTCGTCGGCCAGCCGATCCGCGCTCTACGCCTCGTCGCGCGGTCCCGACGGCCACGTCGTGTCCGCCCCACCGACCTGGCCGAGTCCGGGTCCAAGCAGGCCCTTGCCGGGCACGTGGTTCGCTTCGATGCGGATGCCGTCCGGGTCTTCAAAGAGTACCGAGTAGTAGCCAGGAGCGAATCCGTCTTCCTGCGGGGGATGGACGATGTTGGCACCGATCTCGACGGCAATGTCATGAATCTCGTCGACATCCTGGCGGCTCCGGGCACGAAGACACAGGTGATGCAGGCCGGGATGACGTTGCTTGAAGCGTTCGTTGTCGTACGGCGCCTCGCTTGCCGAAATGGAAATGCCGGTTCGCCCGCCAACCCCGTAGATGCCCCGGGGCGTGTCGTTGACGAGGGTCAGCCCCATGCCGGTCAGCAAACGCTTATAGAACGGGATCGAGCGTTCCATGTCCGTCACCGTAAGCTGGATGTGGGCGATTCCATTGATTTCAGGCATGTCGTCAACTCCTCGTGCTCGACGACCATCGTCGAAGTGATTGGCTGTGCGCAAGGGCGGTGCAGTCGCCCCGCCACGATTCCTACACTGAGTTTTACATCGGTCCCGCATGGTCCGCAAACGGGTACTCTCGATCCTCAGCTAACTCGCTCTTGTCCCAAAATTTGTCATCCTGACACTCCCAGTCAAGTCGCCTGCTATATCTGCCACGCAGCAGAAAAATTAGCAATGCCATTGCGCGCAGAGCCCGCAAGCAGGTACAGGTGGTACCCACTGAGTGCCAATCTGACCGACTCAGCCTGCAACTCCATCTCGGTCATATTGTGCCTCGCCTGAAAGCCCGACCAGGGCGTCTGGTCCCAGACGGCACTGAAGCGCGGCTCGCCCCGACCGGCCGTGACATTGAGATCGGACAGAATGAACCCTTCATTCAGGTGCGTGTTAAACCGCTGTTGATATTGCTGAGCATTCATGTCGTTATCAGCGCGCCATTTGCCGCCCGCCCGGTCTGTCACTAACTGCACCCAGCGATCACCCGCCACGTACACAAGGCCCTGACGCACGAGCCGTCTGCCACTCGCTCGAATAGAATCGTAGTTGACCGAGGTCACCGGCAGCCCCAGTGCGACCTGTGTATCCACGCTGTCCTCACGATCGAAGCGCGGCGCATAGCGGATGCTGGCATTCTGCCCGTAGGCATTGATGCGCGTGGCGAGGTAGTCCTGCGACTTCATCTCGGTGACCTTCGCCGCGATTGCATTGCCATCGAGTCCCTGAAACGTAACTGTTGTCGGCCTCGAAATTAGCTGCGCCAGCTCCGCTTCGCCGATACGTATCTGTACGGACTGTCCTTGAATCGCCTGCTCGAGCCCGGGCGGGGCGTGAAACGGACCGCCCATCCCCCGCCTGGAGGCCCTCAGCATCGCTTCAAGGCGCTCCACCTCGCCTCGACGTCCGTTGATCTCATCCTTGAGTTGGCTTTGCCGGGCAACGCCCGGGTCCATCATGTAAATCACATTGAGGTACAGACGCGGTTCGGGCCCCGCCATCCTCGCGTGGGTCAACTCATAGCCGTTCAGGGACTCCAGCCGATAGCCCTGCGCGACGAGGGAGTTGGCGACTGCGGGATAGGTCTCGACCGGGATGCCCGACAGCGCGTGGTAGTGCAGACGGGCGCCGTCGGCACTCAGGCGCTTGGTATGTTGGAAGTGGCCGAGCGCAGCGTTGAAGGGGGCGCCCAACGACGCCTCGAAGCCCTGTCTCTTCGCCTTGATCTCCGCCTTCAACTGTCGCGCAGCCGAGAGGTGCTGCGCCATCGTACTGACCTCGCCAAGCGGCATTCGTTGCTGCCGCCTGCGCGGCACGGGTCACGTCGTTGTCAAACATGCGTCAATGCCCTCTATCGAAGCCTTTTATGGAACTAAAGCAATATGCTGCCATGAGTTCCCGTGAGCGACAGCGCGGTAATCCGGCACCGCGAGATGCGAATAGGGGACACAAGTGGCGCTCCGTTACCTTTCATCGCCACGCGTTCAGAACCCATGATGCTTGAGACCACCTATGATTTTGTGCCCGGTGGCGGCAGCCGCCGCCTGTTGTCCGGCCTGCGTCGCCGCGCCCGCTGCCGCATTCGCGCCCCCGATGATCCCTTGTGCCGCGCTGTTCGCCGCCGCGCTGCCATCGTGCACTGCCTTGTTTACGGCATGGGCCGCCGCCGCTTTGTCCGCCGCCTGTCGTTGAATTTCCTGCGTTGCGGACGCTGCGGCAGCACGACATCGCAGGCCTGCTGTGCGATATCCACTGGACGTACCCCCGCATCATCGCGAATCGACAACAACCAGCTTGTCAGGCTAGCCGAGCGCAACGACAGATGAGCCGTTTGACCAAGCACAGTCGTGTCGCCCTCGATAGATACCGAAGGGTTGTGATACATCGTGTCACCATCGATGAGCGCGTAATAGCCGAGTGTGACCTTCGCCCCCTTGTGGACCGAAATGGTCGATCGGACAATGGTCAGGTCGCCGGCAAGACTCGCGGTCACGTCGACCCGGGGGGTCATGGTCGGCAGATCCGGATCACTGTTGAGGCCGACATAGACGGTGATCGCGATGGCGTCGAGGTCGATGTCCGCAAGCGGACCCGCGATCAGCGCCTGCGGGATGCATCAGGCGCTGACTCGAATAACTCTGTCGCTGGCTCGATAAGCGGGCATGGGGCGGACGGTGTGAGGGTGATTCGGCGACCCTCGTCGGCAAGCTCCGCGCTCGAGATGTCGAATTGCACGCCAGCAAGGGTGCAGTTGCCGTTGCCGTTGTCGCCGATCTGCACGTCGGTCGCGCCCAGACGATCCGTGATCGCTTGCTCACCATCCGTGGGCATAGTCTGACTCCCTGGCCAAGGAACTGGTTAGGTGTGACGAAATCGGTCGCGTTGCTTGAAGAGTCGAACGTGGTCGACGAGTTGGTCGACACGTGCCGCGTCGAGGAGATTCCCCCAACAAGTCTGGTAGTAGACACCCCAGTACCCGGCTTGCTTGCTCGCAAGGAGCGTTGCCTTCTGCTGCCCTTCCTGAAGATAAGTTCCGTGCCAGAGCTCGACGTCACCCATCCGCTCGATGCGAGGCGCGTGGCTGATCATGTCGGCCGACAGAACTGCCCGTACGTCACGAAGCGTCAAACGATTGTTCTCCTCGGTCAACGGGGGCTGAGGGTCGCGCTTCAGGAACGAGAATGTCGGTACCGTTGCGCCCCCTGTGCCTGCGGTGCCCGCCGGTGGCGCGGGAGCGAACAGGGCGTTAAAGAAGTCGGCTCCATTCAGCAACATTTGATTCGCCCCCCACTTACCTGGCTTGATGTGCGCGATGTAAACGTTGCGATCACTGTCCTCGAAAACGATACACATACAACCTGTGAACTCTCCCGTGACCGCAAAGGGATGAGATTCCCCAGGCCCCCATTGGCCGAGTCGGGTTGCAACGATCTGCGTACATGCCTTCGGGGGGTGCACCGGTATCGTGTAGGCCCCGAACTGCTCGTTAGAACGCTCCCTCGCCCGGGCTTCGATGTGGAACAGATCTGGCAACCTGAGATTGCCATGCAATTCCGGTCTTTGCTCGTAGCGCACATGGTAGGTCTGAACAGCTTCCGTCATCCCGCCTGCAATCCGGTAGCGAACGCGGTACCACGTCTTCGAGATCATCGGCGGGACCGACTCGGCAAAAAATGCGCCATCTTGAGTTGAACAGCAGGGCGGCGCTGTGTATCGACAAGCGCGGACCCACCGCCTTCCATGTCACCGCCGAAGGACCGTGCGAACTCGGCAGCACCGCGACCAGAGCGTGGCGACCGCGGCTTCACAGCCACTACCGCAGCGCTGAAGCCGCACAGAAGGTCGTCGCGGGGGACGGGCATCTGGGCCAGCGGTTCATGACGCTGCGGCCCGCACGCGGGTATGGCTGGAGCTCTGAGTGAAGTGAGCTCGGCACGAGGGTCAATCGTCGCTTCCGCTCGCGCCGGCGCCTCCCTGCATCAGGGGCTTGCGGGGCGAGTCCCATGCCACAAGAATCTGCGCCACCGGTACGCCATTGCGGCCGTTGCCAGCAGTCCAATAGCTGAATAGAGTGACGCCTGCGCGGCAAATCCAATTTGCTCGGCCAGC
>CAVOBC010000337.1:0-5331 GCA_963693635.1 Gammaproteobacteria bacterium | reverse complement strand
GGCCGCGCAGTATAGCGCAGTTTTCTAACTCCATCACCGGCAGGAATCGCCTGTTTTTTCAGCGATTTGGCCACAATTGGCAGACTTGCGCAGCAGTCCTTGAAGGTGAATAATCAATACGCTATAAAAGCACCTCCCCACCCCCCCTCGACTCCGAAAAGGATAACCCTATATGGCCGCGAAGAAAGCGAAGGCGAAAACCGCAAAAGGCAAGACGAAAGCAGCAACTCCTGCAAAGAAACGACGCCCGGCGATCAAAGAAAAATACACGAAGAGCGCGATCCTCGCGGAGCTTGCAGACTCGACTGAGTTGTCGCGCAAGCAAGTCACGAGCGTCCTTGAAGAACTCTCCGAAATCATCGAACGACACATGCGTAAGGGTGCTGTTGGCGAATTCACCCTGCCAGGGCTCCTGAAGATCAAGAGGCAGAAGAAGGCGGCAAGCAAAGCCCGCAAGGGCGTTGCCAACCCGTTCCGTCCAGGTGAACTGATGGACATCGCGGCCAAGCCGGCAAGCACTAAAGTCAAAGTACTTCCGCTTAAAAATCTGAAGGAAATGGTCTGATTTCGGGGCTCCCGGTGTCCGGTTCTCCGGCCTCGGGTTCTATACCTCAGGTTCCAGGCCTCAGGTTTTAAGCCTCGAGTATTACATTCGGGTATTGCGAGGGCCGCTGATGCGGCCCTTTTTTTTCCGCAAATCCCCAATCTTCCAGCACAACGAAAGATCCTTTGCCACGCAACGCGAACCGCCGGCTCGCGTTGCATCTGCCCGCCATCGGCCACCCATCTGCAAAATCGGCTAGCCTCAAGACCAACCCGAAGACGCGCCCGCGGGACCCCGCCATGAGAACATCACGCTACACCCTTTCGACACTCAAAGAGGCACCCGCAGACGCGGAGGTTGCGAGCCATCAACTCCTGATCCGCGGAGGTTTCATCCGCAAGCTCGCATCCGGGCTGTACAACTGGATGCCGATCGGTACCCGCGTCCTGCACAAGGTAATGGCCATCGTTCGGGACGAGATGGACCGTATCGGCGGCCAGGAAGTTCTGATGCCAGTGATACAGCCGGCGGAGTTGTGGGAAGAGTCCGGCCGCTGGCAGAAGTACGATGAGGGCCAACTGCTGAAGTTCCTTGATCGCCATCAACGTGAGTTCTGCTTCGGACCCACCCACGAGGAGGTGATCACTGACCTCGCTCGCGGCGAACTGAAGAGCCACAAACAACTCCCCGCTACCTACTATCAAATACAGACAAAATTTCGCGACGAGACTCGGCCACGCTTCGGCTTGCTGCGCGCACGTGAATTTATGATGAAGGACGCTTACTCATTCCACCTCGACCAAAGCAGTCTGGACGCGACTTATCAGGACATGCACGGCGCCTATACCCGAATTCTCGAGCGGGTTAATGTCGATTTTCGACCCGTCCAGGCGGACTCCGGCAGCATCGGTGGCAACGCCTCGATGGAGTTTCACGTTCTGGCAGAATCGGGCGAGGACGCGATCGCCTTCTCCGATGAGAGCGACTATGCCGCCAATGCCGAAATGGCCGAGGCGATAGCACCGGCAAGCGACACCGCCCCGCCCGGGACACTCTCGGAAGTGTCGACGCCGGACGCTGGCACCATCGAGGACGTGTGCACGCTGCTCGGAATCTCGGCGGACGAGACCCTCAAAACGTTGATCATGAAAGGAGCAGAAACGCCGCTCGTCGCTTTGGTTCTGCGGGGTGACCACCAGGGCAACAGCATCAAAATCGCGCGGCTCGTAGAACTCGCGCAACCCCCAACGCTTGCGTCCGATGAGGAGATCAGGCAGGCGATCGGCTGCGGCACCGGCTCGATCGGGCCCGTCGGACTCGAGATGCCCGTCATCGTCGATCGAACGGCCGCAGCCTGTGCCAACTTCGTTTGTGGTGCCAATCGGGATGGGTTTCATTATACCAACGCCAACTGGCTGCGCGACGCCAACTGGCTGCGGGTTGAGGACCTGCGCGATGTTGTGCCGGGCGATCCCAGCCCCGACGGCAAGGGTACGCTGCAATTCGCGCGCGGCATCGAAGTCGGCCATATATTTCAACTCGGTGATGTATACACCCGCGCAATGAATGCGACGGTTCTGGACGATTCCGGCAAGGCCCGGGTGATGACCATGGGATGCTATGGCATCGGCGTGTCGCGGCTCGTCGCTGCAATCATCGAACAACACCACGATGACAAGGGCATGATCTGGCCAGCCTCCGTTGCCCCCTTTCGTGTCATCATCATTCCCATCAATGCGCACAAGTCAGACGCCGTCAGGGAGTGCAGCGAAGGCCTTTACGCAGACCTCACCGCGCAAGGTATCGAGGTGTTGCTTGACGATCGCGACAGCGCCCGACCCGGCGTTAAGTTCGCCGACGCCGAACTGATCGGCGTTCCCCATCGAATCGTCATTGGCGACCGAGGGCTTAAGAACGGCCAGGTTGAGTACATGGACCGGCGAACAGGTGAAGCGGTGGACCTCGCCGTCGACGAGGTGCTCGAGCGCGTCAGCACCTGAAACTGGCAGGTCACTGAAAGTGCGCGACCGCACTTTCAGGGTCGAATGCTCAGTCGAGTCAGGGCGGGCGGAATCAGGGCACAGTCCGCTCGCCGAAGAAAACCTGACTCCTCCCTTCGGCCTGCGGCTTTTGCGGTAAGCACCCTTTCAACAAATCAACAAATCAACAAATCGCCCTAAACATCGCTCGCCGGCGATCTCCACCCGGTGCGCTGTGCCCAGGCGTCTGCTTCGCGCATCAGGTCCCCGATGATCGCATCCTTGCCATCGGTGTACTGTTCGCGATGTCGCACCTGTCCCGCGAGGCGCCGCTTCTCCGTAGCATACCGATGGCAACAAACCGTATCCGCGCGCAGGAAATCACGGAAGAGAAGCGCGTATTGCTGATTCCAGCTCCCGCTCTGCCGAACATGGATGGATGTGTGTACGCGGCAAACCCTCGCGCTCGCGGAAGTAACGCTTAGTCAGCTGCGAGTTGTCCCGTCGCCAGTCAAAACCAAGAGGCGCGAGAGCAGCGCGAATCGGGGCAAGCTCTACAACGGAGATCTGAACATCCAGAATGTCCTTGGTAGCGAGTCCGGGAACCGATGTGATCCATGCGGTCTGCAAGCTCACCAAAGGCATCCCGGAGGCGCAACCCGAGGGCATTGAAACGCGCCGGCCACCGAGGATCGTAGCCAACAATCTCTATCAGCATCTCTCACGGTGCCCGATTACCGCGCCGTCGCGCGGGGAAGTCACGACAGCATATTGCTTTAATTCCATGGTTCCATAGGGGGTTCCATGCAAGGCTGCTCAAGAAGTCTCACTGTCAGGCATCTCGCGCAACAGCAATACGGGTAAGCAAAGTCTCCTCCGTTTGCGGACCAATCAGAATCTCAACGACCTCACGAGCCGGCGACACAATGTACGTCGTCGGCAGAACCATCGGGCGGTCGACGTTCAGAAGATGCGACGGGTCGGACAAGAGAACCGGAAACTCAATTTTCATCTTCTGCCGGTCCGACTGCGCTTGCTCTCCCTGCGGGTCGTCAAAGTTGACGCCGAGGACCACGACCCCCGGATGTTCCGCGTGAAGACGATTGAGCTCTGGTATCTCGCCGATACACGGACCACACCACGTTGCCCAGTAGTTGACGAGGATCCACTCACCTTCGTAACCATCCGCAAGGACCTCGACGGGCACGAAGTTCGACTCCTGCGGCTGCGGTTGCGTGCATCCGGCGAGGACCATCGCAGCGAGCAGCAGCCACGAGCCGACGGCAAACGGACCTGTCCGCCTGGAAGTGCGTTCACGCATGCGGTGACTCGGCGCCAGATAGTGATTCATTGATTAGCGACTCCAGATCCAGTGACATCAGTTGGCGATTACGACCGGCGATCTCGTGAAACAGTTCCGACAATTGGCTCTGCCAGGCGGAATCGCCACGGGCAGGTTCATGTGGCAACGGCCACGGCAATTCGTGATAAAGGTCCCAGAGCGTGATCTCAGACAAATTTCGGCGCAGTCCAAAACCACCTGACACAGCGCTAATCAGGTTCATATCAAGCAATTTGCTCTTGTACTGGTTCCAGTTCTCGACATCCATGTGTACGCCTGACACCACGTCTTGCTCGCTCACAACCTCCCCTGCCTTATGCGCACGATAGAAGCACTCGAGCAAACGCAGAACCTGGTACAGATGCGACTCGGGCGCGTCGTCGACCCGACGGTCGTAGGTCATGAGGCTCTTCACAAGCTCTGCACCCACAAGGACAATTGTCCAGGACACATAAATCCACAGCAGAAATAAAGGCACCGCGGCAAATGCGCCGTAGATGACCTCAAAGGATGTCTGGGACATGACGAACCCAAACAGGTACTTGGCGACCTCGAACACCACCGCCACCAAAATCCCGCCAGACACCGCATAGCGAAACGGGACATAACAGTTTGGCACGGCAACATAGATCAACGTGAAGCTTCCTGCTGAAAGCAGGATGGGCAACACCCGCAGCGCCTCCACGCTATGTGCGACGCCCGTCATGTATGGCACGAGGCCGTTCAGGTAACTGGTTAGTAGCAGACCGAACGCCACGAGCATCGGTCCCAGGCTCAAAATAGCCCAGTACATCAGGAATCGCTGAAAGCCATGTCGCGGTTCGCTGACCTGCCAAATCGCATTGAAGGTCACCTCAATGGTGTAGAGCATGATGAAGGCCGTGCCACCGAGAAACGCGAGGCTCACCACCGACAGCCCACGCGCCTGGCTCGTGAAGTCCCGGATGTATTCACTGATCACGGACACGTTCTCCGGAACGATCACCGAGAAAATCATGGTCTCGACCTCGGACTCAAGGCCCTTGAAGGCCTCGACCGACGAGAACACCGTGAAGGTGACCGTCATCAGCGGCACAACGGCAAAGAGTGTCTGATAGGTCAGGGCCGCCGCCGTACCCTGACAGTCGCGACGGAAATGATCAGACAGATAGCGCACAAACGCATAGCAAGCGAGGACGCGGTTCTGCAACGACTGCATCTGTTGTAAGACCTCCGGGTCAGCGATGAGAACCTGTATGGAGGTCGTGGTGCCTCCCCATCAGGGATGGGCCCACAAGCCAGTCATGGGAACACCCTTATCCTGCCATGGAATGCACGCGACGTCAGGCCACCCCGCGAACAGGACCGCCGGGAACAGACCCTGCAGAAAAGTACGATAAAAAGGATGATAGGAGGGAGCGGAAAGGAGCAACCAAGAGCGACAGCGAGCTACAACGAAATCAGAACGAATCAGAACAAAGAGCAAT
>CAVOBC010000336.1:0-5332 GCA_963693635.1 Gammaproteobacteria bacterium | reverse complement strand
CGCGCTTGATTTAGCCACAAGGCCACGCGAAAAAGGGAGGTAGCGCTATGGGGTGCCTCTTTTTTTTGCGGTTCAAGGCGTGCGAAGACGGCACGGGTTCCAGGGTGCCGGAGGGCGCCTCTGGTATGAAAGAATCAGCCCTGAGCGCCACCGGACAAGTCCGGTCGGGGGGAGCACGGGAGGGGCCGGAGGGCCGCTCTCGTATAAAAGGGAAATCATATGGCAATTCAACATCAGGTGGCACTGACCTTCGACTTTGACGCGGTTTCGCTTTGGATCGCATCCGGCCAGACGTCACCCACGCCGATATCTCGGGGTGAATTCGGCGTGGTTGGAGCAGGACGTCTGTTGACCCTGCTTGACGCGCACGACATCAAAGCAAGCTGGTTCATCCCCGGGCAGACCATCGATACTTATCCGGATGCCTGTCGCGCCATCGCTGATGCGGGTCACGAGATTGGGCATCACGGCTATGACCACATCTCGCCGGCAGGTCTGTCGCGAGAAGATGAACGCGCTCAACTCGTTCGTGGCAACGCCGCGATTGAGAAGATCTGTGGATTGCGCGCACGTGGCTACCGCTCGCCCGCCTGGGACTTGTCGCCCCGCTCGGTGGATCTGCTGCTTGAGGAAGGGTTTGTCTACGACAGCAGCATGATGGGCCACGACAGCGAGCCCTACCAGGCGCGCACGGGGGACCGGATCGAGGCGGGAAAACCGATGCAATTCGGGCCGGAGACTGCACTGGTTGAACTTCCGATCAGTTGGTCACTCGACGACTTTCCGCACTTTGAATACTACCGTGGAGGCGGACTGCGAGATGCGCGCGGGGTTTTCGACAACTGGCTTGAGGATTTCAGGTACTTTGCCGATCAACCTGAATCAGGCGTTCTCACCTATACCTGCCATCCCTTTGTGATCGGTCGCGGACATCGCATGCGCATGCTTGACCGCTTCCTGAGTGAACTCAAAGGGCTTGGTGCGGAATTTGTGACGGCCGAGGCCGCGGTTCGGAGCTTCCAGGCGCGAGTGGAGGCAGAGATCCCGCCCCGAGTCTGAGAAATATGCTGTGTGCACAAAACCCGTAGAGTCGCGATAAACTAATGCGAACTAAAGCGAGGACTCGAAATGTCTGACCAGCAACTTCCCGCTATTGACTCGATTGACTCGATTGAAAAGAACCCGGTGTATATCGCACGCTCCGAGCGGGCTCGCGAAGATAAGCCGCCGTCACGCAGCACACCGTTAGGCGCCGTCGCGCAATCGCGCCATCCGGGCATAGCGAGTCGTAGCGAAATCGCCAGAAAAATACTGGAAGAGGACGGGGGTCTGGTGACTGGTTCGGTGGGCACCGTGTCCTACAGACCCGTCACAGTCTGTGGTCATGATCTTAAACTGGAGCCATTGCAGCCGAGCATTGGCACGGTGATCCACGGCATCGATCTCGCGACTGACCTCGATGATCCCGGTATGGTGGCCTTCATTCGCGAACTCTGGCTGCAGCGTCGAGTGATCATGTTTCGCGGCCAGGAACACCTGACCCGCGAGCAGATGGTGGATTTTGCGGCACACTTTGGACAGGTCGGCGTTCGTTACGGTGAAGACCGCCATGTGCCGAACTCCCCCCAGGACCTGAGTCACCCAATTGATGTGCCAGGCATTCCCGAAATGCTCGTCCTGGTCTCCGACGAAAAAGTCCCGGGTGCCGCAGCTAACTGGCACTGTGATGCGACCTGGCAGCAACGCCCGCCAATGGGCTCCATTTTGATGTGTCGTGAAGCGCCACCGGTGGGCGGCGACACGTGCTTCTGTGACTGCTACAGCATGTGGGAAGGCTTGCCGAAAGAGACGAAGGAGAAGATCGAACATCTGACAGCAGTGCATGTCGGCGGCGTGATTCACCAGATGGATGGGGTGACACCGGTCTCGGTTCATCCGGTGGCACGTACCCATCCCGAAACGGGGCGCACGTTGCTGTATGTGCAGCAGGGGTTCGTAAAAGGCTTTGCCAAAGAACATGGACTTCCGGAGGATGAGGAGCGCACGCTGCTGGCGCAGTTGAGGGCGCAGGAAGGGAGACTGGAATACACTTGTCGCTTCCGGTGGCAGCCGGGATCAATCGCGATGTGGGATAACCGTGCGGTGTTGCACAGTGCCAGTGCGGACTTTTGGCCCCATCGACGGCAGATGGAGCGACTAACGATTCTCGATCGTGACGAGTCGCGCCGCGCGCCCTATTACGCTGGTTAGCACGCTGCCGCAGCCCAAAGGGAAGGTGGCTTGGCTTCCGACTCGGACAACAGCACCCTGGCCTTGATGATTTTTATGCGGGCGGAGGATCACGTTCGCTACGTGAGCCGTGAAAGGCGCTCGCCCTGAGATAGTCGAGAGTATTTTCGGACCTTAGAATCCCGACGAGGAGAACGCAATGAAAGTCGAAGACTGGCCCTCGGCCAAGCATGTGCCTGCACTCTACCGCGAGTTGAAGGAACTGGACCTTCTGGAACACGTTGCTGAACTGGAGGCGTTTGGCTTCACGGTTCTGCCACCCGAGAAGGTGGGTCCGCCGGAGCAGCATGCAGCGGCGCGCGAGGCCGTGCTGCGTGTGGCCTGCGAGCGCAAGCAGTGTACGCTCGATGACCTCGAAGAGGTGTTCTCGGACGGCCAGGAACTCTTGCGATTCGTCCTTTGGGACGATCAGATCTTCGAGAAACTGGTGGTTCACCCGGCAGCCCTGGGGCTTATCCAATGGCTTGTGGGCACTGACTGCGTGCTTAGCCTGTGCAACGCATGGGTGAAAGGCAAAGGCGAGTCTCGCACCCAGGTGCATGCGGACTGGGCGCAGTTCGACATGCCCACGATGGCCGTTGAAACCTATGGCGCGAACTTCAATTACCTGCTCACGGATTACTCCAAAGAAGACGGCGGCCTTTCCTTCGTGCCGGGTAGTCATCGCTGGCGCCGCTGGCCGTCTTCCGAGGAAGCGGCCTATTGGGCGGACCATGCCCAGGCGATTGAGGCGCCAGCCGGGTCCATGATCATCTGGGGCGATCACGCCTGGCACGGGTCGTATGCGAAAACGACGCCCGGGCTGCGCCTTATGATTCTGGGGATGTTCAACCGTCCCCATATGCAGACCCAGGAAGCCTACCGTCAGACCGTGACCAATGAGGCACTCGCGCGCAATCCGCGGCGGTTCGCCCGGTTGATGAATGTGTATAACAACATGCCCTGGGGCAAGTCCCCTGATTATGGTCGAGGCATGAGCGGTCCGCAGGGCTATATCAGCCTGCTTGACACGGAGCCATCCGGGGATGCCTTCAGGGTCCCTGATGATGCGGACTACCACACGTACGATCACAAGACCGGTGAGGCTATCAAGGCGCAGATGAGCGGCAAGTCCGTCGGGTTTGGCGACCTCTATAAAGGGCAGAATGCGAAGAGGCGCTAGACGCCCTAGAGTGGACACTCGCAGCTGTACAACCTGGGTAGGTATCAGCGTCAGGATGGAGACGGCATTGAAGGTCACGATACATCGAACCCTTGGCCTGATCCCGGTAGAGACGAAGGTTGAAGTCGAGATAGACGCGCTACCGCTGTCGATCGGCGAACGACTGTCTTCACCGTCGGCGGTGGCACGCACTGACGATGGCCGCGCAGACACCCGCCGGGTGCGGATCACGGTTGACCAGTCCACGGTCGAGGTTGACGAGAGCCGCTGTTGCGACGATGAACTCGACGCGATTGATGAGTTGTGGAGCGCTCACGTTTCGCGTCTCGTCACCTGAGGCGTTGCTGCCGTCGCGGGCCAGGATCGGTCCCCTCTAAACCGGGGCAGTCAACGTGAGTGCAGGGAGGCGCAACGCACGTTAGCCGCCGCGTTGGTTTCGACGAGCCTTGCATTGATGCTACAGTTTTGGCGCGTTGATGTTCTGTCGTCGTCCGAATCACGTCAAGACTGTCCCCGTGCGGCCCTGCGAGACTCTTAGTCTGAATGAGTGTCACATCATCCAAGCCCGCCCCGCCTCATGCGATTGCCCGCCGCTATCACGCGGAGGACCTGGTTCGCATACGTCGTGCCAGTGAGAAGCGGCGCTACGTTTCGTCCCAGCGCCGGGCAACGATTGACCCGAATCCGCACCAGATTGACGCCGTGATGTTTGCGCTCAGTCGCATACCGTCCGGCGGCTGCATCCTTGCGGACGAAGTGGGGCTCGGCAAGACGATCGAGGCAGGCCTCGTCATTGCGCAACTGTTGGCCGAAGGCGCCCAGCGCGTCCTGATCGTATTGCCGCGTTCGCTGATCGGGCAATGGCAGGACGAGCTCTATAGTCTGTTTCACATTCATGCGGCTGAAGCCGACGTTGCGGATGTGGATCTGGATGCCCCGGGCGTTTTTCTTGCCGGGCGCGAATACGCGGGCGGCAATGCCGGTTTCGCCCGGCTGAGTGCGACCACCCCGTTTGACCTTTGTCTGGTCGACGAGGCGCACGAGGTGTTTGCCGGCATCCACCGGCGCTATGATCAGTACGGTGTCTATAATGAGACGAGTCCGCACGCGCGGACCGCGCATCGGGTGCGCGAGATAATGGGCGCGTCTCCCGTCCTGCTCATGACCGCAACGCCGATTCAGAACTCGCTCGCGGAGTTGTGGGGGCTGATCCAGTACATTGACCCGTCTGGCACCCTGTTCGGCGACAAGCCGACGTTTGTTGATCTCTTTTGCCGCGACGGCGATGCGCGCAGCGCGTCGCCCGAACAGTCCGGCGAATTGCGTCGTCGGCTCGGCAACGTGGTGCAACGAACGCTGCGCCGGCAAGCCCAGGAGTTTCTGGAGAAACCCTTCGTCGGGCGGCGTGCGAGACTCTTTGAGTACCGCATGAGCTCGGAAGAACGAGCGCTCTACAACGACGTCACCGACTATCTGCTGCGCCCGGATCTGTATGCGTTTCAGGGGCGTTCCCGGCAGTTGCTGTTGCTGGGATTCCACCGCCGCATGGCGTCATCCATCGCCGCCCTCGCCGAGAGCCTTGAACGCGTTGCGGCGCGTCTCCGCCGTCTGCGGGGCGGCACAGTGGCAGAAGACGACCTGGAAGCACAATTCGTGGCTGACCTTGAAGACGAAGACTTCGAGGCAGACGAGACCGAGGTTGAGGGTGGTTTGCCGGACGCCCCGAACGACCGCGACGACGAACTGGCGGAGGTCGAGTCATTCGTCCGCCGTGCCCGCAGCCTTCCGACAGACAGCAAGGCAGAGAGTCTGGTGACTGCGGTCCGGTTGACCATGGAGCGTGATGATGGCGCCCGCAAGATTGTCATCTTTACCGAATCC
>CAVOBC010000335.1:0-5344 GCA_963693635.1 Gammaproteobacteria bacterium | reverse complement strand
GCACTCGTAACGGGGGGATCACGTGGAATCGGACGTGCGATCAGCCTCGCACTTGCCGAAGACGGCGCCGACATTGCTGTAAATTTCGCACGGGATGAGGCGGCTGCGGCCGAGACCGTTGAGGCGATAAAGGCGTTGGGACGTCGCGCGGTCGCCTACCGCGCCGCAGTCGAATCGTTTGATCAGGACAGCGATATGGTTCGCCAGATCGAGAGCGACCTCGGTCCGGTCTCGATCCTGGTCAACAACGCGGGGGTCGCCAGTCGAGGCAAGTCCGTTGTGGACACGGACCCTGAAGAATTACAGCGTGTCGTGGCGACCCATGCCTTCGCCGCGCACTACCTCAGTCAGCTCGTTTTGCCCGGTATGCGCGGCTGCGACCGCGGGGATATTATCATGATATCCAGCGCCGCAACCAAAGGCCTTGGCGCGAACGGTGCACCTTACAACATGGGCAAGGCGGCGCAAGAAGCGCTCGCGGCGACGCTTTACAAGGAAGAACGCGCCAATGGTATCCGCGTTAACGTCGTTGCGCCCGGGCTTGTCGACACAGAGATGGGCCGGCGCCTGGTGCGCGCAACGCAGGGCATTGACGACATGCGCAAGCTGGATGCATCGATGCCATTTGGTCGGGTGTGCCAGCCAGAGGACATCGCCAATGTGGTACGCTTTCTGGTCTCCGATTCGAATGCGTACGTCACTGGCGAGCGACTGTACGTGAACGGTGGGCAATAGCGAGCCCTTTTTGGACAAGCCTTTTTGGACAGGGGTGATCTCGAATGGAACAAGCGTCCTTTGAGCGGCTGATCGACATTGGTATCGCTCTTTCGTCAGAGAAGAACCCGGATCGCCTTATGGAGACTATTCTCCTTGAGGCAAAGAACATCGGAAATGCTGACGCCGGAACGCTGTACATTCGCACGCGTGATGACACGCTGCAGTTCGAGATTGTGCGCAACGATACCCTCGGTACCGCCGCCGGCGGGACGACCGGCGTGCCAGTGGAAGTGCCAGCGGTACCGATGTTCAAAGATGGTGATCCGAATTATCAGAACATGGTCGCCTACGCCGCCAACACGGGTGAGACGATTAACATCGAGGACGCGTACGAAGCTGAAGGCTTCGATTTCTCGGGTCCCAAGAATTATGACAAGCAGACGGGTTATCGCACGCGTTCAGTACTGACGGTTCCGCTCAAGAACCGAGCCGGCGAGGTCATCGGCGTTTTTCAGCTGTTAAACGCCAAGCGGCCGGATACTGACGAGAATGCTGAGTTTGATCTTTCGGCGCTGCCGCTGATTGAAGCGCTGGCTTCACAAGCGGCGGTCGCTCTCGAAAACCAGAATCTGCTTGACACACAGAAGCAACTCCTTGATTCGTTCATCGAACTCATGGCGTCGGCGGTTGACGCGAAATCGCCCTATACAGGGGGTCACTGCCAGCGCGTGCCTGACCTGACCGAAATGTTGGCCCAGGCGGCATGTGAGGTCAGCTCGGGCCCGTTCGCGGGCTTCGATCTTGACGACGATGAATGGTATGAGTTGCACATCGGCGCGTGGCTGCATGACTGCGGCAAGGTGACGACGCCCGAATTCGTAGTGGACAAGGCAACACGGCTTGAGACCATCTACGACCGCATTCATGAGATTCGCACCCGCTTCGAGGTCGTCAAGCGCGAGGCAGAGATCGATTGTTTGAACAAGATCATCGCGGGGGGCGATGAAGCGACCCTCCGTGGGCAGCTAACCGACACTCTTGCGGCCATCGATGATGACTTCGCGTTCATCGCGGAGTGCAATCAGGGCGGCGAGTTCATGCAGGAATCTGCGATCGAGCGTGTGCACGAGATCGCCAAACGGCAGTGGCTGCAGACGTTGAATGATCGTCTCGGCTGCGCGCGCGAAGAGCTTTCCCGCAAAGAATGTGAACCCGAGACACCGTTGCCTACGCTGCATCCCTTGCTTGCCGACCGACCCGATCACATCCTGGCACACCACTTGGTGCCCAAGTCGGCAGACCCAAACAATCCCTATGGTTTTCAGGTCAATGTGCCGGAACACATGTATAACCGCGGCGAAATTTACAATCTGTGCATTCCCGGCCGCGGCACGCTGACCGAGGAGGAACGATTCAAGATCAACGATCACATCGTGCAAACGATCATGATGCTTGAAGAGTTGCCGTTCCCGAAGAATCTGGAGAATGTGCCGGAAATAGCCGGCGGCCACCACGAGAAGATGGATGGCACCGGCTATCCGAAGAAGCTCATGGGCGGGACCATGTCGGTGCCTGCCCGCATCATGGCGATCGCAGATGTGTTTGAGGCGCTGACGGCGGCCGACCGCCCGTACAAAGCGCCCAAGACCTTGTCGGACAGTATTCGCATCATGTCATTTATGGTCAAGGATCAGCATCTGGACGGCGACTTGTTCCGACTGTTCCTGAGTTCCGGCGTGTTCCTGGAATATGCCGACAAGTACCTGATGACCGCTCAGATCGATGAGGTCAATATCGGCGACTATGGGGGCTGAGCCCTCTGAACCCGGTCTCAGCGCCCCGTCTGAATGCCCCGTCTGAATGCCCGCCTCAACGAAGAGTCGGAAGGAACTGCTCGACACTGTCTGCGAGCGCGGCGAGGTCGTAACCACCTTCGAGCGTCGCAATGATTCGCCCGCCGGTCAGTTCATCGGCGAGCGCGCGGATCAATTCGCCGATCCAGGCGAAATCCTCGTTGCCGAGGTTTATCTCCGCGAGCGGGTCCCGCGCATGCGCGTCGAAACCGGCTGACACTAAAATGAGGTCAGGTCGGTGGTCACGAACGGCGCTCAGCCAACTGGTTTCGATACCGTCCCGGAACTCGCGTGAGCCCGCCCCGGCAGCGAGTGGTGTGTTGATGATGTGTTCATTGGTGAAATCGAGATACCGGCCCGGATAGTGGTGATCCTGAAAGCTTGAGCAAACGAGCACCTCGTGCCGGTCCCGGAACAGGTCAACCGTGCCGTTACAATGATGGACGTCGAAGTCCAGAATCGCGACGCGATTGATGGATGGTTGTTCTAGGGCATAGGTGGCGGCGATGGCGACACTGTTGAAGAGGCAAAATCCCATCGCCTGAGCACGCTCGGCGTGATGACCTGGCGGCCGGACCGCGCAGAAGACGCGGTCGGCGTCACCGGCGAGGATCTTATCGACGGCTTGAGTGCCGGCACCAGCGGCGAGCTGCGCGGCGCGAATACTGCCCTTTGATATGAAGGTGTCAGGGTCGATATGGACGATGCCGTCGTCCGGTTCCTGGTCGCAGAGCAGATCGACGAGCGATCTGGGGTGTACGCTTGCGAGCGTGTCCCGGTCAGCAGGAATGGCGTCGACCATACCCATCTCGCGCGCGAGGCCGCAGGCGCGCAGACGCTCGAGCACCGCTTGCAGCCGCTCCGGACGCTCGACGTGTCCGGCTTGATGGTGAGCGAGGCAATCCGCGTGCGTGATGATCACTGCGGGCATGTGCCCCCTTTATTTTAGCGACCGGGCAGATTTTAGCGACCGGGTAGGTATTTCTGATCGTGATTTTGGCGACGGGGTAGATAGCTTTGATAGCGATTTTAGCGAGCGGGTAGATAATTCTGATCGCGCATGCGCTGCAGCAGATCGATGATGTTCTGTTCGGTTGCCAGGCAATCGTGCCAGCCGGCTTGTCTTATCTTGATCGTAGAGACAAGCGACGGCTTGCCTGGCGTGGCGGGATTGGCCCAGGCGAATGATGCGAGGTGCCAGGACGCGCCGATCAGTCGGTCCATGTCTGGTTCGCGCAACCGGTGGTGGCGCGCGATGTCCCGCCAGCGTTGTGCTGAAGCGGCCATGGACGAAGCAAGGCGCACAGGGGCAGTCCTGCCGGGCTGCATGTCCCATTGGGCAGCCAGGGTCGGCCAGAAATCAAGCCATGAGATGACGTCGCCATTGGTCACGTTGTAGGTTTCGTTATGGCAGGCGGGACTACGTGCGGTCCAGTCAATGCATCGTGCCAGCAGGCGCGCGTCCACACACTCGGTAATGTTGTCGGGGTGGCCGGGGAAGTCCAGCGGGCCGCCGGAGGCCTTCGCCAGGGTTGCGTAAACGCCGAGTGCAGCGACAAGGCTCATGTTGCTGCCGATCACGTCTCCCAGGACGAACTGTGGCCTCATGATAGTAAAGTGCCAGCCCTTGCCGCGCTGTTGCTCGCGGATGAAGTCCTCGTGCAGCCAGTAGAAATTTTCGTGCACGACCCGCGGTTCATCCTCGCGCGCCGGTACGCGCATGTTGCCAGTGATGTGCCCACCGTAGGCCTTGGTTCCCTGCAGGATCGTGACATGACGCAGGGCGCTGGTGTCGATCGCATCGAACAAGAGACGCAACATTGCGCCGTTCTTTGCCATCTGGGCAGGATCGAGCCAACCGGCACGTAAGTCAGGGAGTTCGCTGACGGCGGCGTAGACGAGGTGCTCGGGGGCAAGACCGCTTAGCGATTGGACGCTCGTCGGGTCGCTTAAATCGACACTGTGAAAGTTCGCGGTGGTTGCAAAGTCGGGTTTGCCGCGGGAAATTGCGTCAACGGTTGCACCCATCGCGACGGCGTGTTCGACGACTGCGCGCCCGACGACGCCGCGCCCGCCCGCAACCAGCACCGACGCAAAGGGTGCGTCGAGCAAATCGCGAGAGTGTTCCATGGGGTTGTTGGTGGCCATCTATAATCGCCTTTGCAAATACACGGACTTGTAGTCTACAACGACGTTAAACAAAGTCCGCAAAACGTCAAGGTACGGACTGCGTTCGGCTTCTATGCCGTTGATGGACTCGACAATGATCTGCCGTTGCGGCAAAAGCTGCGGTTGCCCAGCTGTCGGAGCAGGCCGAGATGTGTCGCAAGGCGGGATCGTCTGCAGCCAAGTGGATTGTCAATGTCTTGCCGTTTCGTTCTGATGTCAGCACGAGTTTGTTGTTGGCATAGGCCAGGTGGTTGCCGGGACGCGCCTTGGGAGGCCCTCGCGCAGGTCCTCGAGCCCGAGCTCGCAGGGAGAAATCGGGTCCGTCGCATTGATCCAGAACGTGGCGTCCGGCAGCGCTTGTTCGAGGCGGCGCAACGCCGCAGCAGATGCGAACTGCAGACCCATGACCCCTGCGAAGAAATAGCCGCGATCACCTCACCGCTGAGTTCCATCAGCCGCAGCGACTGAAAGAGCTCACGCCATGTAAATGCCGTGACTTCCCGTGCGATGAGTTCCCGGAAGATGACGCCGTACCGGTCCAGCAACACCCGGTCCCGGTCTTTGTTGCGCTCTTCACGCGCCAGCAGATCGGTAGACGCCGCGCT
>CAVOBC010000334.1:0-5354 GCA_963693635.1 Gammaproteobacteria bacterium | reverse complement strand
CCGGAGTTGCGGCAGGTTGCGGTCGATCAGGTGCAAATTCGGATGCGGGGACAACGGGTGGCCTACCTCGTTGTGGATGCCGACCGATGGACGGCGTACGACGCGGAGAGTGGCGTACGACTGCCGTCATTAGTCGCTGAGGAGGCTGCGTCCATCGTAAGGCAGCGCACCCATCTTGCGGTCAAATCCACCGAGAGGGTGACCGTCATGCCGGCGGGCAGTGAGTTCCGCGGAATGGAGATGCCTGCTTTTCGAGTCTCGCTGTCAGGCGAAGATGGGGCGCAGGTATACGTGGGTGCAGAGAGTGGCCAGGTGCGCGCAGTGAGGACGGATCAGTGGCGGTTGTTTGATTTCCTTTGGGGCCTGCACATCATGGACTACGAGTCGCGTGAAGACTTCAACCATTGGCTCATCCAGTTGTTGGCTGGCCTCAGCCTCTTGACAGTCCTGTCTGGGATTGTGTTGTTCATAACGACGGTCCGGTTTTCTTCGTCCCGAGCTTCCTCCTGACCTTCGTCCTGACGCCCGGCGTGATGGCAGTTTCGTCGTCGAATGTGATGTCTGGATGCAACGTCCGTATCCGCCGATACAAAACCGCATCCAGGGAGGCCTCGCGCACGGCGAGTGAGAGAACTGCGCCTGCGAGCCATGTTTGGGTGAAGCACCAGTTTTCTGTCAGCCCCAGAGCGCGATCCATGAAAGTGGCGGATATCGTGTCGTGGGTAGCCGAACGTCTGGTGTATCGGAAACCAACAGCTCGGAAGGGGATGTCGGTGCCAGCGCTGAGTGCTTTGGTGAAAGCTTCTTTCAGGGACCAGAGCGAGCGGTAACGATCGCGCTGCTGCGGGCGCGGGAGGCGGCAAAGTTGACTGATTTCTGACGCGGTCAGAACCTCAAAGACAGGGTCACGCGTGCGCGGTTTTTCGACGTCAACGCCCAGCGGCGCCAGCGCGGTGATCGCGATCAAAACATCGCTTGCTGAGTGCGAAATATTGAACGAAAGCCGGCCCCCCAGGGGTGGATCGCCAAGCATTGGCCTGCCTGCAGGTGAGGTGGAAAATGCCCATTCTTGCGGGCGAATGGGGGGGAAATAGGTGGCCAGAACCGTGCGCAACAATGTGCGCCCCGCGATGAATCGTGATCGGGTATCTGCTGCATGAAAGCGCGCGGCGCGCGCGCGCTCGTCCGCGGAGAGGATGCGTTCAAGTGTGGCGGGCAGCGCCGTGCGCTTCAGGTCGATGTGGAAAAGCTGAACAGCACGAGATAGTTCGTCAACGTGCAGCGCTGGCGTGATCGCAGCCGATGTTGGACTGGCCAATCGTCTATTCCCTGGTCCCACCGGCAGTCAGTCTAGCAGCACGTTCAAGAGCAACCCTGGAAGCGCTTTTCACCTACCAGTGCCTATCGGTGCCCATCAGGGCCTATCTGTGCTTATCGTTTGCTCGACAGAGCCAATGTGTGCGATGGGGGACTTTCCGGCGACCAGGTGACCGCGTGACCGCGTGAGGGTAAGTCGCGTCAACGCTGCTAAGATGATCGGGCGGCCGGGCGTCGCCGCGTCAGCCTCGAACCCCTGGTTCCTGCATTCTCCTGCATCTTCCTCACCAGATCCTGCGGATGATCGTCCAAAAGCCTGGAAGCCGTGCGGTATGTCTGACGTTGATCAGAGTCTGGACAAGGGTCGTCGCCGCCTGCCGGGTCGTGGTGGCGCGGATTACACCGAGGGACCCGTCGCGCCCCACCTGCTGAGGCTTGCCGGTTTCATGGTCATGGGTTTCCTGTCCATGAACATTGCGCAGTTAATCGAAGCCGTTTATCTCGGTTTCGTCGGTACAGAAGATCTTGCTGCCCTTGGATTTGCGTTTCCCCTGGTGATGGGCGTCGGTGCCATGGCGCGGGGCCTGGGAATCGGCGCCTCATCCGTTATCGCGCGCACTATGGGCGCCGGCGACCGGAGCCAGGTGGCGAGACTCGTCACGCACTGTGAAATTCTTGTCGTTGCGTTCTCCCTGCTTTGCGTGGTCCTCGGCTTCGCCTATGGCGAGCAACTGTTTGCGTTCATGGGCGCGGACGGCCTGGTGCTTGTGAAAGCGACCGGCTACCTCGATGTTTATCTGATCGGATTGCCGCTCTTTCTGCTGTCGATGGTGGGCACCAGCCTGCTGCGCGCAACGGGCAGTCCTGCGAGTCCAGGCCTTGTGATGACGTTCGGGTCGATCATGCAAGTGGTGATTAGCCCGTTTTTCATATTCGGGTGGGCGGGTCTCCCGGCGATGGGCGTAGTGGGTGCCGCGTGGGGATTCGCGCTCGCGCGAACCGCATCATTTGTCCTGGCCTTCTATCTCATTGCGGTACGTGATCGACTCATCGTGATCTCACTCGACAACATCGGCGTATCCTGGCGCGCCATATTGCATGTCGGCCTGCCGGCAATGACGACCAACATGCTGACGCCGCTCTCGATGGGCATCATCGTGTGGTTGCTGTCTGAGTACGGGCACGGAGTCATCGCGGGCTTCAATGTCGCAGGGCGCATCGAGATGATGCTGGCGATGGTCCTCATTTCAGTCTCCGGGGCGATCGGGCCATTCGTTGGCCAGAACTGGGGGGCGGGCAAGTTTGACCGGGTGGAGATAGCGCTGGGTCTGTCCTTTCGCTTCTGCATTGCATGGGGTGCATTTGGCTTCATTGTAATGTTGCTGGCTGCGCGCCCTTTTGTTGGTCTTATCAATGACGACCCAGTGGTCGTTGAGTCTGCCGTCGCTTATCTCGTTATCATCCCGCTCAGCATCGGTTTCATGGGCTGGCTGCAGGCTGCAAGCAGCGTTTTCAACGCGCTTGGCAAGCCCGCGCCGCCGCTCATACTGTCGATCCTCCGCGGCTTCGTCGTTTACCTGCCGTTCGCGATGCTGGGGAGCTATCTGCTCGACTATCGCGGCATCTATTGGGCGGCCGCTGCCACCAACTTCCTGCTCGGGGTCGTGGCCTGGCAGTGGTGCAGGGTCACGGTGGCGCGGGCGATTGCAGTTGAGACCGCGGAACAAGTGGCGTTGAATCCTGGGAAGGCCTGATGTGTGAACGTGTGCCTGCCATTACGCCTCGGTTGGCGATCCGACGTGTTGGATTGCCGTTCGTGCTTGCTCTCTGCATTGCGTCTTCGCCAACAATAGCGAACGAACTGCTCGAGGGGCTTGATTTCAAGCATGGGATCGCTTTTTTCGATGAGCTGAAGTATCCGGCCGGATACACCCACCTCGACTACCTGAATCCAGAGGCACCGAAGGGCGGCACGCTGGTTCTGCCGACACAGAGCAACTTCAATACGCTCGCGCCAGCGGCAACGAGTGGCATCGGCGTACCCTCCGGGTTTTGGTTCAATGCTGACACGCTGCTGATTCGCGCGGGCGACGAGGTGACGGCCTTCTATGGCCGCCTTGCCGATGGTGTCGCCATCACACCCGACCAGATGGCGATGGTCTTTCGCATTCATCCCGAGGCACGTTGGCGCGATGGTGTTGCGATTACATCGCGCGATGTGGCCTATACACTGAACCTGAGTCGCAATGATGCGCGCGGCGCGTTCATGTTTGAGTTCATCGAGTCGGTTGAGGAGATCGATGCGCGGCACGTGGCAATCCACCTACATGCGCCCGTGACGCTCAATAACATCATCATGATTCAGTTCTCGTCGATCCTGCCAGAACATTACTGGCGTGACCGTGATCCGTCCGTGTCGACAATGGACATACATCTGTCAAGTGGCCCTTATCAGATAGCCGCTATCGAGCAAGGACGGTTCGTTGAGTACAAGCGTGACCCTGCCTACTGGGGCAAAGATATCCCGGTCAATAAGGGACGATATAACTTCGACACCGTACGCTTCGAGGTGTATCGAGATGCCATCGTTATTCGCGAAGCCTTCCGCAAGGGCTTGATCGACATCTGGACCGAGCCGGATGTCCGCTATTGGCACAGGTCCTACGACACGCCTGCCGCTGCCGCGGGGTGGATTAAGAAGATCTACCGAAACTTCGGCATTGAAGTAGGGGTTCGCAGCAACGTTGCGCTCAACAATCGGTTGGAAAAATTCTCAGATCGTCGGGTTCGACTGGCGCTTACGCTCGCGATGGACTTCGAATGGCAGAATCGGGCGCTCCATCACGGCTATTACAAGCGCGCACACAGTTACTGGCCTGACACCATCTTGGCGGCGACTGATATGCCGAGCGATGACGAAGTGGCATTGCTTGCGCCATGGGCCCAACACCTGCCGCCGGCGCTATTCACGCGGCCGTTTCGATTTCCGGAACCAGGATCGCCCGGGGAACATCGTCACAACATGCTGCGCGCACGGGCGTTGTTGCAGGAGGCGGGGTGGGCGATTGCGGCGGATGGGGTGCTAAGGAATGCGCGGCATGAAGCCTTTGAGATTGAGTTTCTTTCCGCAAACTCCGCTGACGCAAGGACGCTGCTGCCTTACTTCAAGGAACTCGAGCAGTTGGGTATAGCGGGTTCGATTCGTCTTGCTGAGACAAGTCAGTACATCAATCGGCGCCGGCAGTTTGATTTCGACGCGATATTGCAGAATCAGGACATCCTCATGCCGCCGGTCATTGAGTTGAAGTCCACGTATCATTCCGAGGCGGCGATGACACTTTCTCGAAACATCTCGGGAATCCAGGACCCGGTGCTGGACTTCCTGATTGGCAAGGCCAATCTGGCGACGACGCTGCCCGAGATGGTCGCCGCGTGCCGAGCTATCGATCGTGTGCTGCTGTGGCAGTACTACGGCATACCGCTCCGCGGCGTTGATCTGCGCAAGACCGTTCACTGGGACAGATTTGGTCGGCCTGCTTTTGAGTCGAAGTACTGGCCAGCCTTTCCGGATGGGTGGTGGTTCGATCCGGCACGCGCTGCCCGAATTGGCACCACGCGTTAGCCGGATTGCGGGTCATACGAAGAAGGGCATGTCTTCGGCCGGGAGTTTCTGGCCCAGCAGGTCGTCGCTTAGTTTTTCTGCCAGCATGATCGTCGGCGCATTGAGGTTGCCGTTGGTGATGTGCGGAAAGACGGAGGAGTCGATAACCCGCAGGCCCTCGATGCCGTACACCCGTCCGCTCGGATCAACCACGGCGTCGGCAGCGGTACCCATGCGACAGGTGCCGCAGGGATGATAAGCAGACTCGGCATTGGCACGGACGAACGCGTCGATCTCATGGTTGGTCTTCACCGCGGGGCCCGGGGCAAGTTCCGGCCCTCGAAACGCAGCGAGTGCCGGCTGATTAATAATCGCGCGGGCCTGCCGGATCGCCGAGCGGAATACCCGCCAGTCAGAGGGGTCGGACATGTAATTG
>CAVOBC010000333.1:0-5357 GCA_963693635.1 Gammaproteobacteria bacterium | reverse complement strand
CAGCAACGGGCTCCAGTCCAGCAGATTCATGTAGTTGGCCGACGGTGCGCCGGTTGCGCCGTCCCGGGTCAGTTCCAGACGCTGGCCTCCCGGATGTTGCGCAGAAGCGAAGAGGTAGCGTCGCACCTCGCCGGGTAGTTCGAGGTCGTTGCCGGTCACGAGATCCGTGTGGGTGAGACTGGCGTCGCCGCGCCAGTACTCGGGCGCGGTGTCGGTGTAGATGATCCTGGGCGTACCGCCGAGTGCGCGCTGGCGCGTCAGCAGGCCGTCCTGTCGCCCGCTGACGGGATCGGCCTGGGCATCGTCAGCAAACGGGAAACCATGACCGAGGCCAGGCGTTGTCTGCACGGAGGGTTGGCCGTAGCGCATGTTGAATTCGCCGCGACGGCCGCCGGCGACGTTCGCGAGGATGCCGTCGTACGATTGTGCGCCGTCCTCGCCGAGGTTCAGACCGTGGTAAAGATAGGTACGCAGGAACCGGCCGCACTGACTCGTGCCGCAGGCGATCACGTCATCGAATCCCGCAGCCAGTTTCAGGTGACGCCCGAAGTCGCGGATCGCCAGCAATCCGGTGCCGACCACCGGGCAATCAAGTGGGTGGTAAATCACGTCATAGACCTGTCCCGCCGTGAAGCCGCCGCGTCGCCAGATGCGCGTGTCGTCCGGCTGCGGCACCCCCGCGTCGTCGCGCGCGAAGGCCCATTCAGAACGCGGGATCTCGCGCGGGCTCGCGAGGGGATGGTCACGTTCGAGCAGCCGTGCGTATGTGGCATCAAGGTCGGCGGAGCGTATGGGAATGTGGTTGCCGAGCACGCCAACGTGCTGATCGGTTAGCACGAGATCCGGCGCATCGCTGAAGGGCTGCAGCCGCAATTGCATGGCGTCGCTCGGGTCGCGCGCGTCCGGTCGTACCTCGGGCGCACGAAATGTCATTCGCCCCGGCTCGTCCGGCACGTCCCATTGCCAGGCGCAGGCGGCGAGTGTCCAGCCCTCGCGTTGTAGATGCTCATCGCCGATGGTGACAAAAGGTGCCCGGCCGCGATTCGGTACCTGGACCAGCGCGGCGCCGTTGCCTGCGCCCGGCGTCGCCGGCTGAACGATGCAAATTTCGGCGGTGAAGGAGACAAGGCCGTTGGCGTCTCGCGCCGCGAGCGCAAGATCGACGATCGCCGCATTGCTCACATGGGCCGGGTCAACCGCAAAGACGGCGGTGGCGGTAGTTTGTGTAAAGGACCCCACGTCGCCAAAGCGGCGGGCGGCTTGAAAAGGCGTGGACTGAACATCCTTCAATTCCGTGATAGGCACTGTTCTACGCTCTCGTTGGCATCTGTGGGTGATCTGGGCGTTGGGTGAAGTGGGCGTTGGGGTGAACCGGGTGGTGATTAGGTTGAGCGGGGCAAGGTTCAGGCAGGCCCTGTCTGCTGTGTCGCTGAGAGTAGGCCATTCAAACCGTGTATGAAACCGGTCGCATGTTGTCCTTGTATCGTCGCTCGACAGCGGGTCCTGTTCAGGCGCAAGGATTTGTGTAGCATGCGGCCATGACTACATTACCGTTGCGATTTGCTGACGCAGAAGTACAGGACGAAGCCCGGTTTGGCGGAAAATCGGCGAGCCTCGCGCGCGCGACGGCAGACGGCTTGCTGGTGCCGCCCGGGTTTGGCCTGGCTGTCGATCTGGTTCATGCGGTAGCGGCAAATACACCGGCCGCACATGAACTGATTGCGTCGCTTGTCGATGAGATCGGTCCGGCTGTTGCCGTGCGCTCCAGCGCGGTCGGGGAAGATGGCGCCGCCGCGAGCTTCGCGGGGCAACACCTCACGGTGCAAAACGTAACAAGCACCGAAGGCCTCATCAGTGCGATCTGCGAGGTACATGCGTCTGCAACGAGCGACGCCGCCCTCGCTTATCGTCAGCAGATGAAGATAGAAGGCGAACCCCGGATTGCAGTGGCCGTGCAGCGTCAGGTCGCCAGTGACGTGGCGGGGGTGATGTTCACGCGCCACCCGATCACCGGTGACGCAGAGTACTACGTGGAATGCGCCTGGGGTCTCGGCGAGGCGATTGTGGCAGGCCTCGTGGTCCCGGACACGTTCCGCCTCAGCAGCGCCGGCGAGGTGCTTGAGCGGACGCCCGGTTTCAAGGAATTGAAGCTGGTCGCATCGGGCGACGGTGAGATTGCCGAGGTGCCGGTGCCCCCTGCGTCAGTCGAGGCGCTTTGCCTGACTGATGCGCAGTTGGCGTCGCTCTGGCAACTCGGCGATCGATGCGGCCAGGTCTATGGCGAAGGTCTCGACATTGAGTGGTGTGTTGCGGACGGCACGATATATCTGCTGCAGTGCCGCGGCATCACCAGCTGATGCCTCGGCGCCCGTGCGCCGGCCACTCAATGCTCATCGAGCAAACGGATCCGGCGAACAGATTGGGCGAATGGATAGGCGAACGGATCGGGCAAGGCGAGCGGTGCCGGTTACCGATCCTCAAGCCACCGGTTGAAGTGTGCGGCGCGCTTCTCCCGAAACGCTGTGCCCCCCTCGCGCGCATCAGCGTGGTGATCCGTCACCATGGTTTTGGCGGCGATCTCATCCAGCGATTGTTCCCAGGACAGATCGTAGGCGTTGTAGACTGAGCGCTTGAGCAAGCGGGTCGCGACCTGCGGTCCGTTCGCGATCTCGGTTGCAAATGCCATGGCGCGTGATGGCAGATCCGCATCGTCGACCACTTCGTGTACAAGGCCGAGTCTTTCACATTCGTCGGCATCCACAATCTTCTTGTTGATCAGAAAATCGAGGGTCCTGGCGACGCCCATGTGTTGCACGAGCAAATACTGTCCGCCCTCGTCGGGCAGGAGACCGAAGCGCAGGGTCGCGCTCCCCATGCGTGCGCTCCGCGCGGCGATTCGGAAGTCGCAGGCAAGGGCGAGGGACATGCCGGTCTGGACAGCGATGCCGTTGACCGCTGCGATGGAAATCTTGTCGCAGTTGCGAATCGCGGTGTTTAGCGTCTGTGACAGATGGCGCAGCCCTTCGTAGGTGCCGATGTCAGAATCATGCCCGTGCGGGATTGGCGGCAGCAATGGGGTGCCGCCGAGGTCCTTGGTTTGCCCGGATATGTCATCCCCGGCGCAAAAGCCCCGACCCTGGCCAGTGAAAACGAGCACGCGGACCTTGCTGTCCATCTGCGCCTGAATGATCGTCTCCGTCAGATCTCGCTTGATGGCCTGGTTGAGGCCGTTTAGCCGCTCGGGCGTGTTGAACGTAATCCATGCGATGCCGGGGTCACGCAGTTCGACTTCAAAGCCGGTGAAATGTCCTGTTTCCATAATCGCCTCGTTTCGTTGAATGTCTTATCGTCGCTGTCTTGTCGTGCTGTCTTGTCGTGAGTGGGCCGAGGCCCGCGACTCTGAAAAAGTGTAGGAAAGCACTTTTTTCAGACTCCTTTCATGGCACTAAAGCAATATGCTGTGGAGTCCCCTGCGCGTCAGCGCGGCAATCCGGCACCGAGAGATGCTGCTAAGAGTCTCACATCCGGTCTGATGAGACAGGCAGGTCGTGGAGGTCGGATGCAGTGCAAGACGTGACACAGGTATTCCGTTGCGCGCACAGCCCACTCTGTCAAGCACCGGGCGGCACGCGTAATATCGAACAAGGGCGACGATGCCTTCAACCAGCGTGGAGGAAATGGCTATGCCGGAACATCTGTCGGACGACATCAAGAGACTGGGGTTGGAACAACAGGTGTTTGAACTGGAGATGGATGGGGTCTCGGTGGTGCCACCCGAGGTGCATGGCGTCCCGCTTTCGACCTTCGATGAGTTGACCCGGTTGCTGCTTGAGGCCGCCGAAGAAATGACCGGGGTCGCTTTCAACCTGGACGAGGGTCCCACAGTGCCGCTGGGGTTTCCGGCGGTTGATGGACTCAGTGGTGCCGCCCAACAGGCAAACGAAGAGCCGAGCCAGTTTCTGATCCAACAATTGGGGCGCCGGCATCGGCGGTTCCGTGATCTCGCAGTGAATCCCGTTGCCGTTGCACTGATCCGGCACATGGTGGGACAGCAGATGACCCGGTTTTCATCCCACAACTCGTTCGTGAAATGGCAGGGCGACTTTGGCTACGGCCCCACGCTTGGCCTGCACGTTGACCAGGGTGGCGTGCCCATGCCATGGGGACGTCAGGCGCTGACCGCGAACACCAACTGGTGCCTGACTGACTACACGCTTGCCGGTGGCGCTTTCGCGTGCGTGCGGGGCTCGCACCGGCGGGTGTCGCATCCGGTCCAGCCCGGTGCCGTCAAGGAAGCAGAGCCGATCGAGTGTCCCCGGGGGTCGGTCATCGTCTTCCATGGTGCTACCTGGCACGGTGCTTATCCCAGGAAGATCCCTGGAATGCGGATATCGATTGCGAACTACTATCGTCACCACATGGTGACGTCCCAGGAGGACATCCACGGCACGTTTCCGCCGGAACTGGCTGATGATTGCTGCGACCCGGCACTCTTCAAAACACTCGCAGGCTTTGACGACAAGTTTCCCTATGAACGCCAGACGCAAGCTGTGCCGTTCGCAGCATCAACGGTGGCTGTATCGTGAGCGAAAACGTTGATAGGCCCGACGTCGATTTGCTGCGACATGCCGTGTGGCATGGACTCCAGGGCGCACACGCATCGCTCGGTATGGCCAACGCGGGGGCGGCCAACTACGCGCTGGACGTCTCGGTGTTTGCAGCCCTTGCCCCGGGCGCCGATGACCTTACATCGATGGCAGAATTGGTTGGCGCCGAGGAGGTATTCGGCCTGCTGGTTGATGCGCAGGAAACACCGTCGCACCCGGGCTTTGAGATTCTGAGACGGGTACCGTGCCACCAGATGATTTGTACGGCACCGGTATTGATTGAGGACGACGAGTGCATCGCGCTCGGAGCGAACCACATCGCGCAGATGCTGGCCCTCGTGAAGCTGACGGATCCGGGACCGTTTGCAGCGCGCACCATTGAAATGGGTAGCTACTTCGGCATCTTTGATGGCGAGAGCCTTCTCGCCATGGCGGGCGAGCGCATGCGGCCTCGCGGCTGGATTGAAGTGAGCGCCGTCTGCACGCACCCGGATGCGCAGGGCCGCGGCTATGCCGCACGTCTCGTGTCGAGGGTACTGCGGGGAATCGATGCGGCGGGTTGCGGTGCATTTCTCCACGTTGTGAAGAGCGGGCCATCAGAGAAGACTGCGGTCGGGGTCTATCAGCGGCTGGGCTTCCGCCACCATCGCGGTGTTGTCGTACAGATCATGCGGCGGCGGCAACCCGCGTGAGTTGCGTACCCGTGTCAACCAGACCCGGGACGCAGTCTGAAGTCAGAGCCGTCGTAAG
>CAVOBC010000332.1:0-5380 GCA_963693635.1 Gammaproteobacteria bacterium | reverse complement strand
CGACAGCGAGCAACCGCTGAATTCGTGTGGGGAAGGAAAGATTGTCCATATTACTGCCCGCCATGCGCCGGTTAGCCCTCATCTTCTTTATATCGGTACGTACGCGCCTGAATCTGCATCGTCAGCAGACCACCGGGGCGCTCGGCGTCCGGCTCCAGGATCCGGGCCTGCCGCCCGCGTTTGCCACGTGCCGGCAAAATACTGAAATTGTGCAACGTGACAATTCGCGAGAGATTCGCGACTCCGCTGACAAAAGCCCCAAGGCCGTGATAGCTGCCCGTCACGACGATCTGGATGGGCTTTTCAATGTAGAACTCGTGCGTTCTCTCCGGCTGCAAGTCAATGCTTGAGAACGACAGCCCGCTATCGTGGCCGAGTTTCGTAACGTCCTCGATCAGGCCCGGGATCTCGGTGTCGCTTGGCAACTGCCGCAGGATTGCCTCAAACGACGCTTCCATCTCCTTTTGCTGTTGACGATAGGCCTCGAGATGTACCGCTTGCTCAGCCTTGCTCTCAAAATCCTGCCGGAGAGTGACTTCCTCCGCCTCGGATTTCTGGAGCGCATCACGCAAGTCGTTGACGTAAAGGACGGTGCCGCCAACCAGAATCAAGACAAAGAAGAGCGCCAGCGCCCCGGTCTTGATCAGAAGCGGCAACGCACCAATATTGTTGAGATCAATCTCATTGATGTCAAAGCCTTGCAGGCTCGCTTTGAGTTCCTGGAAGTCCATTATTCGACCACCTGTTGCGGTGTCGTTTGCGTCACGGTCATCACAAACGACGCGGCCTGCGGACCTAGCGTCGCGTCCGCTTTTATCGCCGTGACATTGGCTCCCGCGAACCACTCAGAGTCATTGAAGTTGCGCAGTTGCGATGAAATTTTGTTGTTCGTTTCCGCGACGCCCGCGATCTCCATCGCCCGCCCTTTCATCGACAGGCTGCTGAAAAACACCTTGTCCGCCAGTTTCTGCGCCAGTTCATCAAACACCCGAACGATGATCGGCCGGTTGCCCTGAAGCTGCTGGATCACCTGCATGCGGGCGAGCAACTCGTTCTTCTTGGTCTGTAGTTGTTGGATCTCCGAGATGCGCTCCTGCAGGATCGCGATCTCGCTCGTCAGGTACTGATTGCGGGCTTTTTGCGTTGATATCTTGGTATTGAAGAACTGACCCACGGCAAAGAGGATAATTGCAGCAAGCACCACCACGCCGCCCGCCATCCGGTAGAACTCTTGCTTCTGGTCCTCCCGCCGCTCGTCACGCCAGGGCAGCAGGTTGATTTTGATGTCGGCCATCAGTCAAAACTCCGCATTGCCAGTCCGCAGGCGATCATCATCGACGGCGCATCATTTGCCAGCATCTCTTCGTTCACGCGGGCTGACATCGTCATCTCTGCAAACGGGTTGGCGATTGTTGTCTGCGTGCCCAACTTGGCCGCGACCATCTCGGCCAGACCTTCTGTCGACGACGTGCCGCCCGCAAGTATGATGTGGTCAACGTCATCGTAGGCAGCTTGTGAAAAGTAGAACTGCAGCAGTCGTGTCACCTGTTGCACGACCATCTCTTTGAAGGGCTGCAACACCTCGGCTTCATAGTCGTCCGGCAGACCGCCCTGCTTCTTGGCCAATCCAGCCTCTTCAACGCTCAGTCTGTAGTGGCGCTGAATGTCTTCGGTGAGTTGCTTGCCGCCAAACAACTGGTCACGTGTATAGGGCGAACTGTCAGGTGTCAGCACGATGAGCGTGGTCGTTGTCGCACCGATGTCAACGATCGCTATGACCTGGTCTTCGTTCGCGCTTATCTGCCGTGCGATGAGATCAAAGGAGCGCTGCATGCAATGCGCCTCTACGTCCACCACTTTGGCCTTGAGACCGCCTAGCTCCACGGCGGCCTCCCGCATTTCGACGGTTTCCCGTCGACACGCAGCAATCAGAACCTCAACCTGCTCTTCACTTCGGGGCGACGGCCCCTGGACCTCGAAGTCGACGGCACATTCATCGAGTGGATAGGGGATATAGGTATCTGCCTCCACTCGCAGTTGTCGTTCCATCTCGTCTTCTGTGTACTCCGCCGACATCTCGATCACTTTCGTAATAACCGTCGACCCGGCAACGGCGACTGCCGCCTGTTTAACCTTGGTCTTGGACCGCGCGACCACCCGGGCAATCGCTTCACCGACCCCCTCAACGTCGGTGATGCTCTTGTCGACCACCGCCCCCTCGGGCAGGGTGTCCACGGAATAACTCTCGACGCGATAGCTTTCGCCGGACCGGCTGAGTTCCAGCAACTTGACTGTGGTTGAGCTGATATCCAGCCCAAGCACGGTATTCGGTCCTTTTTTGAGAAATGACAGCACGCTTTTCGTTCCTGGGTTAATTCCTGACTGTTCGCTGCGCGACGCGCGAACCTTCTGCGACTCCGGGTTTACGGCAGTACTCGAACCACCTCACGGCCCTGCTCCCCTGGGCCTGCTGGCCCCGCTTCTCGCTTGCTTCTCAGTTGCTCTGATCAGTGACCGACCTTGTCCGACGATGTTGACGCTCGCCAAACTGGCGTCAGGCGACGCTCGTCAGCGCTGGTTGTGCTGCTGAGCGGCTCTTCCAATTACCAGCGATAAATTACCAGATTTTATAATTATATCCAGTACTTACAGTCGTTTTATGCGCCACCACATTAAATAATACTCTTAACCTGATCCCAAACCCCACCTCGTATCTCGTGACGACTGGCAACAGCAACTATCGCCGCGCTCGCTCCAGAATATTGCACTCCTGACTTTGGACTCCTTTCATCGGACTCCTCTCATTAGAGTATGGGCTTTGGACTCCCGACTTTGGAAAGGGGCACGCATTATAGTCCCGGGATTCATCGCCAAGAACTACATTGGTCGGATCGTTGTCCCTATAATCACCCTCCAATCATTCAGGTTGACTGCCAAACAATGCGCCGGCTCGCCAAATTCTTATCCTGGACCGGTCTCGCAATGGTCTCGGGCTCGTTTCTGGCTATGTCAGCGGCATTCCTCTACCTCAACCCGCAGGTGCCCGATGCCAAGACGTTTACTGACGTCACGCTACGCGCGCCGCTTCGCATCTATTCAGCGGATGGCAAGCTGATTCAGGAGTTTGGAGAGCGCCTCACCCCGGTCACGTTTGACGACATTCCCCCTCTCTTTGTGCGCGCCCTCCTGGACACCGAAGACAAGCGCTTCTTCGAACACGCCGGCATCGATCTGATCACGGTGGTCAACGCAACCGTGCAGTGGGTCAGGAACCGTGGCGCGATCCAGAGCGGCGCCAGCACCATCACCATGCAGCTCGTCAAGAACATTTCCGGCTCTTCAGAGCAGCTCCTCATTCGCAAATTCAAGGAAATGCTCCTTGCACTCAAGATGGAGAGCGAACTGTCAAAAGAGGAGATTCTTGCCCTCTACCTGAACGTCGTGCCATTTGGAAAACATGCATACGGTCTGCATGCAGCATCAAACACCTACTACGGCGTGGACCCCGGCGAACTCGACCTGGCGCAACTCGCCATGATGGCCGGAACGATCAAGAAACCCGAAGGCGGCAACCCCATCAACGGGCCGGACTACGCGCTCACTCGCCGCAACCTCGTATTGCGGCGAATGCTCGAGCAGGGGTCCATCGACCGGCCGGCGTATGCGCTTGCCCGCGAGCGTCCGATCACCGCGTCCGTTCATTCGCGGCCCATCGAACTGTCCGCCCCGTACGCCGGTGAGATGGTGCGCCAGCACCTGCTCGCAGAATACGGGGCAAGTGCCTACCGGCGCGGACTCAATGTGTACACGACGCTCGATGCCAACAAACAAAGCCTTGCCCAGTCGGCACTCGTCAAAAAACTCAACGAATACGATCGGCGCCACGGCTATCGTGGTCCTGAATACCGCCGCCTTGACGGCACAGACGAATTCCTGAGCGCGCCGGAATACGGCTACCCGGCCAACTGGATCAAGACCCTGGACAACGCGCAAATCTATGGTGACCAGCATCCCGCCATTGTCATCAACGTCAGCGATGAGGATGCGGAACTGCTGATGCAGGATCTTAGCCGGATCACGATTCCGCTTGCGAACATGACCTGGGCCCGCGCCTATCGCACCGTTGACACGCGGGGCCCTAGACCGAAAAAGCCCGCGGACGTGCTTGGCGCTGGCGACTTCGTCCGCGCAAGCGCGCGCGAAGACGGCTGGCACCTTGGCCAGGTTCCAGCGATCCAGGGGGCGCTCGTGGCACTCGACCCGTCAAATGGCGCAATCGTAGCGCTGGCGGGCGGGTACGACTTCAACGCACGTCAGTTCAACCATGCGATTCAAGCCGCGAGGCAACCGGGTTCGAACTTCAAACCTTTCTTTTACGCAGGCGCGCTGGAAAACGGCTTGACGGCAGCCTCTATTTTCAACGATGCGCCCGTTGTCCTCGACGGCGGCGAATTGGAAGAGAAGTATCGGCCGAAGAATTCTGGCGACAAATTCTTCGGTAACGTTCGATTGCGCGAGGCCCTCTACCGCTCGATCAACCTTGTCTCACTTCGCGTTATTCTTGATTTTGGCCCTCGAAAGGCCATCAATTATGTCAGTCGCTTTGGCTTTGACACGGATAATTTTCCTGCCAACGTTCAGCTCGCATTCGGTGGCGGCACTATCGCGCTGACACCGCTCGATATCGCGACGGGCTATGCTGCCTTCGCGAACGGCGGCTACAAAGTTGAGCCGTACATGGTTGACCGGATAGAGGAAATGGATGGGGAGATACTGTACCGGGCAACGCCGCCAACCGTGTGCACCAGGCCCTGCAAGAGTCGTGACAAAAGCGAGAATCCCGCCGCGCTGCAAATCGTCGAACCACGGGTCGCGTTCCTGATCAACAGCATGCTGCGAGATGTCATCCAGCGCGGCACCGGCACCAAAGCACGCCGCGCGCTCAAGCGGGGCGACCTGATGGGCAAGACCGGCACCACTAACGACGCAGACATCTGGTTCTCAGGCTATACCCACGATCTCGTCGCCACCGCGTGGGCCGGATTCGGCGACAATAGTTCCGTCGGAAGCCGCGAATGGGGATCGACCACGCCCATCGAAACGTGGATCGAATTCATGGCCGACGCTCTGCCCGACGAAGCAGACTCAAGCAAGATCGCTTTGCCTGACGGCCTCGTCAACGTCCGCATCGACCCGACCACCGGCCTGCGCGCGCGTGCCGGCACCCCGGAGGCAATCTTCGAATTCTTCAGAGAAGAGCTGGCGCCGAAAGCCGGATCCACGGTCGTCACCGATGCCGGCGAACAGTCTTTGCAGCAGATCTTCTGATGACCACCGCGCAACGCTTTGGTGGTAGAGCCCTCAGCGAGATGAGAGCCTT
>CAVOBC010000331.1:0-5401 GCA_963693635.1 Gammaproteobacteria bacterium | reverse complement strand
CACGCCAGTGCTGGCCCCACAACGGAGTTCTGGCACAGGAACTAACTTGCGGCCCGCGGTTCGCCCTTTCATACGCGCTCAAGTGCGGATCGGTCGTGTACGCGTGCCTGGCCGGATGTCCCAATGCTTTTGGCGTGGTCTCTATGGCGTTATCGTGGCATCAAAAGTGGAATAATGCTTATTTCGAAATGGTGTTCAATGCGATATCAGACAATCATCTGGGATTGGAATGGCACGCTGTTGGACGACCGTGTGCTTGCGTTGTCCGTCGCCAATGAGTTGCTGATCGAACACGATGTGCAGCCCTTGTCGCTTGCCGACTACCTTCACCTCTTTGAGTTTCCGGTGCAGACGTTTTACGAACGCGCGGGTGTCGACTTCGCGCGGCATGACTTTGAAGACCTGAGCCTGAAGTACTGTGCGGCGTTTGAGTCGCGGTTGGGTGAGTGTGGCTTGTTCCCGTCTGTACGATCTGTCCTTACAGGTCTGCGCGCACCGGATCGCCGCCAGTTTTTGTTGTCGTCAACGGAACAGCGGATCTTGTTGCAGCTGGTGGCACGCTTTGGTCTTGATGACTGCTTCGACGAGGTCCGGGGCCTTGATGACGGATTCGCGCATGGCAAGGCGCAGGTAGGGCGAGCGCTACTCGATCGGCATGCGATCGTGCGGCCTGGTCTCGACCGGTCACCAGTCCGCTGTGCAGCTGCTGGATGCCGGATGTGCGGTCGCCTAGGATCTGGATGAGGTCCTCGAACTCGTGACGCGTTGAGCCACGACTCCGGGGAATACGCTTCGCATTCGAGCGACATCTGGACGACACCGAGTCCTGACCTTCCGCGGTAAAAAGCGCGGCGAGACAAGACAGGGTTTGGAGAACATCGGTATGACAGGCCGGAGCATCTCGCGGTCCCGGATTACGGCGCTGTCGCGCAAGGAACTCACGGCAGCATTTTGCTTTAGTTCAGTGAAGGGTCTGAGGAGAATCAGATGAGTGAAACGAGTGTGCCGGATGTGGCCAACGTCGTCGTTGAGGAAAGAAATGACGGTCGGGGACCTACGTGATTTTCAAACGTGACGTCGCGTACCCGACGAGGCGGTATGGGACGCAATCGTCGACGCGGATCAGCGGGCCATCTGGACGCCGGGTATCAGCTTTGAGGCCGACCTGGGGGGCGAGTTCAACATCTGGTTCGGAGGTGAGTGCGAAGGGCCCGCGCATGTGACCGGCAGCGTGTCCGCTTTTGATCCGCCCGCACGTGCTCGCGCTGGGCACGATTCGATTTGAGCTCGAGGCGACGCATGGCGGGTGCCGGCTCACGTTCTCGGATGTGCTCTGGTTCGACGGGTCACGCACGCGTGCGCAGTTCGCCAACTCGGTGCTGGGTGGTTGGCACTGGTTCCTCGACTTTATGATGCGTTATCTGGAGTCGGGCGAAGCAGCGCCGGAACTGCCGGAGCCCGACTACGAGAAGATCACCGTCAGCGGGCGGCCACTGGATTAGCACGTTCGGGACTGTGATTCGGGAGTGATTCGGGACTATGACTCGGGCTTCGGGACTGTGGAACGTGGCCGGAGGGCAACACTCAGGGTCGCTAACAAGGGGTGACGTGGCAGTCTCTGTGACGTTTGCGGCGCACCCGGTCTCAATAGTCGGCGTCTTTGCCTTGAACTACAGGCGATAGACCCGGCTCGCGGTTCCCGAGAACATCTGGTCCTGCTCTTCATCCGTGAAAGCGCTCGCGATCTTTTTCATCGCGTTCCAGTAGGTGTGATATGAAAGCGACATCTTATCGACTGGAAAGTTGCTCTCAAACATGCAGCGATCAGGACCGAAGCAGTCGATTGCGTGCAAGTAGTAGTCGCGCTGCGCGGCCACGAGTTCATCGGACGTGGCGGGGGTGTCGCGGGTATGCCAGTCAAAGCCGTTGGGCGGCATGGCGAGCCCGCCGATCTTGGCGACGACGTTTTCGCACCCGGCGATTGCCCGGATATCATCCTTCCATTCAGTGAATATCTCTGCCCTGCGGCTTGCGTAGGGCCCGACGCCGACGGGTGAGCCGAAGTGGTCCAGCACCATCACCGTGTTCGGCGCCGATCGTGCCAGTTCGAGGTATGCCTTGTTCTGAAAGTGATAGTGCCACGTGTCGTAGCTGTGACCCAATTCACCAAGGAGTCGCACGGCACTTCTAAACGTGCTCCGCTCATACAGGTCCGGATGGGGGGTAGCGTCACCCCAGTGCATTACGCGGTCGGGGTCATGGGCGCCGCCGTGTCTGATGCCCCGAAACAGCCCGTCGCTCGCATCGATGTGGGCATCGAGTGCCTCGCGAATCAGACCTGGGTCTGCCAGCAGGTCCGTGTGTCCCACAATGCCCGAGATTACGGCCTTGCCGCTGCCACGGCTCGACTTCGCTGCAGCCGTCACAAACTCGGTCTCACCAATCGCCTTCAGATGCTCGGGGCCGTCGTCTCTGTACTCGGCCCCACATTCCATGAAGACGGTCTGGGTCACATGGTGGCCAGAGTCGGTATCGGCCCACAGATCTTCCAGCAGAAAGGGCGGCAGGGCACCGCCGACGGATCGCCACATGTGATGATGTGGGTCCACGATCACGCGATCCGGGTCCAGGGTCTCTTCCTGGACCAGATCAAGCCATGCACGTTGGTCTTCGCGGGTCAGCGCCATGGGTTAGTTCCTATTTGGAATCAATCTGAATCGATCGCCTTAGCGGGGGTCGAGGCGAACAAAGTATCGGGGAGGAAAGCCAGTCAGAATCCGGAACCCTATGCCCGTGGGATTGTCCGTTTGTACCTGATTGTGCTCCTCACCCGTCACGGGTACCGCAAGATAGAGCTTTTTCGCCTCATCGCGCACGATCATGACGTTAGGATTGGCGCGTGCTGCGTTGTACCAGGCGCGCGGCCAGTGATTGGCTGCCACATAAAGCTGGTCGCGACTCGTCAGACCCGCCAGAACCCGCGCATTTTCGTTACCGTCCTGATCGATGGTGACAATCGTTAGCGTGCCCTGACCTGCCGGTTGCATGTAGCCGAGCAAGGACTCGAATGCGACGACCAGGGCGACGTAGACGAGCACGACGATGCCGCCAATCTTTGCTGCTTTCATGGGATGTCCGGGTCCTTCGAAGATCTCGCGACACTATCCTCCGATGTCGGGAAATCGGCAACTGTGAGGCGCCGCAGATGCGGGCTCGGGCGAAGTGCGGTACATGGATTTCACGTTCGCTTCGCGAGCCATGAATAGTATCGGTTGCAAATTGTCATTGTTAAGTCGTTGATTTGTCGCGAGCGGGCTGTGGCCCGCGACACTGAAAAAGTGCAGGAAAGCACTTTTTCAGCAACCTGCAAGTCTTGCGCGCATGCCTACTGCACAAGCTCCACGATCGTTCCATCGGGGTCGGCGAAGCAAACGAATCGCGAGGTGTTGCCACCCATGGTCACCGCGGCCGGCGCTGACAGAAACTCCACACCTGCCTGCTGCAGACGGGTCATGTCACCATCGAGGTCGTCGCTTGCGAGCGCAATGCGCGCGATGCCGAGATGGTAAAGGTGGGGGTAAGGGGCGGACGCATCCGTCGGTTGTTCCCACTGCAGCAGATCAATCATCACCGGCACAGCCGGGTTCGCCAGCAGTGCTCCCTTGACCCGATAGGGCGGCATGCCGACGGCTGCCGCAACTTCCGGCGTGTTGGTCGGTGGTACTGGAATGACCTCACAGAATCCGAGCAGCTCGTAGAACGTGAGGGAACGCGCGTAATCGCTGCAGTTGATGTTGACGTGAACGAAGCCGACGATGCTCATGCGCGCCCCGATGCGACTGTGTCGCCGTTGTCGATAACGAGTTCCGTGCCGTTGATGTGTTTGGATTCATCGGATGCCAGGAACAGAACGAGGTTCGCAACGTCCATCGGTTCGCCAATCCCCATCGCCTTGCGGGACGCTTCCGGGTCCTCCTGCTCCATGAGTTTGAAACCGGACAACGTCTCGAGCGCATGATGCACCATCGGCGTCGAGATACTACCGGGATGCACAGAGTTACAACGGATGTTGAGCTTGTTTTCGCGACAGTGCATGGCGACCGACTTGCTGAGCGCTCGTATACCGCCCTTTGCGGCGGAATAGGCGAAGTACGGTGATATGCCAACGAGCGCGGCGGTGGATGACATGTTGATGATCGACCCGCCACCAGCCGCGCGCATGGCCGGGATTACGTAATGGCAGCCGAAAAACGTGCCATCAAGGTGTACGCGCATGGTCTTGCGCCACTGCTCGGTGGTCGTGTTTTCCACATGCGCGACAATTGCGATACCCGCGTTGTTAACAAGCACATTGATCTTGCCGTAGGCGGTGGTCGCCTTTTCGATCACCATCGGCCAGGTCGCCTCGTCACCGACATCCTGCTCGACAAAAATAGCGTCGCACGCGTCGGCAACGGCCTGCCCGGCATCGGCGTTAATGTCTGTGAGGACAAGGCGGGCACCCTCTTCGGCTAGTCGGAGCGCATCCGCGCGACCGAGTCCGGCGCCGGCCCCGGTGATGATCGCGACCTTATCTTTGAGTCTCATGGCGTCCTGTAATCAGCATTATTGGTCGCAGTATGTCATGCGTGTGAGGACGTCAGGGGCGGATGTCAGGAGTGGCAGGAAATTTGCAGTGTTCCCGAATTGGGATATGGTCTGACTCCGAAAAACCGGAGCTCCGCGCATGATCGAAGTGTTCACAGCACGCCGAATCCTGACCATGAATCCGTCGTGGCCGGTGGCGACGGCCGTCGCAGTCCGCGATGGCGTCATCCTTGAGGTGGGCGATGTGGAAGCGATGGCCATCTGGGGCGAGGTTGACACGGTGAGCGTGCGGGATGACTTTGCGGCCCAGGTGATCATGCCGGGTTTTATCGACCCGCACCTGCATCCGTTGATGGCGGCAGTGTTGTTGCCGATGCAGTTCATCACGGCGATGCCCTGGTCGTTTCCGTGGGAGCAGGTTCCAGCGACCACAGATCAGGAGTGTTATCGAGCTGAGCTGATACGCCATCATCAGCAGTCCCCGGCGGGTAAACCGTTTTTCAGTTGGGGATATCACGCACACTGGCACGGTGACATGAGTCGGCAGTTGCTGGACGAGATCTTTGGTGACCGGCCCGCGGTCATTTGGCAGCGATCTTTCCACGAGGTCTATCTGAACACGGCGATGATGCAGGAACTCGGCATCATCGAGCACGAGATTGTCGGGCGCCATCAGATTGATGCTGGTCGGGGCCACTTCTATGAGATGGGGCTCGGCTACGCCATCAGCAAGTTAAATCCCATCATCATGTCGGCTGACTGGATCGACAAGGGACTGCAGCGCTTGAGGCAGATAGCCCATTACGGCGGACAC
>CAVOBC010000330.1:0-5418 GCA_963693635.1 Gammaproteobacteria bacterium | reverse complement strand
GCATCTCGGTTGAAGGTGATTCCAGACGGTAATGATCTTTCATTTTGCTGTCCCTGAGTGCCTCAACTCAGCGAGGTGGGTGGCAAAGCCCTGAGTTTGATTCGATCGACCGCCGCGGGGATTCCGGTGCCAGCGGGTTTCGCGCTGTCGGTCGCCTTCCTGCGGCCCTGGACTGATCAGATCAAAGGGACGCCGGAGTGGCGGACGCTGCTGACCGATCCGACACCGGAACATTGCGGCGCCGTCAAGTTGCTCGCCGCAAGCCTTGCGTTCAAGCCTCGGCAGCAGACCGCCCTGGACGATGCGATGGGCGAACTGGGCGACGTTGACCTGGTCGCCGTACGCTCGTCTTCGCCCGAGGAAGACCTCAAAGGCACCAGCTTCGCAGGCATGTACGCAACGTACCTCGGCACAAGCCGTGATCAGCTTGCAGCAACCATCGCCATGTCCTACGCGTCGATGTTCGATGTCCGGGTCATGGCTTACAAGCAGAAAAACGGTCTTGATCTCGAGGGCACGTGCATCAGCATCGTCGTGCAAAAGCAGCTTGTGAGCGACGTGAGCGGCATTGGCTTCTCGCTCAACCCGCTCAACAACTGTTACGACGAGACGGTCATCGAGGCGAGCTTTGGTCTTGGCGAGGCGATTGTCAGTGGCATTGTGACACCGGACCGCTTTGTCGTTGACAAGGTGACGCGCCAGATTCGTGAGAAGCACATCAACAAGAAGATGATCGCAATGCACCTGGGTGACGGTGGCGGGGTGGTCAGTCTGATATTGACAAGCCGGATAAACCGGCACTCACCGATGCAGAAGTGCGTGCGGTGGCAGAACTGATAAAGCAGTGTGAAGCGCATTTCGGCATGCCCATCGACACCGAGTGGGCGTTCGCGGGCGGCAAGCTTTACCTGCGGCAGGCCAGGCCCATCACGTCCTGAGTGCCGCTCTATCCGGAAATGGTCACCGCGCCTGGCGAGCGCAGAAAGCTTTACATGGATGTCATGCCGCTCACGCAGGGGTTCGACAACAATCTGTCGGTTCTCGGTGGTGACATCTGGTCGATTGTACTGGAGCGCTTGAAGCGGTCACTCCTGTCTGGACCCGGCGGCTACATTCTGAATCTGCAAGGACGCCAATTTTTCCAGCTTCACAATCTGTTTCGTGGCCTCGGCAAGCGCGTTGGACTGATGGTACCGACTGGCATGGGCATCGACCTGGCGCAATTTGACGAGTCGATCTATGAGACCTACGTCGCCGAGAAGGCGACTGACCTTGTCAAGCAGGGGCGCAGGACCCAGGTGCGCCTGATCTTTACGATGTTGCCGTCGCTGATTCGGGCGATGTTGAAGCGGCAGCGTCACACCAGTTGCTTCTACGTTATGCTGATCCAACAACCCACCTCAGAGAATCCTGCAGGAGTCTCACAATGCCAGAACACTGCAAAGTCACCGCCATCTACACCTACCCGGTCAAGAGCTGCCGTGGCACATCGGTCCAGTCGGCGACGATCTCGCCAACCGGCATCGAGGGCGACCGCCAGTTGATGATCCTGCGGGACGGCAAGTTCATCAATCAAGCGCGTTTGCCGAGCCTCGCAACCGTCGCCACCCGCCGCATCGACGATATGTCGATCGAATTTGGCGCGGGCGGTGACTCGCCACTTGCCCACGCCATCAGCGCCGACGGCAGCGAGTCGGAGGTGAACTTCTACGGCAACCGCATTCCGGTCGTTGACCAGGGCGAAGCGCTCGCTGAATGGGTATCGAGCCTCGTCGGCGAGAATGTGCGTGTTGCTGCGCTCAAGGCAACCTTCACGCGAGCCGTGCCGCTCGATGAGTTCGCCGTCATCGACGGCAATGATCAGTCACGCTTCGTCGATGTGGCACCGATTCTGGTGACGAGCGTTGGCTCGCTCGCAGACCTGAATAGTCGCCTTGCGACGCCGGTACCCATGAATCGCTTCAGGCCCAACATCGTCATTGAGGGACTGGATGCCTTCGGCGAGGACGAGGTGTCGGCGCTTGGCCGCGACGGACTGCGCCTTATCCGGGCGACGCACTGTGAACGCTGCGCGGTGACCTGCACCGATCAGGAAACCGGCGCACGAGCGACTGAGCCGCTCGCGACGCTCAAGACCTATCGTCACCGTGATGGCGGTTATGCGGGTGGCGTGATGTTTGGCGCTTACATGGCGGTCGAAGGGACGGCGACGATACGGGTTGGGGATACACTAAACGGGGAAAACGCGGAATGAACATTCGGGCGGCAACGCAAAGAGTTGGGTAATTGCGGGTGAAGTGAGAGATTTTTCGTTGGAGACGCACTTGTGGGTCAGGGCGGTTGGCACATTCCGGGCACTGCCGCGTTGCAATGACCCAGTATCAATGGGAGCCCACGGCATTTCATGGAACAGGCGATTGTCCCGCAAGGCACGGCCCCGGAGCCGGTGGTGAAGGCGACCGTGGCCTTCAACCATATCGTTTAGCAGTCAGATAGACAGCTTGATCGCAACCTGCAAGCCCTCACCCAAGGCCTCGGCGGCGAACTATTGCGTTGGTGCGAACTCGACCCGCAGCAAATTCGTGGCGCGTTAGACGTCGCGGCCGTTGATCAGGAGACATTGCGCCTGGTCATCGATGACGCCACCAACAGCCACCTACTATTCGAGCTACTGCACCATCCCGAACTTGGCTTTCTCGCCATGCACCCCTGGTGTGAAGTCGTGCGCCGTTCGGCAAGCATCGCCACAGGGCCAAAGTCGAAGCCATGGCCGATGCGCATCCTGCTCTTCATCTCTTTGTCGCCACTCGCCGCAGGATGTGCCGGCGGCCAGTGAATTTCTGAGGAAGAGGAGGAGATTTCTACTGTTTGCGTTTGGAACACACGCATCCGTACATAAACGGCGAGGCCGCGTCCTAGTCTAAGGAGAGCTTCATGCTCCTGCGGTGCCAGTTCACCCGCAACCAGAATGCTGATCCGACCATCGTCGTGTTTGTGTACGACGGCCCGCTTGCCGCTCAGGCGACGTCGGCGCTCGGCGGCCTGGAGCTGGTAGACGCTGTTCTCGAGTCGAACCTCCAGGTTCTTGGAGATGGCTCGTTCATCCTGAAATGACAGAAGCAGATCCAATTCCTGCTCGGTATGCAGGACTTTGCGGTGGGCGTCGAGGTCAATGCGAGGCGGCCTGGCAAAGCGTTGGTTGTACTGCGCCATGAAGCGCGGAAGGTAGTTGGTGGCATCTTCGATGTTATCGATCCTCGGCAGTCGCATCTCCTAGACCAGGCGACCCTACCTGGCGTTCGCTGCGCTCGCACACCCGGGCGGCTTCCACCTGCGACAACTCGCCGCGTGCCACTCGCTCAATCACACAGACCCGATCCAGCTCTCGACGACTCATAGTAATGATCTCTTCTGCCATCGCCGACGCCGAAGCCCCGATGGAAACCGGACACTTTAACTTGGGACAAACCGGACATTACTGCTTGGGCGTTACAGAGAGTTTTGCTCGCCTTCGCGCGTTGTCGCCCCAAGTGACAGACCCAGGCTAATTCGACCAATAGACGGGTATGACGCGCCTTACCGGGCCAGAGGATGAGATCGTAGCTGGACTTTGCCCACGTAGGATTGGGGAATCTCCGAGTGGATGATCGGATCGAGTCCATTGGTGAACCACAGTCCCCGACCTTTCCAACCCGCATTCGCATCGTCGATGCGCCCATCGAGTCCACGCGTGTAGGTATTGAGTGGGTACGGGACGCGTATCGTGACGAATGTCCGCGACTTTTGGTCAAATGCGAGCAATGAGTCGGATCCCGTGCCGTTGATAATGACGGTGTCCTCCCCCATGCCCAGCGTGTTGTGTTGATCGACAAACAGGTAGTAGTGGAAGTCCGCGCTGCGCTCGTCGCCAGGATCGGCGTCGGTGGCGATCAGCGGACCGGGGCTTCGATACAGCGTCCAGCCTTCAGGGCATTGATCACCTGAGCCCCAGGTTTGCGCGCAGACGCTACGATCAAATCGGCCCAGGTGGCCGCTGCCGCCCAATGCCACCCAAATGATGCCTTCACGGTCCACATCCACGCCGCGTGGACCGGAACCGGGTCGCGGCGGAGTGTAGGCTTCGTGCTTGTCCGTAGCCGGCGTGTAGCGAATCAGTCGGCCGCGAAAATCCAGCGCGCCGCCGGGATTGCCGCCGGGTTGCGCGAACCAGACGCTGTCATCCTGCGGGTTGGGAATGACCCCGTAGTTGAATCCTGGCAACGACGTGTCGGGCGTGCCGTTGCCGTCGGTATCCACCTTGACTTCGCTCCAACCCTGGGCCGCTGCCAGGCTAGCCGGCTTGTCCGGATCATACTTGGCAGGATCGAACCAGCCTACGACGTTTGAATCCCCGCTGACCCAGAGCACGCCGTGACGATCGAACTGCAGATGGTGAGTGCCGAAACAGGTATCGATCAGCTGATAGTCGCCGCTCTTCGGGTTGTACCAACCCAGTTGGCGGTGATGATAGTTGTTGGTGATCACCGGTGACCTTTGGCAGAACGCCGGCAGGTCTTCTGCCCATTCACGCCGTATCTGCGTGGTGATCCAGACGCGCCCAAGGTCATCCAGCATCGGGTTGTGCGGGTTTGCGGCGTTGGGATACTGACCCTCATACCCGGTAATGCCGGGTCGTACCGGACAACCTAACGATCCGAATCCGCTCGGAAACGCCTGCTCCGCGTCCAGCGGTTTGTAGGTTTGATCACACCAGGCGGTATCGAAGCCGTTCAGTGTCGGCACCGCGCTGCTCGACGCGGAATGAGCGACGGGGTCGACCATTAGCATGCGGTCGTTGGCCAGATCGACGCCATAGATCGGCTGGTTGGCATAACGGCTGGGGTCGCGTTTGTCCGTGGCGATTTCGTCATGAGCGTATGTAAAGGTATCGCCCCATGCCCACTGGGTGAGCACGACGTTACGTTCCGTGCCCTTTGGCCTGGGTGGCATCGCCGGCGTTTCGCCATCGAGAATGCGCTGACGCCACCCTGTCATGCTTGCCAACAGTTCTTCTCTGCCGAGGCCGTCTGCCACGAGGTTCATGTAGGTCGCCTTGTGCAGCCCGAGGTCGAGTTGCTCGCGGGTCCCGGCGCGCGTGATGCCAGAGCCCACCTGATGGCACAACTGACAGCCCAGCTTGAACGTGTTGACCCAGTGTGGGTCGCCTTCCGGCGGCGTGAGCATTGATAGCCAGTAACTGGCCGGATAGATTGCTGCGGCCTCGCGGCGGCTGGCCGCATCCACGGCTAGTTCGATCGTTTGCCCCGGTTCGGCCTGAATCCGCGTCGAATCACGTAAACCATAGCCGCGTACCCACACGTCGTATGCGACGTCCGGTAGCTCGGGGAGCAGAAACTTGCCGTCATCGTCTGTCACCAC
>CAVOBC010000329.1:0-5418 GCA_963693635.1 Gammaproteobacteria bacterium | reverse complement strand
TCATCGTTGCCACGTCCAACGACATATTAAGGCAGCCCCCGGAACTCGTCCGCAAGGGAAGACTGGATGAGATCTTCTTCGTCGATCTTCCCGACCCCGGGACCCGGGACCCGTGAAGTGATCTTTCGAATCCACCTCGACAAGCCTGGGCAACGCCCTGACGACTTTTATCTGCCGCATCTTGCTGAACTCAGCGCTGGCTACTCCGGCGCCGAGATCGAACAGACCGTTGTTGGCGCCCTTTACTCGGCTGCTGCGCTCGAAGCGGACCTGAGTACGGAGACCTTGCAGCGCGCCATCGCAGAAACCAATCCACTATCGGTGGTAATGTTTGAAAAGATCGAGTCGCTGCGACACTGGGCCCAGGAGCGCTGTGTGTTCGCCAATTAGCAGGCTGCTGAAAAAGCAGCCTGCGGGCTGAGGCCCGCGACTCTGAAAAAGTACAGGAAAGCACTTTTTCAGCACCCTGCGAGGGTCCTGGCTGGGGACGCAGGCGGTGAACGCCAGATCCGAAACTGCACAGGAGCATTCGAGAGCATGCAGGTATCCGAGATCGATTGGGAAAACTGGTCCGTCGATGAGGTCGCGACTCTGCTCTTCGTCGTTCGTGACGATGAGGTTCTGCTGATTCACAAAAAACGCGGTCTGGGCGCTGGCAACATCAACGGTCCGGGCGGCCGGCTTGAGCCTGGCGAAACGCCCATTGAGTGTGCAATTCGCGAGACCCGGGAAGAACTGTGCATCGATGTCGGTGAGGTCCGACCGGCCGGCGAACTCTTCTTTCATTCAGATGCATTTCCGAAGATTCACGGTCACGTTTTCACGGCCGCGAGTTATCGCGGCACACCCACCGAAACCGACGAGGCCATTCCTCTTTGGTTTCCGATCTCCTCGATACCGTTTGACCGGATGTGGGACGACGACCGGTACTGGCTGCCGCAGGTACTTGCGGGCAAGACTGTGACCGGCTGGTTCACGTTTGACGGCGAGCGCCTCAGCGATCGTCGCGTCATGGTTGACCAGACGGTTGATGGTTGAATCTGCTGCTCCCGGTAATCGTGAAATAACAGGACCATTGACGGGACGATTGAAAGCAAGACAGGTGCCATCCAGAATGGCTCGATCCAAACCCCAGGAGCCCCAACGTTGTACGAGATTCCAAAGATTGCGGTGGACGTCGAGATCTCGCTCTTTACCGACGAACGCATCAGTGGCCAGATTTTTGTTACCGAGGACCGCCAGACTGATGCGGGTGACCCGTCTGTTGCCGAGTTCCTGAATCAGGACGACGACGTCTTCTTCCCCTTCGCCGGCGGGGGCAGCGCGTACCGTTTGATCAATAAACCCCAGGTTTGTTATCTCGCGACGACGCAAACGGACCGCGAGGCGCGGACCCTCTCCAAAAATCCCGTGTTGCGCCATCAGGTGACCTGTTCCTGCCCGCCCGATCTCGGCGATCCGCCGATCTGCCGCCCGGGGAATCTCAGGCGTCGCCGACTTGCCGTTTCGAAACGACTGAATCTCTGGCGCGAACTCTCGTGCGAATTCCCAATCCTCTTTGCTCCAGTCCGACCCGCTCGAGTCCGACCCTTTCCAGGTCCGATCCGCCCCGGTCCGAGTCCTTCATGATGACTCCTCGTCATGGTGCTGCGCGAGTCCGCCACGCAGCTTTCGATAGGCGTACCGCAACCTGCTCTTGGCAGCTTCCAGACTAATCTCTTCAACTTCTGCGATCTCCCGGATAGAAAGCCCGCCCTCTTCCCGCAGGTAGAAAACTGCCTGCTGTTCCCGAGGCAACTGACGCAGCACCTTTTCAAGCTCGCTCAACTCGCGAGCCACCTGTACGTTGCGCAGAATCGACGGCGACAAATCAGCCGTGTCGTCGAATTGCTCACGCCGATACCGATTCTCGGCACGCCGGTAGTAATCAACGAGCGGGTGATGAGCAAGGGTGAACAACCAGGACCTGAACCGACCACGCCTCGCGAATCCCGACTTTGCGGCAACAACACGGAGCCAGACGTTCTGAAACATCTCGCCCGCGATCGACTCATCACCGCAATGCCGAAATAGATAACCCATCAGAGGCTCGCGGTAACGCGCGTATAGCTCGTCGAAGGCCTGCGCATTGCCCCGGGCGAACGCACCCATCAGGGCGTCGTCTCGACGCGACATCTCCGCTGCTGTTTGCAGGGTCGTCAGACCTGCTAACACTGCCATTTGCTAGCCATGCCTCAAGTCCTCCATCAGCATCTCACGGTGCCGAATTACCGCGCTGTCGCACAGGGAACTCACGGCAGCACATTGCTTTGGTTCCATGAATGGTTGCGGAAGGAATGCTCTCCTGCACTCACTTGCCGGCACGTTCAGGGTCCCGCGACATAGCGTGCGACGTCGTCATGCGGTGTCGGGATGAGTTATCGGGATAAGTGTCGGGATAAGTGTCGGGATGAGTTGTCGGCATGGGTCCATTGTTGACACTTCCAGATAACAGCCTTGATACAACAAACGGCGAGCGCCTCAAATCGGGTTAATACGGATCGGGTTAACAAATGATCGGGTTAACCAATGAAAGTGCGGATCTGCCGTGACCACGGCCCGCCACGCTACCAGTGCCTGCTCAAACGTCTGCCAACTCGAGCATCGCGATGTCCGTTGTGAAAAACACCTTGCCGCGCATGCGCCGGAAGAAGTCTGTGTCCTGCAGCTTGTCCATGACGGGACCCTTAACCTCCGCGAGATGCAACGTAACCCCGACCGACTCCAGATTGTCAGACAACTCCTCGAGCATCTCGAGCCCACTGGTATCAATAAAGTTGGTCGCCGTGCATATCAGCAGGATGTGCTCAAGGTCAGGTTGGTCAGCCACCCGACCGAACAGAAAGTTCTCAATGTAACGCGTGTTGACGAAATAGAGACTTTCATCGACACGCATCGCCAGCACTCTCGGCGAGGTTCGTACCTGATGCCGTTCGATGTTTCGGAAATGCTCGGAGTCGCCGACACGTCCAACGACAGCAATATGAGGTTGACTGCTCGAACGGATCAGCAGCACAAAGGAGATGACAACGCCGATGAGAATTCCACTCTCAACGCCGGTTGCAAGGACCGCCAGGAAAGTGCATGCAAACGTCACGCCGTCGGTCGTATTGAAGGTAAAGATCTTTTTGATCTGGCTCAGGTCGATCAGTTGAGAGGCAGACATCACAATAATTGCAGCCAGCGCCGCCTGCGGCAGGTAATAGAACAAATCCGCAAACCACAGCAAGGTGGCAGTCAAACCAAGCGCCGTAACCAGTGACGCGATCGGCGTGACCGCTCCTGCTGCTTGACTTACGATCGTGCGCGCAAAACTGCCGGCAACCGGAAAGCCACCAATCATAGCGGCAGCACAATTGGCAACGCCCAGCCCAATTAACTCCTGATTCGGTTCGATCTTGTCCCGGCGCCGACTCGCCATCGCGGTACCGATGGACGTGCTTTCCATAAAGACCACCATCGCGATGAGCAGCGCGCTGGGAAGCAATTCACGTGCCTCCTGCAGTGTTGGCGCAATGAGCGCGAACGACGGCAACTCGCCGGGAATCAGGCCGACGACGGGGACCGATGCCCTGTCATCGAATTGGCCCACCACCGCGACGACCAGCGTTGCAACGACGACGATGAACATCGGCGCCGACTTGACCATGGCATCTGCAAGCGGACCGTTCCAGGCCACTCGTGCAAACAGCGCCGGGAGCCACGTGCGCGCCAACAGCAGCGCGACGATGGCGGACCCACCGAAAGCCAAAGCAGCCATATCGATATCACTGTGGCCCGTCAGCACGTGATTGATCACGCTCGTGACGCTGGTGTCGGGCGATGGGGTGAGACCGAGGAGTCCCGGCAGTTGATTAATGACGATCAGTGACGCGGCGGCCGTCATGAATCCCGTGACCACTGCGTGCGAGAGGAAACTGATGACGGCACCGAAGTTGACCGCTCGAAGGAGCAGCAACACGCCTCCGGTCAGAAGCGCAAGTTTGACCGCGACCTCGGCCGGGTCGACTGTGCCATCGGCCGCGAGCGCGCGCGAGGCCTCCAGCGTCATCATGGCAATGATCGCGGTCGGCCCAACCGCGAGCACCTTGCTGCTGCCAAAGACAGCATAGCCAAGCAACCCCGCGAGCGCCGCGTAGAGTCCCGCTTCCGCGGGTAACCCGGCTAAGAACGCATATGCAATCGCCTGGGGAATCGTGATAAAGAGCACGACCGTTCCCGCAACGCCGTCCTGGCGCAGATGGTCAACGCGATAGCTGCGCACGTGTGCAATGAGGGGGACAAGTCGGGGGACAAGGCGGGTCAACACAGTCAGGGCGTGCTCGTGGTGAGAGGGCTGTCCGCGACATGACGTCTGGGACGGAGACGCACCCGGGGAATCAGAAAATCGACACCAGATACGATACATAACCGCCCAGGAACGCGACGCCCCACCACCGTCCGATCGTACCGCGGGCGAGGACGAACACCCAAAGCATGATTGAAGCGCCAAACATTACCCATAGATCATAGCGAAGGATCGACTCCTCGACCGGTAGGGGAACGAGAACAGCAGTAAACCCCATGACCGCGAGAATGTTAAACAGATTGCTGCCGATCACATTGCCGAGTGCAACCTCCGAACTACGGTGCAGGGCCGCGATGACCGTTGTGCTCAATTCCGGCAGCGACGTACCGAGCGCAATGAGGCTAAGCCCAATCACGGCTTCAGACACGCCCCAGGAGCCGGCGAGGCCAATCGCACCTTCTACCGCAAGACTGGCCCCGGTTGGCAACATGACGCCGCCCAGCAGAATGAAGAGTCCGATGGCCCAGCGCCGGTCGGGCAAACCGAGCCCACGTTCAAGTTCCTCGACCGGGTCATCCATCGGTATGACAGCCGCACCGCGCATCGTCAGGATCAAAAAACACATCAGTAGCGACAGAAGGAAGATGCCCGACCCACGGCCAATCGGACTCAGAAAACACAGAACGATAAAGAGCAGTGACACTCCGATCATGAACCCCGTCTGTTTCAGCAGGCTCTCTTCATTGCAGACGATTGGATGGATGAGCACCGGCACACCGAGGACAAGCAGCACATTAGCGATATTGCTGCCGACGACATTGCCAACGGCGATGCTCGGGTATCCCGACAGCGCCGAGAAGGATGACACCATAAGTTCCGGGGCAGAGGTGCCCATGGCAACAACCGTCAGGCCGACGATTGCGGGGGGGATATTGCTCCTTTTAGACAGCCCGAGTGCGCCTCGGACCAACAGATCGCCTCCGAGGAGGAGATAAACGAAGCCGCCGAACAGGCGCAGCAGGTCAAGTATTTCAGCGATCGACACGTTCGTCGTCAATCGTGGCCTGGTCAATCCTGGCCTGGTTAGTCGT
>CAVOBC010000328.1:0-5426 GCA_963693635.1 Gammaproteobacteria bacterium | reverse complement strand
GCACCGCCGCCGGTGGTGCACATCCCTATTTTACGACGCCTGCACACACGCGAAAGGCGCGGGAAATCATGGGCGCGGGACCTCTGCTTTGCGTTGAGCAGAAAGTGATCCTCAATTCGGACCCGGATGTGGCGCGCGCCGCCGCCCGCGGCGCTGCGGGCATGTACGCGCAGTTGCCGAACTATCGCAACAATTGGTTGCGCCTCGGTTTCAGCGAAGAGGATATTAACGGCTTGTCCGACGCGTTCATTGACGCAACCTTTGCCTGGGGTGATGCGGCACAGATCAGGGCTCGAATCGACGAGCACCTGGCCGCTGGCGCGTCGCACGTCTGCATCCAGCCCATTGCGCCGTCCAATCCGGGGTTCCCTGACATGGCAGCGCTCGAGGCCCTCGCACCGGCGGGTTGAAGGCGGGCCCGGACGCGTTCGTCCTGCGCGCTATGGCGCGGGCAACAGATTCCAAAGGGTGTCGAACGAGATCCCAAGCGCGCGCGAGACGGCCGCAGATTCGATGATGACCGCGGTGGGATAGTCTTCTTTGACGCGTGAGATCATGGCGCAACGGGTGCCGTAGATCGCGATATAGTTGGCCGCAGCGTCCGCAGGTGCAGCGTCGATCCATTTGCGCTGTGCGAGTGGCGCGTCCTCGCCACCTGGTCCGATCGCAATAACGTTGACCGAGATATTCTTCTGCACCCACTTGCGTGTGAAGTTGGGAATGGACGGTACAGATAATTGCGGATGAGGCGGGTCGAATAGACCCGGTAGAACTTCTCGTCAGCATCATCGACGACCCGCAGAATGTCTTTGAGCACAAACTCGATACCGTCGTCGCCCCTCGTAGTGGTGAACATTGGTGACGGCTTGTCTGGTTGCAGCAGCGCAAGGTCCTGAATGATCTTCGACGCCAATTGAACCCTCGCCTCACAGATGTCCTCCGTCCGGGACTTTGACGACTGTCTGGTCCCGAGCACCGCGGTTCTTGGCCACATCCGATGGGCGACCCACGGCGAAGTCAGCCTTTGCAATTTCCATCCGCGCGCGGCGTCAACCGGGGACTTCGCGCTAGTGCACAACGGCATCGTCGAGAACTAGATGGCGCTCATCCCGGGCGCTGATTCGGAAACGCGGCAGTCGGGTTCAGCTCCGTACAACCATCATGGCGGTCCGTGCCTATGAGATTCCAGACAGCCACATTGCGATGTCCGCTCGTGATGTGGCTGTCTGCGTCAGCCAGAGCGGCGAGACCGCAGACGCCCTGCACGCAGCGCGATTCGCCCGCGGCACCGGAGCGTCGGTCATTGCACTCGTCAACAATCGCTACGGCGATCTGAGTGAGATGCGGATGTCACGCTGGTCCACGAGGTCGGCGCGGAGATCTGCGTCCTTTCAGCCAAAACTGCGACTGCCCAGATGGCAACCGGGTATCTCCTAGCATCGATGCTCGCCGGGCCGGTTAGCGCTGGGGTGGACGCGCTGGACCAGGCGGGTCACGTGCTCGCAACCTATCTCGATGCTGGCATCGTCGGGGCAACGGCGCGTCGCTTACCCGCCTGGCTGACGCGCAGCATGCATTTGTACTTGGACCGGCGCCCAACTGGCCATTGCGCGTCACGGCGTTGAATCTGAAAGAAGCGAGTCACCTGCATGCCGAGGCGTTTGCGGCGGGGGAGCTTAAACACGGGGTCATCGCCCTCATTGAGGAAGGCATGCCGGTCGTCATTTTCGGTGCCGGCGGCGCTCCGCTGCTCGCCAACGCCGCCGCGGAGGTCAAATCGCGAGGCGCGTACGTGATCGGCATCGACCACAGGCCGAGCGAGTTCTTTGATGAGTTTCTTCCTACCCTAGGGCACGACGATGTCGCACTCGGGAGTGTACTTGAGGTGGTGCCAGGCCAGTTGCTAGCGTACCAGTTGGCAGTCATGCGAGATATCAACCCGGATCGTCCGAGAAACCTCGCAAAATGCGTGACCGTGCGCTGACCTTGGGGCGCATTGGTGGCAGTATGCAAGTCTTCAAATAGTAGGTGTTTGGCCATGGCCCAGGCGGCATTTGCCCTTGCCAGTCGAGCCTTTGAGCGCGACGGCTTCACTGTTCTGCGCGGGCATTCCGGCGCAGACACCTGCGCCCGACTGCGAGACCTCGCTACCGTCCACCACGCCGGCTCGATCGCACCTATTGAGTATGAGGCGGACCTGCAATACCCCGGTGCGCCATCAAGCCTGGTGGACAAAGGCGGACTGACACCTCGGCGGCTTTTGCAGGCATACGCACGTGACCGCATCGTTCGCGAATGGGCCACAGACGTCTCACTCGGTCGATCGATCGCTCCGTTGTTAGGGTCGGCAGACGTTGCGCTCTCCCAATGCCACCACAATTGCATCATGACCAAGAGTCCTGGCTTCAGTAGCGCGACCCGCTGGCACCAGGATAATCGCTATTGGTCGTTCGACCGTCCGAATCTGGTGACGGCGTGGCTTGCACTCGGCGATGAAGATAAGAAGAACGGCTGTTTACGCGTAATACCTGGCAGCCACACGGAATCGATCGAGCGCGGGCGCCTTGACGCGGAACTGTTCCTGCGCACCGATCAGCGTGAAAACAAAAGCCTCGTCGCAAATGCCCGGACGGTCAATCTCGCTGCCGGCGATGTACTGCTGTTTCACAGTCGGCTGTTTCATGCGGCAGGTCGCAATCTGACGGATACCACCAAGTACTCCGTTGTCTTCACCTATCACGCCAATGACAATCGGCCCATTGCCGGCACCCGATCGGCTGCCTTCCCCTCGATTCCGCTCATGCTCTAGCAGCATTTCACGGTGGCGCTTATCGCGCGGTCGCAGGGGAACTCATGGCAGGATCTTGATTCAGTTCTATGTTCAGTTCTATGAGAGTTGCGGATGCAACCTGCTGTCGGGGCGGCAAGCCATTAACCGCCGGCTGCCCGGTCGGCGCGGAGTCAAGCTTTTGGTGCCTTGAGCCAAAGTTGAGACAGCACTTGAAAGATGCGTCCGAAGATATTGAAAATATTGAAATTTACATGATCCGGCGTATAGTTCGAGCTATATCAGAATCGCGCTCGCGGCACGCTAGGACAAGCGGGGGGAAGTGCTTGATAGCCTGACAGTCAAACCCGTTTCGCACGCTCGCTCGAGTTATCGGAATACGTGCTGGACGGTCGGGATGAAAACGGGCTGCATTATGCTATCAGGATTCCGGATCATCAGCTGAACGCAGCTGACGGCGTCGTCATCGTCAGGAACCCCAAGGACGCACCCTTTGTCATCAACCACGTGGATGTGTCTCGCAAACATGTGCGCCTGAAGGTCGTCCAAAGTCGAACATTCATCGAAGACCTGGGGTCGACCAACGGCACATGTGTCAACGGACAGAATATTGAGAATAAGGGCCTCGTCGCGGTCGAATACGGTGATCAGATCATGGTTGGCTCCGTCGCGATGGAATTCCAGGTCCTGCAGCGGTGACGACAGGAAAGTCGGGTATCGGTCGTCGTCAGTCCTATAATGAACAAATAATCTGCTAAAGCCCGGATTGCACAGCGGTTTTGTGTCATGCAAACCGCCCGAGACACATTCAAATCGGCTTGGGATCTGCTAAAATAAGCGGCTTAATCGGGGATCAACCTTCACCAGATCAACCTTCACCAGATCAACCTTCACCAGATCAACCTTCACCAGATCAACCTTCACCAGAACCTTCACCAGAACCTTCACCAGAACCTTCACCAGATCAACCTTCACCAGATCAACCTTCACCAGACCAGATCAACGCAGACTCAGCCCATTCGATAAGCGAGTGTTGGGATAGCGCTGCAATGGTCCAGTTTACTTGCGAGAAAAACAAAATATGTCGGTTGTTGAAGAAACCACGTCACTTGAGCCGCAATTCACCCATGCCAGCGATGTAGTGGTCAGATTCGCCGGGGATTCCGGCGACGGTATGCAGTTGACAGGTAACAATTTCACAGAGGCGACAGCCATCTATGGAAACGACCTGGCGACCTTCCCGGATTTCCCTGCAGAAATTCGGGCACCTGCAGGGGCGACCTTCGGCGTTTCTGCGTTCCAGATCTACTTCGGATCGGAGGAGGTAACCACCGCCGGGGATGTTGTCGACGTGCTGGTTTGCATGAACCCTGCCGCGCTTATCACCCAGCTGAATGACCTTGTCGAAGGCGGCGTAATCATTGTCGACCGGGACGCTTTCACGCCTAGAAACCTGACGCGGGCGGGATATACAACCAATCCCCTTGACGACAACAGCCTGGACGGTTACCGCGTTATTGACATCGAAGTGACCAAGCAGGTGCTGGAAGCGGTCAAGCCATTCAACCTGTCGCACAAGTTTGCTGTGCGTTGCAAGAATATGTGGACCCTGGGTCTGGTGATGTGGCTTTTTGATCGCAGCCGGGACGCAACGGTCGACGGACTGAGCAGCAAATTCAACAGCAAACCAGACATTCGCGACGCCAACATTGCCGCGCTCAACGCGGGTCACGCCTACGGTGAGACCGCCGAACTGCCAAGTGGTGTCGAGATCTACAAGGTGCCTGCGGCCGTCATGGCTCCCGGGCTTTATCGTAACACTACAGGCTCCGACGCCATCGCGTACGGATTGTTGGCCGGCGGTCAACTCGCAGAAGTGCCGATCGTATTCGCGTCCTATCCCATTACGCCAGCATCAAGCCTTCTGCACACCCTGTCGAATCACAAGCAATTCGACGTTGTGACCTTTCAGGCCGAGGACGAGATTGCGGCAGTCTGCGCCGCGCTTGGCGCCTCCTTTGCTGGTTCGTTGGGTATTACGTCCAGTTCCGGTCCCGGCATCTCGCTCAAGGGCGAGGGCATCAGTCTGGCGATCGCGACGGAATTACCCCTCATTGTGATCAATACGCAGCGCGGCGGTCCATCAACCGGCCTGCCAACCAAGACCGAGCAATCGGACCTGAATCTCGCGCTCTCCGGGCGCCACGCTGACACGATCATGCCCGTGATCTCCGCGTCCACGTGCACAGACTGTTTCGACGTTGCGATTGAGGCAGTGCGCCTTGCTACCAAGTACATGACGCCTGTCATGCTTCTGAGCGACGGCTACCTCGCGAATGCCTCAGAACCCTGGCACGTGCCCGACTTTAACGATTACGAGCCATTCCCCGTCAAATATGCCGAACCGTCAGAAGACTTTTCGCCAGCCGGGCGAGATGCAGAGACGCTCGCTCGCGTATGGGCCAAGCCCGGCGTGGCCGGGCTTGAACATCGGATCGGGGGCATCGAGAAGGACTACGACACCGGCGACATTTCATACGATGATGACAACCATCAAAAGATGACCGATGTGCGCCATGAGCGCATCAACAACATCGCCAACGACATTCCCGAACAGGACGTGGCACTTGGCAACAAG
>CAVOBC010000327.1:0-5437 GCA_963693635.1 Gammaproteobacteria bacterium | reverse complement strand
ATCGCTACAGGATGGCGCCACTCCAAGAAAGCGCACCCCACCACCGACCTCGCGCAAAAACTCAGGTCTTCGAGTACCCAGACCCCGGCGTCTCAACACCACGACCGCGCACATCCTCGAGTTCGCCAAACTCACTCAGAATCTGTTGGCTGTAGGTGACCCTACCATTGACTGCCGCCACGGGTTTGGTCGCAAGCAGCAGGGCCGCACGGGCCATCAACTCCGGCGGTTCGCCGCGATCATCATCGGGACCAGACACCAGCTTGTGGTACACCGTGCCCGGTGTCGCGACGACCTGCGAGGGTGAGAAACAGGTAACGGCAATGTTCTTGTCGGCGACTTCTTGCGCGAGTCCCTGACTGAACCGCTCAAGTGCGGCCTTGGTCGCCCCATACATCGTGCCGCCTGTGCCTACGGCTTCATACGGGCCACGACCGGGACCGATTGCAGCGCCCGACGAGATATTCACAATGGCGCCACCGCCACCCGCTATCATGTGTGGCAACGCAAATTTGGCAAGCATGAACGGGCCGTGGACATTCACCGCGAACGCACGCGCCCACCGCACGGGGTCAAAGTCGATGATCGGCACGAAGTAGGATAGCGCCGCATTGTTGACCAGGATGTCGAGACGGCCGTGTTGTGCAACCGTCTCGTCGACCAGGCGTCGGCAATCTTCTTCTGCCGCAACATTCGCTGCAAAAGCGGTCGCCCCGCCGCCGTCGGCCTCGATGCTGGCGACCGTTCGCGCGAGCGAGCCTTCCAGCATGTGATCGCCCTCGTTGAGCGTCCGTGCTGCGCAGACGACATGCGCGCCCTCTGCGGCGAAGAGCGACGCAATCATTTGGCCGATGCCGCGACTTGCTCCCGTGATGATCGCTACTTTCCCGTCCAACTTACCCAAGGGGTTCTCCCGGTGTTCTTGATGCACCCATACTACGCCGCCGGGCAGACGGGGAGGAAGGGCGAGCGCTCAGCGCGGTAAAGGCATCGCAAGCGGGGCATCATCTTCGCAAGCCGGGTCGCCAGACCGCTTCGCGAGGATTGGGCACCGGACCGCGGGCGACCCAACGAGCATGTAACATGCTACCTCCAGGCCGGGTACAGGATCGGGTCAACAAAATTGACGGGGAGTAAGCATGAGCTGGGAATCGGACGTCGACGAGCTTGTACGCCAGACCGAGATGACGAAACAAATGGGCGGCGAGGACAGCGTCGCCTTCCAACACGGCCGGGGCAAGCTCACCGTGCGCGAACGCGTCGACCTGTTGCAGGACCCGGGAACCCTGCTTGAGATCGGTGCGCTCGCTGGCACAGCGACGTGGGACGGCGACGAACTACGCGAGCTCAAAGCTTCAAACACGGTCATCGGCACGTGCCGAATAGACGGTCGCAAAGTGGCGTTCTCGGGCGGTGACTTCACTATCCGCGGCGGCGCTGCCGATGCCGCTATCGGCAACAAGGGCCAGTACGCAGAGCAGGTAGCCCGGGAGGCGCGTATTCCCTACGTGCGCCTGCTGGATGCAACCGGCGGCAGCGTCAAGACCTTCGAGAAGATGGGCAGAACCTATTTGCCCGGTAACTCGGGAACGGGTAACTCAGCGGACCTGATGCAAATCGTGCCAGTTGTCTCGGCCGTGCTCGGATCTGTCGCAGGACTGCCTGCGGTGCAGGCGTGTCTGTGCCACTTCAACGTGATGGTGAAGGGCACGTCCCAGGTGTTTGTTGCCGGGCCAAAGGTCGTCGAGCAAGCAACGGGCCGCGAGATTACCAAGGAAGACCTCGGCGACGAGCGGACTCAGCTCAAGAACGGCGTCATCATGAATTTGGCAGAAACCGAGGCCGACGCTATCGCGCAGGTGCGGCGGTTCTTGTCCTATCTGCCCGCGAATGTCTGGGAGGCGCCGCCGCGCATTGAACCAGCGGACGATCCCCAGCGTCGAGATGAGTCCCTGCTCAGCATCGTGCCCCGGGACAAGCGCAAGATCTACAACCCGCACAAGGTGTTAGACGCAGTGTTGGACGAGGGCAGCTTCTTCGAGATGATGCCCTACTACGGGCGCGCGCGCGTGACGGGTCTCGGCCGCGTCAACGGCGTTCCGGTTGCGGTGATGACGAATCATCCCAAGTTCAACGGTGGCTCGATGGACATCGCCGCCGGGGAGAAGACCATCCGGCTCATCGAACTCGCCGACACATTCCATCTGCCGCTTGTTTACTTCGCCGACGAGCCGGGCTTTTCGGTGGGACCGGCGCAGGAGCAAATGGGGATCGTTCGCGCCGGTGCGCGCATCGTGACCAAACTCACCCAGTCAAAGACGCCATATATCTGCTTTGTCATGCGCCAACTGTACGGCGTGGCAGGCGGCCTGCACCAGCGCGCGACAGGTCTCTACCGCCGCTACGCGTGGCCATCGACGCATGGCGGTTCAATGCACATCGAGGGTGGAACCGCCATCGCGTACAAACGCGACATCGAGAACGCGCCCGACCCGGAAGAAAAACGACGTGAGATCGAAGCGATGTTGCAGTCGATTTCATCGCCGTTTCGAAATGCACACGCCTTCGGCATCGAAGACATCATCGACCCCCGCGACACCCGACCGTTGTTGGTCGATTTCATTGAGGACGCCTGGAAGGTGGTCAATACGCAATTGGGGCTGGGATCAGGACCGAGCTATACGCCGTAGCCGCATCTCACGGTGCGAATCACCGCCGCTGCCGCGCATGGATCGCCCCAGTTATTGCTTGAGTTCCATGACAAGTTGATCCAATCGGGCTTCGACGCCTCCCTGATTCCGCGAAGCCCGCGTCATGACCTAGCGAGATTCTTCTGATCACGCGTCCGCGGACTCGTATGGTAACTTCAGTCAGTGCATCGCCTTCAATAACCCGCGATTAGTACGTCGTCCCTGGGCTCCTACGGACCCTCTCGTTGACAGGTTGAGAAGGCGTGAATCTCCTGCGACGTCACCACGAAGACCTCGACAATGCCAATGCCTCCCTCACCTTTTGCACGATCATGGGCCACCGACATTCGCAACATTTAACGACGTTCCATCGATTACGAGTTTTGCTCTAGAAGGGCAAATAATCACCTCAGGGTAATACTCGTATAGATACTCATACTTAACTTCCCAAAGCGAGTCATCTGCGAGCTTAGATATCTCTCCGTCGTTACCCATAAACGGTGTTGGTTTAACTATGGATGACTCATAGCAAGCCCCGCGAACTCGCGCCGAGCCACTTCTTGCTGGCGCGTCTTTCACTGATGCTTTCTCTTGTCGCTATGCCTCTTTAGCTGTTTAAGTCGCGGTGCTCGCTGGTAATTGCATTGAACCTGCATTCTGCAGTCGTTTCGCCAGATCACTTAGTGGATCGATCGCGATACTGATAACAGGCTGTTCCGCGACTGCCTGTTGTATGTGGAAATCTTTTGGGATTAAACCCGCCGAATCTTCGTTAGACGAGGGAGAGCCTATCTTTGACTATTTGTTGGAAACATTTGTACGCATGGGGTTGAAAGCACAGTCGCAATGTCGGGCAACCTGGCAGGCCGTCGCGGAACTTCAACGGGCAGGCAGAATCGTTGTGGAGCAGGACGATGACGCGGACAAATCGAAACCGCCGGCCAGAGTATTGGAGGCCGTATGAATAGCTGGGCGCCAGAACGTCGTAAGCGACAGGCTGCCATAATCCACTTGTGGAAGCCGTGGGAGAAGTCGACCGGCCCGAAGACGCTAGTGGCTAAGCAGAGGGTCGCTCAGAACGCCTTCGAAGGCGGTGTACGGCCGATGATGCGGCAACTTGCCAAGAGTGACCAGGAGAGGGGCGTCAGAGCAACCTGACTGGCCGCAAGCAGCCTCCAGCGATAGAGGAACGAGCGTGATGGCAAAGGGTACGAGTGCGGCGAGTCACCCTTATAGTTTTTTTGCGGAATTAGAGCGATCACACGATTAGACAATCGTCCGGCACATCGCGTTCCGACGCACCGATGCGGAGACGGAGACTCAGTAAAGAGCAGTTTGATCGGTTACGTCTAGCTTACGACGCTCCTCGGATTGTAATACAACTCGATGTGGTCAAAGATATCTGACCTTGTTTCTGCCCTTGTGACATAACAACGTCGATTCACTCTTTCTCGTTTCAATACACTCAAGAAGCTCTCGGCCGCAGCATTTCATCTACCCATCAAAAGTATTTTTGTTTTATATCCCGACATCACACACAATGGCGCACCATTTACAGAAGGAATACCTATGACTATCGATCAATCCACACTGACCAAGGGTCAAATTCGTAAACTCAATGCTCTCCGTAAGAGTGTCGGTGACGACATCGCAGAGGATGCATTCGGTAAGTGGATGACCGCCCAGTCCAAGACACCCAAAGAAGTCCGTGACCCTGTTGCAGATAAACTCGTCGCCCAACTGGATCAGTTCAAGGATGACAAGACTTTCAATCTAGGAATCAAGGGATATGTCGTAAAACGGTCCAGGGGTAAGGGTGCATCAGGTTTCGTTGCTCAGAAGATTGCCTGAGAAGAACCTCTACCCCAGACCACCCCGATACCGATAACCGACCCATACAGACCTCTCAGACACCATGCTGAGGGATCTTTTGCGTTGGTTCAGGAAGGTTCCCAAGAAGATGTTAGGACGTTGTGTCGAGTGGGTCTAAGTCTGTATGGGGTCTGGATCACCCGAGAGTATGCCTGTAAAGCCAAGAGGAGGAGGTGGTGGTGGCCCGAAGCGTAAACGGTACACACAGCATTCTGAGTATATCCAGATCCAAGCTGAGGTTGAGACAAAGCGTAAGGCGCTCAAGAGGGCCGAAAGGAAGGGTGAAGGAGTGATTGGAGCAAGTAAGTCGCTAGCCTTAGTCAAACGAAGGCAAGCTAATTACCGAAGTTTTAACGCCTAACCTAAAACAACCCCTAACCTAAAACGGCGGTGTTAACTTTTGCGCTTAAGTATCGCGGTTTGAGTTACTAGCGCCGGAATTGGATTACTCAAGACACAATCTTCAACGGCTTACCAAAAATATTTCAATCAAAGATCGTTATGGAGAAAGGACGATTGTTGTTGTAGTTAGAGCCCTTTACAGGTCAGTTATACATAGAATTATGTGTGGAGTAGTTATTCCATGTGCCCTAGTTCTTACCCCTTTGAGGAATAAGAGCACATAGGCTAATCCCCCCGGAAAATAGCTGATCTCAAAAGTGGAATTTTCTCGTAAACTAAACGCAGAAGATTGCATGAAAAAGTCGATATATACAAGCGAAGCGGAGCAATGAACATAAATAAAATCACTGATTACGTTAATTCTAATGAACACATAGGGCTTGATAGAATATTGACCCTCCAGTTAAAAACAGATGGATGGATAGCCTCTAAAATTGGCCTTTCCTCACTGGGTTCAACTGGGTTCATACTCA
>CAVOBC010000326.1:0-5438 GCA_963693635.1 Gammaproteobacteria bacterium | reverse complement strand
CCTTGACGGCCACCGCATCGAAGCCGTGCACAAGACCCCGGCCGCAGACGCCCGAGGCGATCTGGCTGGGTAGCTCTAGCAGGCTGCTGAAAAAGCAGCCTGCGACTCTGAAAAAGTGCAGGAAAGTACTTTTTCAGCACCCTTTCATGGAACTAAAGCAATACGCTTCGGTGTTCCCTGCGCGGCAATCCGGCACCGTGAGATGCTGCTAGTTGTGGTCTCAAGATTGTCATCCTGACAATTTCCTGGGAATCAGTTTGCAAGCAAACCTCGCTGGTCTTCAGGATTGTCTGGTCAACGGGCGCCGTGGAATCAGAAGATCCAACCGAGCAGTGTGCTTGCCACGGTGATGATCAGTGCGCAGATCAAGGTCGCTTTCACACCTTCTATCTCGAAGTCATCGAAGAACTGATCGGTCAACCAGACCATGAAGGTATTGACCAGGAGCAGGAAGAGACCGCCGGTGATGATGACAAACGGGAAGCCGACGAACTTCAGCGCCGCGCCGAGCGTGGCGTTAATCAGGCTGTAGACGATCGCCACGAGGACCGCGGTGACATACGAGCCCACTCGAACTGTTGGCAACGTCTCGGCCATCACGAAGATGACGGCGCCGAGAAAAAGTGAATGGAGCAGAAAGTCGATCATGTTGATTACCTCGGTCGTGAATCTACGGTACGGCCAGTATTGCGAGTCGGTGGTCGGGTCGGACGAGGCCCGATTCGATGGCAAGACTGTCCTTATCGTCTAATGTGTATTCAACATTCGTGCCAGTTGATCTAATACCGGCTGCCGTGCTGCCGCGAGGAGAATTACGCCGTCAGAACATCAGAATCTAGTGGATCTGACCAGTTTTTGATCGGTTTGGGCGCCTGAATGCCAGTTGGCCACTGTAAAGCAGCCTGCTGTCAGTGCCTGGTGATACCGGGAAGTTCTGTCTGTGGCAAACTCTTCGGCTGCTGTCTCTCTCGATAGACGCTCTTCTCAAAAGCCCTTCTCAAAACTTTGTCAAAAACCCTTGCGCTTCATTTGAGTTCTCTGATTTATGAAAGAACGATGCCGTTGGCAACATGATGGATGATGAGAACAGTTGGGTCGTCATCCCATGCTACAACGAGGCCGAGCGCCTTGATGTTGAAGCGATTGTTGCGCTCATTGAAGTGGGCATTCACGTTCTGCTGGTCAATGATGGGTCAACCGACGGCACCTGGTCGACGTTGCTCGAGATCAAAACCGCGCACCCGCAATCAGTGACCACGATCGGTCTTATGCAGAATGTTGGCAAGGCCGAGTCGGTGCGCCGGGGACTGCTCGCCGCCCTTGACAAGGGTGCCACTGATGTCGGTTATCTCGACGCGGATTTCGCGACATCGGCGGCGGAATATCTGCGTCTCCGGGCGGCCCTCCTTGGCACCAAGGGGCACGAAGTTGTGCTCGGTTCGCGCTGGATGCATATGGGCGCCGATATTCAGCGTACGTTCCTTCGACATCTTGTCGGCCGCGTTTTCGCCACTTTGGCGAGCAACATTCTCGGGATGGGCGTCTATGACACGCAGTGCGGCGCGAAGGTACTGCGCCGCAGCCACTGGTTGTCCGCGGCACTGGCAGCGCCTTTTATTTCGCGCTGGGCGTTCGATGTTGAACTCCTGGGAAGGCTGCATTTCATGCCAGATGGAATGCCTGTCGAACGCATCGTTGAGGTGCCGCTCGGCGCCTGGGCGGAACGAACTGGAAGCCGTATCGGCTACCGGGATGCCCTGAAACTACCGCTTGATCTATGGCGTATCCACCGTTCCCTGCGCACCCTTGCCGGGGCAGTGAAACAAGCTGAGGTCGGTTCCCCGGGTGACTAGCAGGCACCGCTCGGGCAGTCCTCTTACTATGGAGTCGAACCAGCGGTCAGGGGTCGCAACATAATGCGTTGAGCGCGGCGCGTCGTAACGTTTCGCGCGATACCCAAAGAACGTCACGTTGCCGCCGGTATAGAAAAGCAGTGAGAATTTTGGCTTTCCCGCAACAAAGAGGTGCCCGGGGTCCTTCGCGTTCATCGCAAGGTACAACTCGGCCATGCCCTTGCGGTTGTATCGATGGTCTTCGAAGTAGGTGTAATACAGGGCAAGGACGGCAACCGTGTAGACGAGCACGGATGCCGAGGCAATCCGTGCCAGGGTCGTGTGCATTTGCGGCGTCGTTGAGGCGAACGCGGTGACAAGCAGCGACAACGCCGGTATTGCGGGCATGACGTACGTCACAATGATATTGCGAGCCGGGGTAAAGAAGACGGCCGGCACGATCGCCCACAAGAGCAGATAACGAAGCAGATCGCCGTCGTTCTTTGAGAGAAGCAGCCGCTGTAGAAGCTTGGCGTTGGAACGCACCCAGGCGACGACAAATAGTGTCCACGGCATGAACGCAACGGCAAGGAATATCCAAACGGTACCTATGGGGCGGTCTTTGACCGAGCCATAGAGGTCGCCTTCCCAGTTGCTGACAACAAATCGCTGCCAATGCTCACCAACGATGAAGTAATCCAGAAATCCAGGTGTCGCCTGCTCGGCGAGCCAGTACCAGGGCCCGACCAGCACCACCAGCAGCATGGGCCCGGTGACCCACCGTCCGTGCCCGAAGAAACGTCCAAAAAAATCACGCCAATGGCTGCCAGCAACCACCCAGATTCCGGCAGCGAAACCACAGAGAACGAGCGCGACCGGGCCCTTTGCCAGAGCGCCGATTGCGAGCCCAATCCAAACAAGGTAACCCCAAAGCGCGTTGCCAGTACGAATGGCATGCCAGAAAGCGACCATGGTCAGGGTCGTGCCAAAGACCATCGCCGGGTCGGTCAGGATCGAACCCGAGGTGTGGATTGTCAGCAGGGTCGAAAGGTAAATGATGACGGCCACTCGGCCGCGCTGGTAGAGGTGATTGCCGAAGTGCCAGATGAGACCGGCTGTGGCTGCCGTGTAAACCGTGGAAGACAGTCTCGTCGTGAACTCACCGACGCCGCCGAGCAGGTACGTCGACGCGACACTCCAGAATGCGAGTGGCGGCTTGCCCCAGAACGGCTGGTCGGCGAGAAACCAGAGCGTGACCCAGTCGCCACGCGCAGCAATGTTTCGCGCGATCTCTGCGTATCGGGCTTCGGTGAAATCCATGATCGGCAGCCACGCGGACAGGGCGAACCGACAGATGAGGAGCAGCGTGAGAAAAAGTACGAATTCCCGGCCGCCGAGATCGCCGCCTTGACAAGTTGGGAAGGGCGAGTCGGACGTCATGCAATCAGATCCGGTGAAACGGTCATGATTCGCGGTGACCAGGTCTCGGGTTGCCGGATCCTCGAGCGGCGTACTGCATTTCAAATTCGGCGGACCTCGGCCCCCACATTTCAAGGAAGTAGCGAATCGTGGAATAAGGCCAAAGTGTGAAATTACGGTCTGCCTCGTCGGTGTACCACGCGCCACACCCGCTGCCAAAGACCGTCTTGCCGAGTGCTTGCTGCAGTCGGGAGTCATAGCGCTGTAGAGCGCCGGCCTTTGGCGCGAGTTCGCGCACGCCGCGGCGGCGCTTGAGTGACAGGCAACCCATCAGGTAGCGCGCCTGGGCCTCGATCATGAGAATGACAGACGTGTGCCCGAGTCCGCTGTTCGGGCCGAGCATGACAAAGAGATTGGGAAAGTCCGGAATCATCATTGTGCGATGGGCGCGCGCACCGCGATCCCATGCCTGCGCGAGGGACAAGTTGTTTCTGCCGCGGATGTCGACCTGGCCCGAGACATTGAAGGGCTTGAAGCCGGTTGCGAAGACAATGACGTCGTGATCGTGATGGTTGCCCTCACGGTCCTCGATTCCTGCAGCGGTGATGCGGGCTATCTCGTCGGTCACAAGGGTGACATCGGGCCGATTGAAGGCCGGCAAATAGTCGTCCGAGAGGCATGCGCGTTTGCAGCCAACCGCGTAGTCGGGCGTCAGGCACCGTCGCAGTGATGGCGACGTGACGACTCTCGCAATCGTTGACTCAGCGAGGCGGCGCACGAGTTGCTGCGCGTAACTGTGCTTTCGAATGTACTGGACACCCAGCGCTTCCATGCGTGCGTAAATCAGCAGGCGATAGAGGCGGTGCCACAGGGGCATATCCCGAAATCGGCGACGTTGTCCATCTGTAAATCGGTAATCACCGCGGGGCAGGACCCATGCCGGTGTTCGCTGGTAGACCGTGAGGTGCGACGCGGTGGGTGCGATGGCGGGCGTAATCTGCACGCTACTAGCGCCGGTGCCGATGAGAGCGACGCGTTTACCCTCGACATCAACGCTGTGGTTCCAGCGAGCCGAGTGAAAGTAATCACCCCCAAACGTACCGATGCCTTCGATCTCGGGCCAGGCCGGAACATGCAGTCCGCCCAACGCGACGACCAGATTGTTGCCTGTGAGCGTCCTGCCACCGTCGAGTTCGACTTCCCAGGAGGGACCGTCCGCGCTGTCCTGACTGTCCGCGCAATCTTCAAGGTAGCGGGCCGATCTAACGAGACAATCCGGTCGCAAGTGGTCGATGAGCCCGCAACGACGGGCAACCTGCTCGCAATATGCCAGGATCTCCGGCCCGGAGGCGTAGGCGCTGCGCCAGTCCGGATTCGGGGAAAATGAGAAGGAATAGAGGTGTGACGGCACATCGCAAGCGACGCCCGGGTAGGTGTTGTCCCGCCAGGTTCCGCCGACGCCGTGCGCCTTTTCGAGGATGACAAAATTCGTCATTCCGGCGGATTTCAGTCGCGCGGCGACACACAGGCCCGACATGCCTGCGCCGAGAATGATGGTCTCAAAGTGCTCCAATCCCGACCCCTGACGCGTGTACACACCAAGCCAAACGGCGCAGTATTAAGCAAACCCCACGCAATAAGAAGTCCCATGGGTCGTTTCGAGGAAAAGTCCGTCATTGTCACGGGCGGCGCGTCGGGCTTTGGTCGAGCGACCGCGCTGCGTTTTGCAGAGGAGGGCGCCCGGGTGCTGGTCGCTGATCTGAACAGTGCGGGCGCTGATGAGACAACCTCGATGATTGCAGACGCCGGTGGTGTCGCGGAGTCGATCGCGTGCAACGTCGCGATAGCAGCGGACGTGGCCGCGATGGTCGAACGCGCGGTCGCCGCGTTCGGCAAGATCGACGTGCTGGTCAACAATGCCGGTTACTGCCACATGTCGAGACTGATGTGGAAGATCACCGAGGAAGAGTTCGACGGGGGTTTTTGATGTCAATGTGAAGGGCATTTTTCTCGGCTGTAAGTACGCGATTCCACATCTGATCGAGCAGAAGTCAGGTGTTATCATCAACACGGCATCCATTGGCGCGAAGTCGCTGCGGCCAGGCGTCACACTTTACAACGCGACCAAGGGCGCCGTCATGACGATGACGCGGGGCCTTGCACTTGAGGTGTCCCGGCACAACATTC
>CAVOBC010000325.1:0-5507 GCA_963693635.1 Gammaproteobacteria bacterium | reverse complement strand
GTACGAGGCCTGCGAAGACCACGGAATGTATCTCGATGCGGGTGAGTTCACGGACTACAAGCACGAGACGCTACTCGACATCTTTCGCGACTTCGTGTTCCTGGTCCGGGGCAACACCTGATCGCGCAGGCGCCTGCGGCTAAAAAGCGCCTGCGGTTAAAAAGCCTGCCGCAGAAAAGCGTCGAGCGAGGCCTTATCGCGCCCCTCCGAGACCCGGGGTTAAATGTGGGCGCCGCCGTCGACCGGCAGGATCGCACCTGTTGTGAAACTTGAGCTTTCACTCGCAAAGTAGAGCGCCGCCCCCACCACTTCGTCTGGTTGCCCACCCCTCTGCAAGGGTATGTTCGCTTTGGCCCCCTTCTCAAACGCGGGCAGATCCCACGCCTTCGATATGTCCGTCAGGAAGGGGCCCGCCATAATGCAGTTGACCCGTACCTTCGGCCCATAAGCCGCAGCGAACGAACGCGTCAGGGAATTGAGGCCAGCCTTTGCGGCTGCGTAGGGTTCAGAACCCGGGCTCGCTGAAACGCTCGCGGTACTTGAGACATTAATGATCGCCCCGCCGGCACCGGCCTGCATGCGCGCACCGATGTTGGCGCTCAGGCGAAATGGTCCTTTGAGGTTAACAGCCACAACCTTGTCAAAGAGTTCCTCCGAGACCTGGTCGAGTGACGGATAGAGCGGTGACATGCCGGCATTGTTAATCAGAACATCGACCTGGCCAAATGCTTCATAAACGGCATCAACCATCCCGTCCAGCTGACTCCAGTCTCCGACATGGCATGCATAAGGAAACGCCTCAACGCCCAATTCCCGCACTTCCGCCGCCGTCGCTTCGCAGACATCCAGTTTGCGGCTAACGATCGCGACGTCCGCGCCGTGTGCCGCAAAACCAAGCGCCATTGATCTGCCAAGACCCCGGCTGCCACCGGTAATAAGTACCTTCTTTGATCGCATGTCGAGCGGGTCGTCCACAACTGTCTCCTGTTTGTCATCGATAGGGCCGGCAAGAGTGGGAACCTCTTTTCTACCAGAAGTGGCCCGACATTGTCCTTCCCAGTACCGCAATACAAGCCAGCCAGGAACGTTGCTGCCCGTCGTCGACGCGCGGTCATCCACCTTCCAAAAGCGCGTAACAACCTGCCTGACGCCCGCAGCATGCCACCTGCTGTCTTGATTCTTACCAGTGTTAGGGCCACTGTACCACTACGCTTTCAACCCAGACCAGCGGCCCCAGACTGATGACTGCAGAACTCGTCTCGCGGCGCCAACGCCACCGCGTTCATCTTCTGGGCGACCTGCTCGGCGAAACGATGCTCGCCAAGCACGGCTCCGATTTTCTTGACAAGATCGAGCAGATCCGGCAACTGGCCAAGACCCGGCGCCAGAACCAACAGCGGGACGATGTACTGCTTAACACGCTGCGGGAACTGGAGGATGAGTTACTGGTCTCGGTCGCACGCGCATTTCATCAGTTCATCAATCTGACCAACATTGCCGAACAAGCGGAAACCACGGAGTTGCGCCTGACGCCGTTTCCAGACGCGTCAGAGCTTGCGTCGCTGTTTCAGTTACTGGCTGGCAACATCGACTCCGAGCGCACCTATAACGCTGTCTCGACGCTTTGCATCGACATCGTCCTGACCGCACATCCGACCGAGGTCACGCGGCGCACGCTCATCCAAAAGTACAACCGCATTGCGGACGCGCTGCAGCAGGTTCACGAAGACCAGCCCCTGCGCGCCGAGCAGCGCCGAGCGCTCGAACGACTGATCGCAGAAGTCTGGTACACCGACGAGATCAGAAACGAGATTCCAACGCCAGAAGATGAAGCAAAGTGGGGCTACGCCGTCGTCGAGACCTCCCTCTGGCGCGCAATCCCAATCCTTTGGCAGGGACTCGACCGCCTGGTCTTTGCCCACACCGATCATCACCTGCCACTCGACTTCTCACCCATCCGGGTGTCTTCGTGGATGGGCGGCGACCGCGTCGGCAACACCGCAGTTACCGCATCGGTCACCCGACGGGCACTGCGCCTTGCGCGTTGGGCCGCAGCCGATCTTTACCTGCGCGATATCGAAGAACTATTACGCCAGCTTTCGATGTCTGAATGCAGTCCGGCATTGTCGGAAATGCTCAGCGAGCCCTCAAGCGAGCCTTACCGCGCGGTGCTGAGAGACATCCGCGACCGCCTGGAACAAACCCGGCAATGGGCCGGGACCGACGAACCAGCAAACGATGCGCTGATCCTGTACAAGAACGAGCTCGCGACGCCACTGACAGTGTGCTACCAGTCCCTGGTTGATTGTGGCATGGGCATCATCGCCGAAGGCCTGATGCGTGAAACCCTCATTCGCATCTCAACGTTCGGCGTGACCCTGGTCAGCCTGGACATCCGCGAACACGCAAGCCGGCATGAGGCGCTGCTTGATGCATTGACGCAGTTTCTCGAGCTCGGCAGTTACCGCGACTGGTCCGAAAAGACGAGACAGGCCTTCATTCTGCGCGAACTCGATTCGCCGCGCCCCCTGATTCCTGACGACTGGCAGCCGGCGCCGTCAGAGCGAGAGACACTCGCGACCTTCCGGCTGATCGCCGAGATTGGCGCCGAAGGCATATCCTGCTACATCGTCTCGATGGCGAAGAACCCATCCGATATTCTTGCCGTGATTCTGCTTCTGCGGAAATGCGGCCTGGCACGCGTGATTCCGGTCGTGCCCATGTTCGAGACCCTGGACGATCTTGAGAACGCAGCCTGGACACTTGAGCGTCTGTTCCACCTGCCCTGGTATCTGCGGCACATCGACGGCCGACAACAGGTACTGATCAGTTACTCGGACAGCGCGCGCGACGGCGGGCAACTGACGGCCGCATGGGCACAATACCGCGCACAGGAAGACCTGGTTTCACTTTGCGAGAAATACAAGATTGAACTCACCACGTTCCATGGCCGTGGCAGCGCCGTCGGCCAGGAGGGGTCCGGCTCCCGGCAAGCGACCCTTGCCTTGCCCCCCGGCACAATCAACAGCGGCATGCGCGTGACGGAACAGGGCGAGGTGGTGCGATTGAAGTACGGGTCGTCCCCACAGGCCATTCGACATCTGGACATGATGATGGCCGCGACCCTGCAGGCTCGTTTGTTGCCGCCATCCAAGCCGAGGGACGCCTGGCGACATCTCATGGACCGCCTCGCGAGTGTCGCGGGCGCCGACTACCTCGCCACACGGGCCAATCCCGACTTCGACAGCTATCTGAGTCAAAGTACCCCGCAGGAAGAGTTGTCCCGGCTCGTTTTGGGCGAAGAAGGAATCGGCAGCGGTCATGGTTCGATTGCCTCACTCCGCACGGTGCCATGGATCTTCGCGTGGACGCAAAAACGGCTCATGCTGCCCGCATGGCTTGGCACCGACACCGCGATTGCCGACGGTTTGTCGGGTCGCGACGCGTACGTGCTACGCGAAATGGCGAGCGACTGGCCATTCTTCCGTTCAATGCTCGACATCCTGGAACTCATTCTGAGCAAAGCTGATGCCGACATCTGCGGCTACTACGATGAGCAACTCCTGGACAGTAATCTGACCGACCTCGGCAATGAACTGCGCGGCCGATTGGGTGGACTCATCCAATCGCTGAATGCACTCAAGGGACAATCAACCCTGCTCGCCAGCGCGCCCGAGTTGCGCCGCATGCTGGACCTGCGCAACCCCTATGCCGATCCCCTTCACTTCATGCAGATTGAACTGATGACTCGATTTCGACACGCATCCGTACGCGATATCCACGTCGACAAGGCCCTCCTTGTAACGATCGCGGGGATTGCGGCATCGGTGCGGAACGTCGGCTGATCGACTTCGCCGTCGTCTTCGAACGACCGCCCGCTCAATTTACCTTCACCCTTCACTTCTTCACCCTTAACTCCGTCACTCCTTCACCCGCATCTTCGCCTGCACTCGCATCTTCGCCTGCACCCGCATCTTCGCCCAACGCGCGCACCGCGGCTTCCACTTCGGCTGCAGTCGCCTGCGCCGACATCGCTTCGCCATAGGATATGGTGACCCGATAGGGAATTTGCTTCGGCCATTTGAAAATTGCGCGGCCATCCTTCCAGCTGAAAATGCTACCCCAAGCGTCGTGGATGTAGGCCGGGACAATCGGGCAATCGAGCCCCTCCATCACGGCTTCGAAACCCGGCCGGAACTCGTGCATCTTGCCGTCACGGGTCAAAGCGCCCTCGGCAAAGATGCACACGACATGCCCGTCGAGGAGTCTTGCCCGTGCCTGCATGAGACTCGCTGCCACCGACTCCCGCCCCTCTTTCGGCGCAATCGGGATCACGTCCATAACATTGAGGATATTTCTGACTATTGGCACATCATAGTATCTCTTCAACATCATATAGCGGACAAAGCGCTGCATCGTTGAGCCGATGAGGAAGGCATCAACAAACGTGACGTGATTCGGAATGATCAGCACAGGGCCGCGAAAAGCGATCGCTTCCCTGCCGACGATCGTGATGTTGTAGATCGTGTGTGTAAGCAACCATGCAGAAAAACGAATGAAATACTCGGGAATCACAGAGCAGATGTAGATCACAACAAACACGGTCGTGCCCGCGATGAAAAGGAAAACACTGTCGGGCTGCATTCCCAGCGTCACCGTGAGCAGGTAGTAAACAAGGCTACCGAGCACCAGGAACAGCCCATTCAGGATTCCCACCGTGGACAGAACCCGGCCCTTCTCGTCTTCCTTTGCGAAAAACTGCAAGTATGAAAAGAGCGGCACAATGTACAGGCCGCCCGAAACACCCGTCAGGCCCAGAAAGATCGCCGTAACCGCATAGGAATCGCTTGAGAAGAAGAGTCCGATGCCCCCCACAGCAATGCCAATGCCACCCAGTGGCACGAGGCCAAGCTCTACCTTCTCGGCAGACAAGCGACTCGCAAGCATCGAACCCACGGCAACGCCGACGGCAATGAAAGCCGGCAACACGGCCAGACTGAGGCTGTCGTCTGCCCCAAGGCCAAGCAACCTGTCACCGTAGACGAGCACGTTGGTTGAAAAGATCATGCCGTTCATCCAGAAATAGCTGTTGGCTAGTCCGGCCAGCCAAAGACCTTTCTGGGCCCTGAGAAAAGTGAGGTCCCGCCAGATACCAACGACCGGATTCCAATCAAATCGCGCGGATGTCGATGCTGCGCGTTGGGCCGGAATGAAAAACGCGATCCCGGCACCCACTGCCGCTATCACCACACAATAGATGGCAACCCGGACCGGCTCACCGCCGTGCACGTTCATCAGCAAGCCGGCGCCGACGACCCCACCGATGATGAAGACGAAGGTGGTCATCTCAACCCAGCCATTGGCGTGGGTGATTGCCCGCAGGCTGCACATCTCAGGAATAATGCCCTGCTTGGCTGGCGCGAAGAACGTGCTTTGCGTCGCCATGAGGAACAGCACACCAAGCAGAAGTGGCAGATGCCCCAGGTAGAAGGCATACACGCCGAGCA
>CAVOBC010000324.1:0-5527 GCA_963693635.1 Gammaproteobacteria bacterium | reverse complement strand
GTGAAGCCTGGCTGCGGGAGTATGTTGACCCCGCGCTCACGACTGAAGAACTGGTGGAACAGCTCACGATGGCCGGACTGGAGGTCGAGGGCTTCGAACCCGTCGCGGGCAACTTTGAGGGCGTGATTGTTGCCGAGATTCTGCAGGTTGAGGCCCACCCGGATGCTGACAAGCTGCGCGTTTGCGAGGTCAATACCGGTGCCGGGACGGTGCAGGTCGTCTGCGGTGCGCCGAACGTTGAAGCGGGCGGCAAATATCCGCTCGCGACCGTCGGCGCTCGACTCGACGACATGAAGATCAAGAAGGCGAAACTGCGCGGTGTGCAGTCGTTCGGCATGTTGTGCTCAGAGCGCGAACTGGGAATTTCAGAGAACCACGAGGGGTTGCTGCAACTGCCGGCAGACGCAGTCATTGGCGAGTCGGTCAGGGACGCGCTCGGGCTTGACGACATGATTATCGAGGTTGATCTGACGCCGAATCGAAGTGATTGTCTCGGCATGCTTGGCCTCGTGCGGGAGACGGCGGCGCTGAATGACCTGACGAGCCACTTTCCGCATCCAGAGCCAGTTCCACCGGCGATCGATGATGTGTTTCCCGTTCTTGTCGATTGTCCGGCCGAGTGCCCAAGGTACGTCGGTCGGGTCATTCGCGGGGTCAACGTTAATGTCCCCACACCACTTTGGATGATCGAGCGGTTGCGTCGCTCCGGTGTCCGGTCCATCGATCCGGTTGTGGATGTGACCAACTACGTGATGCTCGAACTTGGCCAACCCATGCACGCGTTTGACCTTGCACGGCTTAGCGACGGTATTCGGGTTCGTATGTCGGCACCGGGTGAGCAGATCACGTTGCTCGACGGTAGTGATCTCGAGCTGCTGCCAGACACCATGCTGATCACCGACGCGCGTGGTCCGGTCGCGATGGCAGGCGTCATGGGTGGTGCGGGATCTGGCATTGGCGAGGCGACGGTCGATCTTTTTCTTGAGAGCGCGTTCTTCGCGCCGATCGCGATCGCTGGCAGAGCGCGCGACTACGGCATGGCAACCGATGCTGCGCACCGCTTTGAACGGGGGGTCGACTGGCGTCTGCAGTCAGGTGCGATCGAGCGGGCGACGGCGCTTTTGCTTGAGATCACGGGCGGCGAACCGGGCCCGGTGGCCGAGACGGTGGCCGCGCAAGCGCTGCCGGCGGTCCCCGAAGTCACGCTGCGCAGCGATCGGGTTGCGCGCATGCTCGGTATAGCGGTTGACGACCCGGCGATTGAATCGATGCTCTGCCGGCTTGGCTTTGACGTCGCGGCGGCGGGCGCAGACGCATGGCGCGTGACTGTGCCGTCACACCGGTTTGACGTCAGCATCGAGGAAGATCTGGTCGAAGAGATCGCGCGCGTGTTTGGGTACAACAATCTGCCCGTTAGCGTGCCACGGACGGCGCTGGCCATGGCCGAGATGCCTGAAGGGGTGCTGGACCTTGATCGGATCAAGGTCCACATGGTGTCCCGGGCATACCAGGAGGTCATCACCTATAGCTTCGTCGATGCAGACATGCAGGCGAAAATGGACCCGGAGAACGAGCCGATCGGTTTATCCAATCCGTTGTCGGCAGACCTTGCGTTTATGCGCACGAGCCAGTGGCCCGGATTGGTGCGCGCGCTCATGCACAATCTGAACCGCCAACACTCGCGAGTTCGGCTGTTTGAGACTGGACTGCGCTTTCTGCGACCGCCGAATCAGCAGGACCTGAAACTCGATGAAGTGCGTCAGGAGAAGATAATTTCGGGCATCGTCGCAGGTTCTCGCCAGTCAGAAGGCTGGGCTAACGACGGCAAGCCCCTCGATTTCTTTGATGTGAAAGGCGACCTTGAGAGTTTGTTCGCCCTCACTGGCGACGCCGCGTCCTTCAGCTTTGGGCGCGGCGACCACCCGGCACTGCACCCGGGGCAGACCGCCTTTGTTAGTCGCGACGGTGAGGAGATGGGGGTGATAGGGCAACTGCACCCGGCACTGATCGCCGATTTCGACGTCGGCGGGGACATTTACCTCTTTGAGCTCAATCTGACCCGGCTCTGTGAACGGCGCATTCCTGCTGCGTCGGTCCTGTCCAGACAGCCCGAGATTCGACGCGACATCGCCCTGATCGTGCCGCTCGATGTGTCTGCTGATGAACTCACGAGGGCGGTGCAAAGCGCTGCTGGGGGCCTCTTGACAAACCTAAAGTTGTTTGACGTATATCAGGGTAAAGGTATTGATCCTACAAGGAAAAGTTTGGCGCTGGGCTTGACCTTCCAGCATGCATCCCGCACTCTTACCCTTGATGAAATCAACGACTGTGTTGACGCCGTTGTCGGATTGCTCACCCGGGAGTTTGGAGCTAGCCTGAGGATTTAGGAATGGGTGCGCTGACCAAAGCTGAGATGGCTGAGAAGCTGTTTGAGGAGCTGGGTCTCAATAAACGAGAAGGCAAGGAAGTTGTTGAGCTCTTCTTCGAGGAAGTGCGTGCGTCGCTGGAAAGTAATGAACAGGTCAAGCTGTCTGGCTTTGGCAACTTCGATCTTCGCGACAAGAGCCAGCGCCCCGGACGAAATCCCAAGACGGGTGAAGAGATACCGATAACTGCGCGGCGAGTGGTGACCTTTCGCCCCGGCCAAAAACTGAAAGCCCGAATCGAGTCGTATGCTGGACCCAGACAATAACGCTGAACTGCCGCCGATACCGGGCAAGCGTTACTTCACGATAGGCGAGGTCTCTGGACTCTGTTCGGTGAAGCCGCACGTGTTGCGTTACTGGGAACAGGAATTTCCCCAGTTGAAGCCGGTCAAACGGCGAGGAAATCGCCGCTACTACCAGCGCCAGGATGTCCTGATGATCCGGCAAATCCGCTCGTTGCTCTACGATCAGGGATTCACGATTGGCGGTGCCCGGCAGCGTCTCTCGGGCGAAGACCAGAAAGAAGACAACACCCAGTACAAGCAACTCATTCACCAGATGATTGTTGAACTCGAAGAAGTGCTCGAGGTGCTGCGGGCGAATTGAGCCTGGTCTAACCCGTCGATTCGCGCCCTGGTTGACTCTTCGCTGTTCAAGTCTCCAGATCTCTCAATGGATCTATCAATTGAACTCTTTCCGTGACTTTCAATTGACCGTCAGTTGAACCGGGTCGATGGCCGTCAACGAGCCCCTGGTCGGTCCCGATTGATTATCGCGAGACCTGATAAAAGTCCAAATACCACTCGATGAATCGTTCGATACCCGTTTCGATGGTTGTTGTGGGTTTGTAGCCCACGTCATCCAGCAAGACCTGCACATCGGCGAACGTGTCGGGCACATCGCCAGGCTGGAGCGGCAAAAGATTCTTTCTGGCGGTCTTGCCCAGACATTTCTCGATGGTCGCGATGTAGTCAGACAGGTTGACTGGCGCGCTGTTGCCGATGTTGTACACGCGCCACGGCTCTCGGCTGGTTCCCGGGTCGGGCTCGGTGCCACGCCAATCCGGGTTCGGTGCAGCGACTTTGTCGAGGGTGCGAATGACGCCTTCGACGATGTCGTCGATATAGGTGAAGTCGCGCTTGTGGTTACCGTTGTTGAAGACGTTGATAGGCTCGTCGTTCAGGATCGCTTTGGTGAACAGGAAGAGCGCCATGTCGGGGCGCCCCCAGGGTCCGTAGACGGTGAAAAAGCGCAGCCCGGTCGTCGGCAGGTCATACAGGTGGCTGTACGAGTGGGCCATCAGTTCGTTGGCTTTCTTGGACGCCGCATACAGTGACAGCGGATGGTCGACATTGTCGCTGACGGAGAATGGCAATGACTCATTAGCGCCGTATACAGAACTGGAGGATGCGTACACCAGGTGTTCGACGCCATTGTGTCGACACCCCTCCAGGATGTGTAAGAACCCGCTGATGTTGCTGTCGATGTAAGCGTACGGATTGATGGCGCCATAGCGCACCCCGGCTTGTGCGGCAAGATTCACCACGCGATCAAAGCCGTGATCCTTGAACAACGCTTCAATACCGTGACGGTCAGCGAGATCGAGTTTTTGAAACGTAAATCCGGGCTCGGTTGTCAGCAAATCGAGCCGGGCGTGCTTGAGCGAGATCTCGTAGTAGTCGTTGATGTTGTCGATGCCGACAACCTCGTCGCCACGAGAGAGCAAAGCACGTGATGTGTGAAAGCCGATGAAGCCGGCGGCGCCGGTGACGAGAATTTTCAATGGGTTGCGTCCGGCTCTGGGGCTACATGCGGTGGGTGTGCCGATTGACATGAACGAATCGCTTGCCGCTTCAAAAGGGGCCGGCATCGTAGCAGAAACCTGTGCCGCCTTTGGGAAGGTGTTCTTAGGGCCTGAAATGCCTTCATGAAAACGGGATGAATTGGTAACATGCGGCACTCAGCCATCCCGCTGTTCGCAACGGCGAGGTGACGACACGGGGCGTAGCGCAGTCTGGTAGCGCACCACACTGGGGGTGTGGTGGTCAGAGGTTCAAATCCTCTCGTCCCGACCAATTCAGGCAGGTGTTCCGGGTACAAGAATGAATCAATCGGCGTGCGCCTCACGCGTAGCCCGCCGGCAGTGCGGCATTTACATCTGGTTGGCATCCCGATTCACGTGCAGTGGCCCGCTCCCGCCGTCCCCATTCGAAACAGAGCATCCAGGGAGCACGATGACGGTCGTCGGGGAAGGACCAGAACGTCCCTCGCTTATGGATCGGTTTGGTCGCACTTTATGCGGGAACACATGGCATCGCCAATCATCTTGATGCGGTACTCGATGGGGCGGCAGTTTTGAAGGCGAGATCTCGCTGCGACATAAAGCTGGTGCTCGTCGGGAGCGGGCGAGAGAAGCAAGAGTTGATGCTGCGGTGTCAGCGCGAGAATCTTGACAACGTGATCTTTCACGACCCGATGAAAAAGGGCGATCTTGCCTTGGCGATGGCGGGTGCTGACGTTGGTATGCAGATTCTGGCCAACGTTGAGGCTTTCTACTATGGGACATCGCCGAACAAGTTTTTCGACTACCTCGCTGCGGGGCTACCCGTTTTGACCAACTATCCGGGGTGGATTGCTGGCCTGATTAAAGAGAGCGAGTGCGGCTTTCCCATACCGCCTGAATCCCCCGAGGCGTTCGCAGATGCATTGGAGCAAGCGGCGGATGATCGGGCTCGACTTTCGTCCATGGGGGGGCGGGCCAGGATGTTAGCCGAGTCTCGGTTCCCGCGAGACGAATTGGCAAACCAACTGGTCGATGTGCTCGAAGACGTGATCCAGGCGTGAAACGAACGTTGGATGTTGGCTTGTCGCTGCTTGTGTTAGTGCTGTTCGCGCCTCTGATCATTGTTACAGCCGTTCTTGTGCGCATCGCCATCGGTAGTCCGATCATGTTCACGCAGCCGAGACCGGGACTCGCCGGCAAGGTCTTTTGGATCTACAAGTTCCGGACCATGAGTGAGTTAGTCGATGCTGAAGACAAACTGCTACCTGATGACCAGCGTTTATCGCGTTTCGGCAGGATTTTGCGGGCTACAAATTTC
>CAVOBC010000323.1:0-5586 GCA_963693635.1 Gammaproteobacteria bacterium | reverse complement strand
CAGGGGGTCGCGGTGGTACTGGAAGATACGGTCGCTGAGAATGCGGACCCCCACCTCGGTGAGGTGCGCGCACAGATGGGGCGCAAGTACAGCGGTGGGCACGGCGGGCAGGTTGAAGACGATCCGCCGCCGAATGCGGCGACGGCAGCGGGCTCGAACGGGCGCTGGATGGTCTTCACGCCGCAGCGACTGGTCTCGTGGGACAACTTCAAGATCGCCGGGTTGCGTAACAAGTGATTTCGGCCGATGCAGACTACTCGAGTGTCCTGCCATCTGGTTGATGATGCGCACGCCGAAAGATGGCTGACACGCTGGCTGACAAATTCACCCGAGAGAAGTGGGGATGAAAAATGAAAGTTGATGGTGGATTGATGGGAGGCCTTGACGAGGCCGGGGCTAGTGCAAGTCGGCTGGAGGCACTGGGTTATTCAGGAGGCATTACCGCGGAGACATCGCACGACCCGTTCTTCCCGCTCTTGCTCGCCGCCCGGGAGACCGAGCGCATCGAGCTCATGACATCCATCGCCGTCGCTTTCTCGCGCACGCCCATGAACCTCGCCAACATCGGCCATGATCTCAACAGCTTCTCGAAAGGCCGTTTTGTGCTTGGTCTGGGGTCGCAAATTCGTGCGCACATCACCAAACGTTTCAGCATGCCCTGGTCGGAGCCGGCGAAGCGGATGCGGGAATTCATCCTCGCGATGCGGGCAATCTGGAATTGCTGGCACACCGGCGAGCCCCTCAACTTTCGCGGCGAGTTCTACACCCACGCGTTGATGACCCCGATGTTCACGCCGACAGATGTCTCCTGGGGTGCGCCGCGTGTTTTTCTTGCGGCGGTCGGACCACGCATGACCGAGGTCGCCGCAGAGGTGGCTGACGGCGTCATGATCCACTCTTTTACCACCGCGAGATACATGGAAGAAGTGACCCTGCCTGCTATCGCGCGTGGCCTTGCCCGATCCGGACGGTCACGGAACGAGTTCGAAATCTTCTACCCCGGGTTCGTGGTCACCGGCGCGACCGAGGAGCAGCTTGCGGCGTCAAAGTCGGCGGTTACCAAGCAGATAGCATTCTACGGGTCGACCCCGAATTACGCAGGCGTGTTGGGGGTGCACGGTTGGGGCGATCTCCAGCCGGAACTGAATCGGATGTCCAAGCAGGGCCTGTGGGATGAAATGGGCACGCTGATCACGGACGAGATGCTGAACGAGTTTGCGATTGTTGGCGAGGCTGACGAGGTCATCACCGGTTTTAAACAGCGCTTCGGCAAACTGGTGGACCGCACGACGATGAGTCTGCCGGCGCGCGATGAGGATCACACGCGCGACCTGATCAGGCGCCTCACTGACTGACGTTTTGCGCACAACGGCCTGGCGTCAGCGGCTGTTTGGCGTCGGCTCGCAGTGCAGACGGGCGGGACCCGGCAAAGACGTAGAAACACGTGAATCTGGAAGACAATAAATGAAACTCGGACTTATTAGCGGCGGCTTCGGGCCGGTCATTCAACTGGATATCGAGAGCATTCGTGCTGCGGAAAGTATGGGCTATGAGTCTGTCTGGACGGCAGAGGCGTACGGATCGGACGCGGTCACAACGGCCACGTGGATCCTTGCCAACACCACCCGCATCCATGCGGGCACCGCAATCATGCAGATGCCCGCGCGCACACCAGCCTGCACGGCCATGACGGCACTGACCCTGAATCAGTTGTCGGGCGGTCGCTTCCGGCTTGGGCTTGGTGCCTCGGGACCGCAGGTGGCGGAGGGCTGGCATGGACAGGCCTATGGGCGGCCTGTTACGCGGATCAAGGAATATATCGAGATCGTTCGCAAGATCTTTGCACGCGAGGCACCGGTGACTCACGAGGGCTTCCATTATTCCCTGCCATACGCGGGCGCTGACGGCACGGGTCTCGGCAAGCCCCTCAAATGCATCCTTCGCGCAGACACAGAGATTCCAATCTATACGGCCTCGATTACGCCGAAGGGGCTTGCAGGCAGCGCCGAGGTTGCAGATGGCGTATTCCCGATCTGGATGAATCCTTCCCGGTTCGATGTACTTGAGCCATCAATCAGCGCGGGCCTCGCGAAAGCTGGCAAGTCGATGCTCGATTACGACATCTCGCCCTTTGTGACCGTTGCCATGGGTGATGATCTCGACCGTTGTCGCATGCCGATCAAGGGCAACATGGCGCTCTACATCGGTGGCATGGGTGCGCGTGAGAAGAATTTCTACAACGATTACGCCAGGTCCCTCGGGTTTGAGGATGCTGCGGTCAAGGTGCAGGATCTGTTCCTGGCGGGTCGCAAGGATGAAGCGATGGCGGCGGTTCCGGACGAACTGGTCGACGCGGTGCATCTGGTGGGTCCGGCTGGGCGCATTCGTGAACGTCTTTCTGCGTGGAAAGAGGCGGGCGCTAAAGGCCACGTTGGCACCATGCTGATCGGGACCGGCAATTCCGAAGCGCTTGAGCTCATCGCGAGCGAGATGCTTTAGGGGCGGGTCACGGGGTCTGTCGCAAATAATGGTTACCCTGCAGGCAATCGGCAGCATCAAGGACATCGGTGCGGATGTGTGGGACCGGTGTGCCAACCCGCCGTCGGTGCCACACGACCCGTTCCTGTCGTATGCATTTCTGTCGGCGCTGGAGGCAAGTGGATCGGCGGTTGCGGGTACAGGCTGGGCCCCATATCACCTGACGGTTGAAGAGGAAGGAATCACCCAGGGGGTGGTTCCGATGTACCTCAAGAACCATTCCCAGGGTGAGTACGTATTTGACTACGCCTGGGCCGACGCGTTTGAACGTGCCGGCGGGCGGTACTATCCGAAGCTGCAAATCTCGGTGCCGTTTACCCCGGCAACCGGGCGGCGCTTCCTCGTCGCAGACGTCGCCAACCGCGACGATCTCGAAGGCTATCTGCTCGCTGGCTGCATGCAGATCGCCGAAAAGATGGAGGTGTCATCTATTCACGCGACCTTTGTCGAAGAGCGGCAATGGCAGCGGCTCGTGGATCTCGGCATGCTCGGCCGCACTCACAAGCAGTTTCATTGGGTCAATGATGGCTATGGTTGTTTCGACGACTTCCTGGCGGCACTGTCGTCAAAGAAGCGCAAGAACATCCGGCGAGAGCGCCGCGACGCGCTGTCGACGGGCGTCGTGGTCGAAGCTCTGACTGGTGATCAGTTGGAGGAGGAGCACTGGGATGCGTTCTATCGATTCTATGTGGACACGGGCAATCGCAAGTGGGGAAGCGCCTATCTGACGCGTGAGTTCTTTTCGATCATCGGTCGCACGATGCCTGAGCGCGTGTTGCTGATGATGTGTCAGCGCGACGGGCAGTATATTGCCGGGGCCATCAATTTTATTGGCGATGAGTGTCTGTTTGGGCGCAACTGGGGTTGCATAGAGGATCATCGTTTTCTGCATTTTGAGACTTGCTACTATCGTGCCATTGAGTGGGCGATTGACCATAACCTTGCCCGCGTTGAAGCAGGCGCGCAGGGGCCGCACAAATTGGCGCGGGGTTACCTGCCGAGTCACACCTACAGTGCCCACTGGATCGCGAACGAGAGTTTTCGCGACGCGGTAAACCGATTTCTTGAGGATGAGCGAGAGTACGTCGACCAGGACATCGAGTACATCGAAGAGCATTCGCCATTTCGCAAGGAAACGGATAGCTAGTTCCTGTCCCAAAATTGTCATCCTGACAATTCCTGGGAGCGGTTTGTAAACAAGCCTTGTGCTCTTTCCTACAAAAATAGTCTTGCAGAAGATGTCGGTGCATCCTACACCGCACGCGAGTGGCCGCCCCAGAATGGAGTCTCCTTTCAATCAGGCTGCGCGCGTGATTCAGGAACGGTTCAGCCATGCGGCGATAGTGTTGAGGCCACATTCCCTCAACATGTGGTGGCTGATGTGAAACTGAATTTCCCTGGACGAACGACGTTTCAGAGCGCGCTCGTATTCGCCGCAATAGCGTTGTCGCCGATCGCCGCCGAGGCGTTGTCGGTGCCGTTGCCAATACCCGTGCCAGGTCTTGAGGTTGACGGCATTTGGCTTGCAGATCGGCTGGACGGTTATGGTGTCTTGGACGGTCGCCGGCTATTAGTTCGACGCGGGCCGCATCACGGTTACATCCTGACGCTGAGCCGCGGCTGCGAGCAGCTGGGGTCGTCGTCCCGCATTGGCGTGTCGTCGCACGGGAACACCGTTCGACCACGATTCGATGCGGTCACGGGTCGTGGCGCAAGCTGCCAGATTCGTTCGATCCATCGACTGAATCGGCAGGAGCTGAAGCAGTCACGGGCATTGACGCGCCGCGTCATCAGATGAGCTCAGACCTCGGTCGCGGCTCGTTACGGCTGATGGACCCTCTATGGGCTGAAGGCTCTTTATGGGCTGAAGGCTCTTTGTGGCTGAAGGCTCTCTATGTGGCTGAAGGCTCTGTGGTTGTGCGATCGGCAGCGCCGATTGGGGCGAAACTGCCGCGTGGGAAGGCCCTACCAGTTCTCGCCAAACGGCCGGATGATGGTGTCAAACGTCCAGGCGGACCTGGGTTGGTGGGCCACGTACCAGACATGTTCGGCAATGTCGACCGGGTAGCAGTAGTAGTCGTCGGGCCGTTCCGGATTCTGGGCGCGGGTCCATTCGAGGCTGATCACGGCATCGATTGCGACGTAGCCGACGTGCACGCCCTTGGGCCCCAGCGTTCGCGCCATTGATTCGGACAGAATGCGCTGCGCGGCTTTGGTCGGTGCAAACGCAGAGAAAAAACCCTTGCCACGATAAGCTGAAGTGTTACCTGTCGAGATGATGGCACCTTTGCCCGCCGCAATCATAGCGGGCGCGAGCGCCTGCCCCAGGTGCAGGAGCGTCATGGTATTGATCTGGAAGTTGCGGAGCAGCGTTTCTGGCTTTACAGACAGGAAGTCGCCGAATGCGCCGCCCACGGCATTGTGGACCAGGACTTCAGCGTCTCCCAGGTCTGACTTGATGCGCGCAATCACATCGGCGAGGGTAGCTTCGTCCAGGACGTTGCAGGGATAAGCGAAGGCATTCTCGTTCGCTGCTGCTATCTCATCTAGCCGGTCGACCGTGCGGGCGAGCATCGCGACCCTGTATTCGGTCGCGAAGCGTTCGACGATCGCGCGCCCGGTTCCGGGGCCAACGCCGGTCACGATGCAAAGGGGTAATGTCATAGTGAAACTTCCTGCTGTGATAGTAGTTAAAGCTGTCGGCTCAGTCGGTCATCGTTCGGGGCGTGGGTGTAAGCGAGGCGCTTGGGCCGTCGTGAGTGGCGGCTGGCGACTGACGACCGGCGATCTAGTGTCGAGGTTACTGTGGGTCCGGATGTGTTTTCTTGATCGCCCGGACCGAGTGGGCGACGAGCGTGCGCAGAGCTGGCATGTGGATGTCGGAAAGTCGCTTGACATAAAGGCACGACCGGCCGGTTGAGTGCTTGCCCAGCTTCTCGAGCAGCGGTGTGTATTCATTGAAACCAGGCATTATGTAGATCGTTAATGCCTGCTTCCTCGGCGCGAAGCCCGTCACTGGCATGTCACCTTCACGTCCGGTTGCGCAAC
>CAVOBC010000322.1:0-5586 GCA_963693635.1 Gammaproteobacteria bacterium | reverse complement strand
GCCGAAAGCCATCACCATGGAACTCGTCTCCGGCTACTGGCGCGAGATCGGCATCGACTTCCGCCTGAAGCTCGTTGACCGTGCGCTGCAGTCGGCCCGGGCGCAGGCCAACGGCATGCAGATGTCACTCTGGCATGCGGACTTTGTCACCGACATCCTCTTTCCTATCATTCCACGCTGGTGGGTGCCCATGTATACGGGCTGGGACTCGGTGCTCTGGAACAACTGGGTGCGGCATTACCTCACCGACGGTAAGTTGGGCGTCAGGCCGCCGCCCGTCATGCGCGACCTCCAGACGCTCGCAGACACGCTCCGCGAGGCGACAGATCCGGTGGAGCGGGTCGCTGCCGGCAAGGCCATCCTCGCCTCCCACGCGGAGAACGTCTGGACCATAGGCACCGTCGGCCTCGCCCCGCACCCGGTCGTCACCAACAGCCGGTTGCGAAACGTGGTGCCTGTCGGCATCTGGGGCTGGGACAACCGTTGGACGCTTGCCTATCATCCATCGACCTGGTTTTTCGGCGACCCGGAGACGGAGACCGCAACGCCGGATGCCGCAGCCACCGCACGCGTGAAGCCGGGAGGCCCGGCGGCGGACTAGGGACCGTATTCAGTCGAGTACACATGCAGGGTCGGGTCGGGTGACCATGCTTGACGCTGGATAGGGAGTGGCATTGACTCATTTGATAAGTCACTTAGGCTCAAAAATATGAAAAACGAATGCAAGTGCTGTTCGATGATCTGAAATACCGGGACATCCAGACGTGTGCGCAGAGAGAACATATAACAGTGGCGGAATGGGTGCGCCAGGTCCTGAGACGTGCCAGGTCTGAGCAGACCCATACCGTCGAATCCAAACTGCGTGGCGTTTCCCGCGCGGCTTGCCATACTTATCCGTCGGGTGATATCGATCAAATCCTGGAGGAGATTGCTCAGGGGCAGACGATCGATTGATATTCATCGACTCAGATATCCCGATGTATCTCATCGGCGCACCGCATCCGAATAAACTGGGAGCCATCAGCCTGCTCGAACAGGTCATTCGGGGTGATGACAGCATGATCACCTCCGTCGAGGTGTACCAGGCGCTATTACACCGATACGCGGCCATCGATTGACGAGGCGCTATCGACGCCGCGTTCACCAGCCTGACGGACCTCGTGGATGTTACGTATCCGTTCGGCATGCCGAAGGTACATCGGGCCAGAGCCATTATTGATTCGATTCCGGGACTCTCCGTGCGCGATGCATTGCACATTGCTGTCATGGAGCGCGCGGGGACGACCCGGATCCTCAGCTTCGATTGTGGATTTGATGCGTGTTCCGGGATCGATCGCGTTCATTAGTCACGACCCAATGAGAGGGTCTGAAGATGGGGCAGGATCGACCTGGTTGGCTGACTCTGCGGCACGATCGTGCTTTCCCTGCAGTCACCACGAGCCGGTACGCGGTGAATGCCGACTTCCCACGGCAAACTGAGCCACCACCGGCTCTCCCTCTACCTGGGCAACGAGGGGCCCGTTTCATCTCGCAAATCTGCCTGACCTGGGCATATCGCCTGAAACGCGTGTTCGAGATCGACATCATCCAGTGTCCGCACTGCAGCGGTCGGTTGCGAATCATTGCCGATGTCACCGACCCCCATGTGATCGGCAAGATCCAATCTCATCCCTACGCTGGATTTCCGCAGCGTGTAGCGAGAGCGATCGAAGGTTGATCACGGCAAAAGGTTGATCACGGCAAAAGGTGGCGATGAGGTGTTGAAGGGTTCGTTCTAAACCTTGCCGTGTTCGCCTGACGGCGCCCTTTGGTGGGGTGGGGTGGGGTGGGGTGGGGTGACTGGCCGTGTTAGTGTTTTAGTGTCGCTAAAGTCGTGGTCGTACTGGCTGTTTCGAAAGGAGAGACATCAATGAACAACGCGCTGAAAGTGGTGTGCGTCCTTGTGTTCCTGTGCGGGTGCTCCGCCGAAGACCCGCCGGCGACGGCCGAAAAACCAGCTGTGGGCCAGGTGCAGACAACGTCGACCGCCGTCGTTGATGAACAACGAATCGCCGACATCGAAACCAACGAACCGGGCGCGTGGCTCACCTTCGGTCGCAATTACGAGGAACAGCGGTTCTCGCCCCTGACCGACATCAATCGCGAGACCGTGAAGGACCTGGGTGTCGCCTGGTACAAGGACCTTGACACCTATCACCCCGTGCAGGGGACACCCCTGGTGATCGACGGGGTCATGTACTTTTCGACCCCCTTCAATATCGTCTATGCCGTTGATGCCGGCACCGGCGCGGAAATCTGGCGATACGATCCTGAGGTGCCCCGGGTCACCCGGCGGCGCGCGTGCTGCGGCGCGAACGCCAGGGGCCTCGCCGCCTACAAGGGCCGAATTTACACGGCGACCCTGGACGGCAGGCTGATCGCACTCGATGCACGGTCCGGCAGCCCCACCTGGGAGGTCGACACGGTGATCGACCACGCGCGGGAATATACGATTACCGGCGCGCCGCGCGTTGCCGCGGGCAAGGTTTTCATCGGTAATGGTGGCGCGGAATACGGCGTGCGGGGTTATGTCACGGCCTATGATGCGGCGACTGGCGAGCAGGCCTGGCGCTTTTTCACCGTCCCCGGCGATCCGTCTGCCCCATTTGAACATCCGGAAATGGAGCTTGCCGCAAAGACGTGGAAGGGCGGCGAGTGGTGGAAAATCGGCGGCGGCGGCACGGTGTGGAACTCGATTGTCTACGACCCCGATTTCGAGAACGTTTATCTCGGTGTCGGCAACGGTTCGCCGTGGACCCGGGTCCTCCGGTCACCGGGCGGTGGCGACAACCTGTTTCTGGCGTCGATTGTCGCCCTCGACGTGCACACCGGGCGCATGAAGTGGTACTACCAGACGACGCCTGGAGACAACTGGGACTACACGGCGGTGCAGGACATGATGCTGGCGGACATCAGCATTGACGGCGCCGAACGCAAGGTCCTGATGCAGGCACCGAAAAATGGCTTTTTCTACGTCATTGATCGCGCCGACGGTAAACTGCTGCGCGCTCACAAGTTTGCGACGGTCACCTGGGCAACTCACGTTGATCTCGATACCGGGCGCCCTGTCGAGAACCCGGACACGGCATACCTGGACAATCCGAAATGGGTCCTGCCAGGCCCGGGCGGCGCCCACAACTGGCACGCCATGTCGTTCGATGCGGATCGACGGTTGGTGTATTTCGGATCGCACGACCTACCGTTTCTATTCGCGATGCCGGACGAATATGAGAAGACCGGCCTCTATAAACGCAGGCCCGGTCAATGGAACACGGGCGTCGAATTCGGGCGCATTGAACGCCTCATGCGGGAATCGCCGGACCCGCCCCAGAACGCCGGGTTTCTCAACGCCTTTGATCCGGTCACGGGCGAAAAAAAGTGGGTGGTGGAGCAGGATTTCGCATGGAATGGCGGCGTGCTGGCGACTGCCGGTGACCTCGTGTTCCAGGGTGCACAGACCGGCAAATTCGTTGCCTTCGACAGTGACAGCGGCGAGACCCGCTGGCAGATGGATCTTCATTCGTCCATGGTGGCGCCACCGATCACCTACGAACACGAGGGTCGGCAGTTCGTCACGATACTGACCGGTGCCGGTGGTGGCGCACCTGGAAGTGCCGATGATCTCTACGGCAGCACGGGGCGTGTTGTGACTTTCGCCCTCGATGGCAAAGCCGAACTGCCGTCCCCCGTCGAGCGCAACCGTGACTATCCGGAACCGCCCGCCCTCACGGCCGCCGTGGCCGACATCGAACGGGGCGAGGTACTGTTCGGCGACATCTGCGGCGCTTGTCACGCCCCGGGCGCCTTCTCGAGCGGTGGCGGCATACCGGACCTGCGCCAGATGAACCGCGAAACACACGCCGAGTGGGCAGCGATCGTCCTTGGAGGCTCAAAGAGAGACCTGGGTATGGACAGTTTCGCCGACGTATTGACGGCCGATGACTCGGAGCGTCTCCACCAGTACATGATCGCGCGAACCATCGAGGCGAGGAAAGAAACTGCCGCGGCCGAAGCGGCCGCGGCGCCGTGAATTGACGCCGATCCCTTACCGCCTCGAGCGCGCTTCGCATAGCGTTGGTGAGCACGAGGCTTGTCACTGCGAACACGGCAAGTCGAGCGTGGCCGGCAGGGGGTGATACAGTCCGCCTGAGGCTTGTTCCATGAAGTCCGATGCTGTCTGCATTTCCTACGTTTTTCACTGTTATATGAGATGTTCCGTCTTATATCGTCTCATGTTGTCCGATAGAATCTCATGTGTATCCGTATATAGAAACGTGAATAGATGCCTAGACTTGTCAAGCGACTCTCCGCCCTCAAGGTCAAGAAGATCGAACAGGCGGGTTGGTATCCGGACGGTGCCGGTCTCTACCTACAGGTCAGCCCCACGCTGACGAAGTCTTGGGTCTACCGATACTCCATCGACGGGCGTGAGCGTAGGCACGGACTTGGATCGACAAGCGAACGCTCGTTAGAACAGGCACGTCACGAAGCCCAGGGATGCGCGCAGATGCGTCGCGAGGGCCTTGACCCGATCGATGCTTGCCGTCAGGAGAAGTCTCGTCTGAGGCTCGACAGGGCCGCTGGCGTTACGTTTCAGGAATGTGCGGAGCGGTACATTGGTGCTCATGAGCCTTCCTGGCGAAACGCTAAACACGGCAGCCAATGGCGCAACACGCTTTCAACCTATGCCTTTCCGGTATTTAGTGACGTTTCGGTGAAAGACATCGAGGTCGGTCTGGTCCTGCGGGTGATTGAGCCGCTATGGGAGACCCGAACCGAGACAGCCACCAGAGTGCGTCAACGTATCGAGGCGATTCTCGACTGGGCCAAGGTCCGTGGCTACAGGGATGGGGAAAACCCGGCAAGGTGGCGTGGTCACTTGGACAAACTTCTGCCGGCGCGTGCGAAGGTCCAGAAGGTCCGACATTTCACTGCATTGCCATATCGTGAAATGCCCGAGTTCTTTGCGTGGTTGCGCAAGAAGGAGTCAGTTGCAGCCAATGCTGTTGCGTTTCTAATCCTCACGGCAACACGCAGCGGTGAGGCGCGACAAGCAGTTGACTCCGAGATATGTCTTGAGACAAATGTCTGGAGCATTCCAGGTGAGCGAATGAAGGCTGGTCGCCCCCATCGAGTGCCACTCTCTGAGAGTGCGATTGCAGTGTTGAATCGCGTTGAACCGCTTCGGTTCGACGAGAGGATCTTCCCTGGCCTGACGACCCGCCCTATCTCTGATTCCGCGCTCCTGAAGGTTGCGAAAGAGTATCGTGCGGATCTGACGGTGCACGGGTTCCGGTCGTCCTTTCGGGATTGGTGTGCAGAGGTCACCAACTTCCCACGGGAGGTGGCCGAGGCGGCGTTGGCGCACTCGATCAAGAACCAAGCAGAGGCAGCGTATCAACGTGGAGATTTACTGACCAAACGAGCTGAATTGATGAATGCTTGGGCTTCCTATTGCACAGGGTGCCAGAGGTGAACGGGCGATCCAGCATCGCTGATCTAAGCGAGGTTGGTCGATCTTCGTCAACATCGAAAGACCACGGGCTG
>CAVOBC010000321.1:0-5605 GCA_963693635.1 Gammaproteobacteria bacterium | reverse complement strand
ATACCGCCTGCTTACCTCTCAGAGACGGGCCTTCTGCGGCACGACATGTCCCATAGAGCTTCGCTGCCTTGCACAAAAAAGCGGCTGGCAGCCCCGTCACCTGGGACAGAATCGTCACAACCGGAATGCCGCCCATTTCCAATCCGACAAGGATTTCTGTGCCCGAGGGCACCATCGTTGCGAGGTGCTCACCGATCGCTCGCAACAGCGCGGGGGGCGCTTCGAACTGGTACTTGTCGAAGTGGGTATCGGCAAGCTGGCCGGATCGCAGACGAAAACTCCCGCTGAGGCGCGCGACCGCATTGATGCGCCGGGCAAGCTGTGCCACGTCACTCACGCGCTCGTGCCTCCACGGGTTTCGACCCTCTCGTGTTCATCGTAGACGTAATCCTCAGCTTGCGGATTGGTGATTTCGCCGATTGCAACGCGGCAACCAAGCCCGTCGGCAAGCGTCGTTGCGAGCACGCGAAACCAGCTGGTGTCGACGTCGCCCGTGTCATCGACCGTGACGTACACGTGCGTCGGTTCATCGTCGAATGCCAGCCCGTCGCGGTGTTGTCGCCACATATTGAGCGAGACCGAAGGACGTGATGCGTCGGCTCCCTCGATCCACTCGTACATCTCATCGTAGTCATGGTCCCAATCGCCAAGCAGACCATGGCCGTGCAGTAGCGCCGCCAACTCGGTGAGCGACGATCCAAATCGGAACCAGAGCTTTGTCGTGCACACGTGACTCATTCGTTACCCGGACTCCTATCAGGAACTGCCGATCTTAGCGGCCTCGGCAGTGTCGCACCAGCGACCTAAGATCATATTGATATCTGTGCCCCGGTTGGCGCAACATCTGCACCGCGCGCTCGTTGACTTTGCGCCGGACCTTTTGCGACAGTTGCGGTCGGTCGACGCGATGATCGACCAGGCGCCGATGGTCGCCAGCGCGCTACGCCCTGACAGACCATTTCACGAACAGGCCTCTGTCCATAACCGTCCACAACTGTCCACATCAGAGCAGAGCAAATCAGAGCACATCCCAGCCATCCGAGCCCCCCGGGGGACCCATGACATCACTTGGACAAATCCGCCAGATTGCTGTGTCGGCACCGGACCTCGACGCATCGATCAGCTTCTATCGCGATGTTCTCGGCGCAGCCTTCATTGCGCGCTACGATCCATCCGAGATCGCGTTTTTCGACTTCGAGGGCGTGCGTCTCTTGCTTGAAGGATCAGCCTTTGCATCATCACCCATCTACTTCTGGGTTGACGATATTGATGAAACCCATGCGGCATTGACCGGGGCCAGCGTCCAGTTCGACAGCGAACCACACGTGATCTTTCCGGACGAAGCGGAAACATTCGGCCCCGCAGGCGAGGAAGAATGGATGGCGCTCTTCCGAGACCCCGCGAACAACGTGCTCGCCCTGGCGACTCGCAAGCGGGCCGCCAACCAGACCGGTGCCGGGTAGGCAGTTGGACTGCCGCACAACGCACATTCGCCACTGCAACTCACGGGGCTTACCCACTTGATTTCAGCGCCATCACCAGCGTCCGATCACGGCGGCGCAGAGCCACTCGGGCAAGGCCAGGCGAACCGCTGCCGACCCGTGGCGCCATGAGTTGTTCACCCGACCGCGTGCTGGCGCTCGCCGGCATGTTGCAATGCTGCTATCTCGTCAATACGTCTGCGCGACAGGGAATGACACCCCAGGATGAACTGGACGCCATGATTCGGACGCTGTTCGTGTTCGACGCGGACGACACGGTCGAGGTCTATGGGGGGCTCGCGAATCTCAATCTGGGCACACGACTGGGCGCTGATGTCTTTGGCAACCTGAGCGTCGGCAAACATCACGAGTGGTTGAGGTACATCGCGCCGTTGACTCGCCTTGCATCGCGGGCACGCGGAGACGCCGCCCTGCTAACCCGCATTGGTGCCGGACTGCGAGAAATCGACAGCCGCTATCCGTCGGACGCGTCGACCTCCGTCGGCGCCGGCTGCATCAACAATCTGGGCGACTTGTACGAGAGCACGCTGGCCCGGAGCGGTTCACGCATCCAGATCCTCGGCAGCAAGCAGCTTTTGCAAAACCCGGCCGTCGCCGGACGCATCCGGTCTCTCCTTCTGGCCGGGTTTCGATCGGCCATTCTGTGGCAGCAACTCGGTGGCAGGCGCTGGCACTGGCTGCTCCAGCGCGGCCGCATCCTTGAGGATTTCCGATACTGCAGACGCATGCTCGAGGCGTCCTGATGATGACATTCCCGTGACCATGTCTGGCAGGTAGTGTACGTTCGCCTCTTGCAGGTAGTGGGGTAGGTAGTGAGGTAGGTAGTGGGGCAAGTAGTAGGGTAGATAGTGAGGCAGCCACTCAAGGCCAGTGAAAACTGAGGAGCCAGACGTGAGAGTCGGAATATCACTCCCGGTGCGGGAACTTGGTGACGATCTGGGTGCGATTCGCGAGTTTGCGCTGTTGGCAGAGGCACTTGGCTACACCCATCTGCGCGTCCCAGACCAGGTCATTCGCCCGAATTCCGGCCACCTGCACGAACCGATGACGCTCCTCGCGTGGCTCGCCGGAGTCACCGAATCGATCGAACTATGCCCATCCGTCATCGTCCTGCCGGCACGGCAGACTGCCCTTTTCGCAAAACAGGCGGCAGAGGTCGATCACCTCTGTGGCGGGCGCTTGCGACTTGGCATTGGTGTTGGTACCAGCGCGGATGAATTCAATGCGCTCGGAGCCGATTTCCACACCCGGGGGCGCAAATGTACGGAGCAGATGCGGCTGCTTTCGCGCTTGTGGACTGAAGACGAGGTCACTTTCGATGGCGAGTTCCATTCAATCGACAAGCTCGGCATCAATCCCCTGCCCCTGCAACGACCGATTCCGATGTGGATCGGCGGCAGCAGTGACCCTGTTCCGGCGGTGAGGCGACGAATCGCAGAATGTTCTGACGGTTGGTTCGCGCTTTGTTCCCCCGAAGCGTTTCGAGCCATCCAGGAAGACATTCTGACATTGGCAGACGCGTTCGGGCGTCGCGACAACATCAGCGCAGAGTCAGGCGTTGGTGTGCCGGGGCGAACCCGCGAGGAATGGACCGGGCTCGTGCGGGAACGCGCGGCGAGCGGCGTCACACACCTTTGCATGCGCACGCTCGGTGGCCAGCTTGATGCGGCTGGACATCTGGACCTTGCGCGAGAGATCTATCAAACGTTGACGGAAATGTTGTGACCGGAGATCCGCCGCAACAACCCGCTGGCATCCCGGGCCGGACACTCCCGCGTTGACGTACTGGCCCGACGCAGCATTTGGCTGGCTTCAGACAACGCTTGCGGCGTTGCTGCTGACGGCAACGATGGTCTGCAACGCCGAAGTCGTTCGTATCGACATCAATGAAGAGCGCACGATCACCGGTGAGTCGCTGGGCCTTCCAGGCAATTTCTCCTTGCTTCGCGGCGTCGCGACCTTCGCGCTCGATCCCGCTGCGCCGTTGAACGATCGACTCGTCGACATCGGTAACGCGCGGGTTGCTGGCGACGGACGGGTTCACTTCGAAGCTGATCTCGTCCTGCTCCGGCCTGGGCCGAGGCGCAGCAACGGCGTCTTGTTGCTCGACATTCCAGCAGACGGCCAACAGACCGCCTTGACGACCTTCAATCGAACCGACACGGCGGGGGCAGAACCGCCGCCACTCACCCACCCGGGCGACGGTTTTCTGCAGGAAGCCGGCTATACCGTCGTTTGGCTCGGCTGGCAACATGACCTCCAGTCCCTGCCCGGCAGCCTGCGCCTGCGTGCGCCCGCAGTGGAGGACGTGCCACCCGGCCCGGTCGCCTACACCTTTGTGCCCCGCGCTCACGTGCCGGAGTTTCCGCTTGAACGTGCCCTCGGCGAGGGGCGGGTCTATCCGCCCGCGAACACGGACGATGCCAACTATCTGCTTGCACTCGTCACCGGGAATGGCCGTGAGGCTATCCCGCGAGTGCGCTGGCAGTTTGCACGCTTTAACGTCGACGAACGGGTGCCCGACGCCCGCTGGCTGACGCTCGACACCGGCTTTCTCGCAAAGACCCGGTACGAAGTGGTTTATCAAACCAACGTCGCGGAACTGTCCGGGGCCGGCTATGCCGCCTACCGGGACCTTGTGACACATCTGCGCCGGCGACCGGATCTCGCGCCCGGCGTACGCCAGGTCATTGCCTACGGACATGCCGCCGGTGGCCAATTCCTGCGCGGCTTCATCCACGATGGCTTCAATACCAGCCTCGACGGGACCCGCGTTCTGGACGGCGTCATCATTCATGATGCCGGCGGCGTCAGGCGCCTGGTCAATCGTCGCTACGCTCGACCCAGCCACCCGAAACATGCAGGCGAGTTCCCGTTCGCCTCCAACCTAACCGACAATCCGGTGTTTGACGTCAAAGACGCGTGGGGTCATCAGGCACTGGCCGACGGCACGATGCCGCGCACATTTCTGGTGAACGGCAGCAATGAGTACTGGCGAGATGGGCAGTCGACCGCGCTTGTTCACGTCGACCCGACAGGCGAATCAGACCTCCTGGGGACCGAACCAGTCCGCATCTATGCGATCGCTGGCCGGGGACGCCGCAGCACGGCGGCCACCGGCCAGGCGTTCGAAGCGAGTCCGTTGGAACACCGGTGGATTCTGCGAGCTCTGCTCACGCGTATGGAGCGATGGATTGCTGGTGATCCACCGCCAGCGAGCGTGGTGCCGCAAATCGCGAGCCAAACACTGGTCGAACCAACGCGGGTCAAGTTGCCCTTTATGAGTCCACCAGCAGCGCCGCAGGGCGCAACCGAGCGCGACCGCGGACCCGGCGCGAACAAGGGAATCAACGATCGCCTGCCGGGCGCACGCTTGTTCGACTATCCGGTACTCGTCCCGGCGATCGACCGCGATGGCAATGAACGCGGCACCCTGCAGCTTCCCCAGTCAGCCGTGCCGCTTGGCACCCACCTGCCGTTTAACCGCGTGCGCCGCGACAGCGGCGTCATCGACGTCGACACCGGTGGCTTTCAGCGCTTTCCGCGTACGGCAAAGGAACGCCTGACCCGGGAAGACCCGCGCCGCTCGGTTGCAGAACGCTACCCGTCACGACATCATTACCTTGGCCTGTTTACTGAAGCCGCGCTGAAGCTGACCAATCAGGGCTTCCTGTTGCCAAGGGATCTACCCCAGGTGATCGAGCGTGGCCTCATCCACTGGGACCACGTACACAGAAACTGACCGACACGGACGGCCGACCGGTGCCGGCCGTGAGTCGCTCGGCGCATCGCCCACTCAACCGCACAGTCGGGTCGCCCGACAGCCCCACGAAAGGACCTCAAATCATGCCCAAAGCCGTCTCCGCGTTCGACCTGGCCGATCAATCCGGACAGACCGTCTCCTTTCCGACTGGCAAGCCGACGGTCGTGTGTTTCGTCAAAGAAGATTGCCCAACGTGTAACGAGGCCGTGCCGGTGCTGGAAGCACTTCACCTCGCCCACCAGGACACCGTTGACATCCTCGTGCCGGGACAGACAACCGATGGCAACGCGCTCCTCGTTCAACGGCACAAGCTCACGCTGCCGCTGCTCGATGACTCGGA
>CAVOBC010000320.1:0-5633 GCA_963693635.1 Gammaproteobacteria bacterium | reverse complement strand
CTTATTGGCTGAATCCCCTGCTCACAGCGATGTGCTTTGGCAGCCCACGCTTGCTTGCAGCCATGTTCAGCTTCTCGAGCCCAGGTCCCGAGACGGGACTCACCTAATCTTCACGACGTCTATTCTGCTTCTTGTTCACGATCCATGATCGCTTTCTGCTTCGTGCCCGGCGCTTGGCTATCGATCGGTCGCGCGATCATTTTCACGTCCAATTCACGACCATCCAGTTGTTACCTGAATCGCCGCTGGTTCTCATTTCCCAAATGGTTTGCCGAAGCCTCATCTATCGAAATCTACAACATACAAATGCACATTGACCTCACAAAACCAGATAAAGCCAACGCTTGAGAACCGGGATTTCGCCCACCAATTCAGCAAAAAACGAACGCCCATGACAGACCAATAAACGGCCTGCAAACCGAAGCGCCGCAAAGTTAACTTTTTGCTCCAGGCAAGTCAAACCAGAAGGCGTCCCCAGGCACTGATCGGGCCCAGTTGTGTTCTGCTTTTGGGGCGGTATTCTTAGCGCTCACCGCGCCTTCGGCAGCCTCTTTTGATTATGCGGATGGCTGCATCTGTGGCCACCGCGTTAAGGGAGCAACGGGGTGCCTTGTGGGGGCTCTGGCTCGGACGGTCCGACAGCCGCGATCGACGCGGGGCACGGCCCGAACATTTCAGGCTAACCATTTCAGCCTAAAACGGGGGTCACGGGAAGATGCCAAACTGGCTGCTCGGTTTCACCGTCTTCGCGGTTGGATACTGTGCCATCATCGCCGCACTCGGTTACACCGAGTGGGACGACATCGACATCCGCCCCGGGCGCTCGCTTGCCAGTGAGTTGCCGGCGGAAATGCGACAGCTAGTCGAGGCAGTCAACGTGACAAGGGAAGCGAGCGGTGCGTATCCGGTGCCGAACGAACCCGAGAACATGCTCGTCCGCGCTGGCCACTCGCTCGTACTCCCTGCAAACGCTTCAGCGGAAACCGCCCGCCAGGTGACCGGGGCTTACGCAAAACTTCTAAACACTTACGCCGCCCGCCAGCGAGGCCGGTTCATCCTGCAAATGCTCGCTGTTCTCGTGATTCCACTCTTTACGCTGGCATTCTTTGTCTGGCTCGCGAGAAAGCTCTGGAACGGCCTCGGCGGAATGCGCTGAAGCCTTGCCTTTCCCAAGCGGCAAACACACTTATATACCCCCACCCTCCACCCCAAGAGACGACACCCCATATGACACGACTGCCACCGCTCGACCCCGAGAACCTGACGCCGGATCAACAAGCTGTCTACGACGCCATGCGACAGGGTCCACGTGGCGATCTTGGGTTGGTAGGCCCCTTTGGCGTCTGGGCCCGTAGCCCGAGCGTGGGCAACACCATCCAGCAGTTCGGCGCCGATATGCGCTTTGCCACCACTTCGATTTCCGAGACGGTCAAAGAAGTCGCGATCTGCACGGTCGGCGCACACTTCAGGGCCAAGTTTGAGTTCGCGGCACACCGCGCACTCGCAATGCGCGCGGGCGTTACCGAGACCGTCGTCGATGGCATCCGTGCGGGCAACCCCGAATTTAACGACGCCGACCAGGCCCTCGCCTTCGCCATCACGCGCGGCCTGCTCGACGAGAACCGGATCAACGACGAACGCTTCAACCAGGCCATCGACGCCTGGGGTGAAAATGGCCTCATCGAACTCACGAGTGTCATCGGGTATTACTGTCTGGTGTCACTGACCCTCAACGTCTTTGAGGTGCCACTCTCGCCCGGGATGGCTGATCCGTTTCCGGAGTTGCCATGAGCGCCCAGCGTCAGGCGTTGCGCAATGCCATTGACGCGTCCCAACGCGACGGACCCGTTTTTGCCCCGTTGGCACTCGACGCGCTCACCGCACGCATCGCCGAAGCAGCCGGCTTCATCGCGGGCTATGTTAGCGGCGGCGCGCTCGGATACAGCCATGCGGTGTCCGAAGCACTGCTGACCGTCACAGAACTGGCTGACACCACCCGCCACGTCACCGCCCGTTCAGGCCTGTCGATCATCGTCGACGCCGGCGTCGGTTTCGGCGATGCCGTGCACGTCGCGCGCGCGGTTGCAGACCTTGAAGCGACGGGCGCGGCCGCCATTGAGATAGAGGATCAGGTTGCCCCAAAGCGCGCGAGCCATCATCGCGGCATCGAGCATCTTGTGAGCCTGGACGAGATGATCGGCAAGATTCGCCACGCGGTGACGGCGCGAACCGATCCGGACTTTCTCATCATCGCGCGCACGGGCGCCGTGGCGAACGAGAGTTTTGAGTCTGCAATCGAGCGCTGCCAGGCGTTTGCAGACGCGGGTGCCGACCTTGCCATGCTGATGCCAAAGGACCCCTCGCAGTGGCTCGCCGCCGCGAAGCAGATTCCGATTCCGCTGGCTGCGATCACGTCGTTGGACCTGCACTCCAAATCGGAATGGCAGGACCTCGGCTGGTCGCTCATCATCGATCCCTTTACTGCTCAGGTGTTGTCGGTGCAGGTCGTTGAGACCGCATACCGGCGCTTCATGACAGATGGCGCGACCGGGACGGATCGCTCGGAAATCATGGCCACCTACCGTGAACTGTCAGCGCGCGCGGGCCTCGATGAGTACTACGCGATCGAAGACGACACGACACTAAAGGAAGACTGAAGAGCGGGGCCTGACAACGGACGCCGGTTATCGGGTCAGCCGGCGACCTCGCCGCGATGGTACTGTTTCGTCATAAACGACCGCATCTGCAGCGACGGCCCAGAAGGCCTGCAACCATAGGAGAGAGGCAGGTGAATAACACCTCAGTTTGGTCGCCCGAAGTACTGGAACTGGGTGAAGGACCCTTGACCCACCATCTGCGGGGAAGCCTTGTCTGGTGTGACATCAACAACCGGGCGATGTATGAGCGGGCTTTTGAGAGTACCGAGTCCCGCAAGTTCGACCTGCCGGTCATGCCGTCGGCGGCCGGCATCATTGATGACAAGCGCGTGCTGGTGGCGACGGAAATCGATTTCCGCGTGCTGAACCTCGACACTGGCGAGTCCGAGATCGGCACCCGGTTCCCCGAGGACGGCACCATGCGCAGCAATGATGGGCGGGTACATCCGTCTGGTGCGTTCTGGGTCGGCACGATGGCGATTGACGGCAACGGAGCCCCCGGTGCCATCTGGCGATTGCTGGATGGCAAGCTTGAACGCATGATCGATGAGGTCGTCGTGCCCAATTCCATTTGCTTTGCCGCCGACGGGTCGTTTGCGTACTACACCGACACACCGCACCGCGCCATCTGGAAGATTCCGACCGATCCGCAGACGGGCGATGTCACCGGTGAGAAGACCGTATTCGCCACGCTGCCAGACAGCCTTCCCGGCGGCCCCGATGGCTCGATCGTTGACGGTGACGGCAACCTTTGGAATGCACGCTGGGGCGGGAGCGCCGTCGATGTGTACAACCCGGGCGGCGAACGCATCGCGAGCCACGCGGTGCCCGTGCGCCACCCGACCTGTCCGTCATTTATAGGCAACGACCGCATTGTGACCACTTCGGCCACAGCGGGACTAACCGCCGAGACGATAGGGGACAATGACGGCAAGACGATTCAGATTCACACCCCGGTGCGAGCACGCCAGGAGCCGATCGTCCGTCCGTAGGCATGTAGGGCGCGAGCGGCAACACGCTCTCTGGTTCCCGTCACAAAATTGTCATCCTGACAATGCTTGGGCGTCGGTTTGCAAGCAAACCTCGCATGTTCTTGCAGAAAACGGCTCGCACAAAAGCGGCCTGCAGAAAATGGCGGTGCATCCCTGCACCGCACGCCAGTGCCCGCCCCAGAGCGAAGTTTCGGGACAGGAACTCTCTAACCGGTTGAGGCCTCCTCCTCTTCGAAGATGCGCTCCCCGCGTTGCAGCTTGAGGGCAATCCGCGCGGTTTGCTGACCGGCGCGCCGGGTCGGACAGTGGGCCGCCAGATTCCGCACAACGCCCACCAGGATAGTCTCCTTGTGCTCCGCTTCGTCTGCCCAGGCGACGCACTGGCACACGGCAACTTCGAGCACCTGCAGAGAATGAAAACCGAGATCCTCGCGCACGGTTGCGAGCGGAATGCCGTCAACCAGTGCATCAATGTCATACCCTGCCTGCAGATAACCTGAAATGACGCTCGCCGCGTCATCGATGTTGGCTCGCTGATCGAGCAAATCGTGGAACGCTGCCAGCGTTTCGCTCTGCGCAGTCTTCGACGGCCCAACGCCCCGCTCGCGCGGCAGGCGGGCGGCGGGAACGTTCAGGAACCGATCCATGTACACGGCCACGGCACCATGGAACACGCCGCGCACGACACTCGGTATCGGTGCTCGCTGTACCGCGAGATAAACTGCGTTTGCATGAATAAAAGTGTGCTGCGGATTGAACCAGTCTGTGACTTCATTGGATGTTGCAAACCGGGCGAGACGAGACCCGGCCGCAAACGCGACCGCCCGCACAAGTTTGGCGGGGCATGTGCCATCGCTCAGCACTTGCTTCATCGCGTCGATGGTGGCGAGTGGATCGTCACCCGAGAACAGATCAACGACATAGCCGGGGACGTCGCTTTCTCCTGGCCGGGCCAGCAGAGGTTCAAGTTCCTCCTCAATACCGAGAAGTGGCTCTGCGAGGGCGACCGGGTGATGCCAGTCGGTCGTCTCCTCGGCCCCGCGCCCGCCCGTCAATCTGGCAATGAGCAGGGGAAAGAGTCCAGAGTCACGCTCCTGACCCATCAGGCCGGCTATCTGCAGGGTCTTGTTGCAGTCCTCCATGAGATGACCGCCGTCGGCATAGAGGCGCTGTGTGGCGGCCGTGAAAATAAGGTCTGCAACGTCGGCGAGCGCACTGGTCTGAACGGTGGTCAGCAAGGTCCGCTCGGCCCCGTCCGCGTGGCGCGTATTCACCCACTGCCGCATCCAGCGTTTGAGGAGTGAAGGTGCGTGGTCGCCGCCGCCTGTAAGTGGGGGCTTTTGACGGTGCGGTACCGACCCTGAGGTGTCGGCTGCAATCTGCCGGATCGCGTAATAGAGCGCCTGATAGCCACAGGTTGGCGACGCAACCCAGACGTATAACCCCTTCTGATATCGCCTTCAGGTTTGATGCCGCGTAGCCGATGACCTCGCGCACGATATCGCTGAGTGACACGCCGGCCTCAAGCAACGCGAGAATACTCTTTGCCTGCACAAGCCCGACATTTTGCTCGATACCACGACGCAGGCGCTTGAGGTGAAACTCGATCGTCGGCTGACCGTCCGGTACCGGGGAAACAAAGACCACGTCACCCGCTTCGTCCGCCCCAACGTGGGTCTTGAAGCGCAGTACGTCGTCCGCCCACAGATCAAAGGTGCAGCCGCTCTCAAGATCAAATCGGGCCTGGTGTCAGTGACACGTGAGCATGCCATCCCGGACCGAACCACGGTCGAGCGGAAAGCCCATGTGCGGACATCGATTGTCCACCGCGTACACCCGATCACCTTCGGTAAAGACTGCAATGTTGTGGTTTGTACCCCGCACCGTCATCACCCCGGCGGTCTGCAGCGCGGCGAGTTCGCCAACCCGAATCGGCGACTCGACCGCGACATCCACGTGCCCACTGCTCTTGCCTGGAGCCCTC
>CAVOBC010000319.1:0-5666 GCA_963693635.1 Gammaproteobacteria bacterium | reverse complement strand
CCGCACGTGCTGGTGCGATTCATGGCGATCGCGTCGCCTGAACGCATGGCGACGGCGAAGTGGATCGGCATGAGCTGGATGCTGGTGACGACGATGGCGTCGGTCGCAGTTGGCCTGCTCGGTGCGGCGTGGTTTGGGGTCGCTGGGGAATCGCTCCCTGCCGGTGACGCGGAAAAGGTCTTCATCAGAGCGACGCAGCTTCTCTTTAACCCCTGGATTGCCGGCATTCTGCTCGCCGCAATTCTGGCGGCGGTGATGAGTACGATCGACTCACAACTGCTCGTTGCGTCCAGCGCGCTGTCAGAAGACTTCTATAAAGCCTGGCTAAAGCCGGATGCGGATGCAAAGGAACTCGTCATCGTCGGCCGCATGACCGTGGTTGCGATCGCTGGCGTCGCGATGGTCATCGCGCTTGATCCTGCTCGTCAGGTGCTGGGGCTGGTGAGCTACGCGTGGGCGGGGCTCGGCGCGTCATTTGGCCCGGTGATTCTGCTGTCTTTATATGGCAATCCGACGCGAACCGGGGCGCTCGCTGGCATGATTACTGGTGCCGCGACCGTTGTCGTGTGGAAGCCGTTGTCCGGGGGACCGTTCGGCATCCTGGGTGTGTATGAACTGCTGCCCGCGTTTCTGTTCGCGCTGATCGTGATCGTCACCGTCAGCCGGCTGACTCAGAGCTCCGCGGATACGCTCACATAGACCGAGCGGGATTCACCAACAAGGTAACGGTCATTGCCGAAGCCGAAGTCGGCCCGCTCTGCGTACTTGCGGTCGGTCAGGTTGATCAGCCGTAAGCCCAGCGTCAGACCTTCAGTGATCTCGTGGCGTATACGCAGGTTGAGCAGGGAGTGTCCCGGATAAAGGTGCTGGTTTTCGGGGTCTTCATAGTATTCGCCCAACTCAATCCACTCCAGTTCCAGCCCCGTTCGGTCTGTCGGTTGCCACGCCAGTTGGGCCGACGCCATGCGTTCGGGCGCGGTGTCGATGAGGTTCCCCTCAATGTTTGATGACGCCAACACCGGGCTGTTCTCATACTTATGTTTGGCGAGTGCGAGGTTAAAGCGCAGGTCTAACGTCTCGGTGAGGGTGAGCCCGAACGAGGCGTCGATGCCCCTGTGCGAGGTCTCGCCGTTGTCCACATTGGTGCGGGTGGTGTCACGAAAAATGAAGTTGTCCTTCGTCATCCAGTACACAGATACGTCGTAGTTGAAGCCGGCCGGGGAACCGCGCAGACCGAGTTCGAGGCTGTCGAGCACCTCTGAGTCAATGCGGCTGACGGTCTGGGTGTTCTGCAGTCGATATAGCTCAGTCGTCTGGGGCGCCCGGAAACCGCGGGCGAGCTTGCCGTAGACCTGGGTGTCGTCCGAGACCGAATGCACGAAGCCCAGTTTCGGCGAAAGGTTGGTGAAGGTGTCCTCCCGGTCCGCCGGGCGCGAAAAGCGGCAGCCACCAAAGCCGCAAGCGCTGCCATCGTCCTTCAGACGACCGGCCGACATGCGGTTGTCATAATCGTAGTTGACCCGCTCAAGCCGCAGGCCGGCCATCAGCCGCGTGTTTTCAGTTAGTGGGATGTCGGTGTGGATGAAGGCGGCAGACACGACCGCCGTCACGTCGTAATCGTAATGTCTGCCCGCCGGAATCGTCCCAACCAGAAAAGCGCTGACGTGATTGGTCGGACCCGCCTGGGTCTCCTTCAGGAAACCGTTGGTGTATTCAAGGTCCACGCCGAGGACGACGTCTATGTCGCCGGCGTTGCTAGCCCATGCGCTCTGGGCTCCCAGACTGCGGTGGCCGTTCTCTTCAAGTGCCTGACCGGGCAGGAAGTGCTGCAAGAAGCTCATGTCGGCGACGCGGGCGTACGGGGTCAGCGTAAGGGTGCCGCTGCCCAGTTCCCCGGTGATGCGTGAATGCGCGCGGAACGAGCGGGCATCGCGGAATGCCTCCGGGTTGGGGTTGGCCTTGCGAGCGCGACCGTCCCGGTAGATGTTGTTGCCGGTGATGAATCCCGCCGTTTCCTGGTTCAGGTGCGTGTAAGCGAAGCGGCTCTCGACGGTGTAACCGCCCGCCTCTGCGTCCCATGCGAGTGCGAACTTGTGCTGGTCGAATCCGGAATCATTCTTGTAACCATCATCCGTGGTGGCGGTGCCGTCAAACCGCAGCGAAGGGCCAGCCGTGCTCAACCGTGCGCGATAGTAGCCGTGCGAACCGCCTTCGAGGCCAAGCCGCAGGTGTCCCTCGTCCGATGCACCCGGACTGATGACGTTGATCATGCCGTGCATGGCGTTTGAGCCGTAAGCCGCGCTGGCGGGACCCTTGATCACCTCTACCCGGCGCGCGATCTCAGAATTGGCTTCGAATAACTCGTTGACGTTGCAGAACCCGCTTGCGCGCAGCGGAATGCCGTCCTGGGCCATCAGAAACGCGCCGCAGCCCCCTGCTCCGGTTAACACGGGGGAGCGAATCGCCGTCAGGTGTTCCTGGCCGTTGCCCCGGCTGATCCATGTTCCTGACAGGCGTTGGGTAAGTTCGTTGATGTGGGTGTGCGCGGTGCGAGCGACCGCGTCTTCGTCGATGATCGACGCGTTGCCCGCGACCTGTGACATCGTGACCTGTGACCGGTTTGCCGTGACGATGACTTCCTCGAGCAATACACCGGTCTCTGCCTGGGCGTAGCCGAACGACAAGAGGGCAGCGATCTTGACGAACAACTGAGTGCCGATTGCAGCGCGGTTGTCGCGCCGCTTGGATTGCAGCATGTGGGGCTCCGGAGAGGGCGGTGGATAATGGGCGTCGTTCTGAATGTTCAGAGGTCGCGTCCTGCGATGCACAAAGGTCTGTGTGGCTTGCGGCCGGTCATGCGTGCGGCAGGCGCCTTTATACCGTGATTCAGCGCAGTTTGCAGTGCAAGGCAAGGGATTGGGCAATTCGCAGACTGCCTGTCTGACAGCAAGTGCCGTAAGGGGTGCGGAGATTGACAATGAATTGCGGATACAGTGAACTGGAGGCCGACAATTTTCAGGTGGGTGGAGGCTCGGTTGGCAGACGAAACAGTGCTCAGGCAGAAGGTTGAGTACGTCACCACCTATACGCCCTCGTTACTCAATTCGATGCCACGGGCATCGCAGCGGCGGTCGTTGGGCATCACTGATGAATTGCCGTTTCGCGGCGTCGACATCTGGAATGGGTATGAGTTCAGCTGGCTGAATAATCGGGGCAAGCCGGAGGTTGCGCTGGCCCAGTTCATGGTGCCGTGTGCGTCCGACAACATGCCTGAGTCCAAGTCTCTGAAGCATTATCTGGGGTCTTTCAGTCAAACCCAGTTTGCCAATCGCAGCGAGGTGATGAGCACCCTCGAAAGTGACCTGCACATCGCGGCCCGCACGCCGGTCATTTGCAACCTCATGCAGCCTGACCAGGTGTTGCGAGCGGGCATGACCACGATGCCGGGCCACTCGCTTGATCTTCTTGACGTCGATGTCGATGACTACTACTGGAATCCTGACTTCCTTGAAGTCGAAAGTGACACGATTATTCGTGAATCGCTTTTCACGAACCTGTTCAAGTCCCTCTGCCCGCTCACGGGCCAACCGGACTTTGCGACGATCATGGTGCTGTACAACGGCCGTGGCATCAGTCATGAAGGCTTGCTGCGATATCTCGTTTCCTATCGCGAGCATGCCGAGTTTGCCGAGCAAGTCGTTGAGCGTATTTTCGTAGACATCATCAATCGCTGCATGCCGGACCGACTGACGATTCAGGCGAGATTTGCGCGCCGGGGCGGGATTGATATCAATCCTTTCCGTTCGCACGACGATGGCCTGCCCCAGGACATGCGGGTCTGGCGCCAGTAGTCCCCGCGCGCTCCTGCAGAGCGCCAAAAGGGAAATACTCGAGACCCCATCATCGGGTGTTCCCGACCTGCTGATTCAAGTATGCTGGCTGCGACCCTTTGCAGTTGAAAAGGGTCCGAATTCCATACTTAAGAAGACTGTTAAAAACTCAAAAAGACTCTGCTAAGAGAGGCATCAATGGACGCGTTAGAAGCGTTGCATACGCGCTCTTCATCGCCGCGTTTGGGTGGTGACCCGCCCGCGCCCGCGATGCTCGAGAAGATCTTTCAGGCTGCGTTGCGTGCGCCTGATCACGCCTTGTTGCGCCCCTGGCGTTTTCTGACTATCGAAGGCGATGCGCGCCTGAAACTGGGTGATCTCTTTGCGCAGGCGGCGACGCTCAAAGATCCGGAAGCCGCCGAGGCCGCGGTCGAGAAGGCGCGTGGTAAACCGCTGCGCGCACCGCTGATTGTCGTCATCATCGCCAAACCGACCGAACATCCGAGCGTGCCAGCCATTGAGCAGGTGATCTCGGCGGGGACCGCTGCGCATGGCATGCTGGTCGCAGCGCATTCGCTGGGCGTCGGCGCGATGTGGCGAACCGGCGGCATGGCCTACCACCCGCATGTGATGGCGGGACTTGGCCTGGGAATCGATGAACAGATTGTTGGTTTTTTGTACATGGGCGAGATTCAGGGAAGGGCAAGAAATGTCCCGGAACTGCCCGTGAGTGACTATTTCCAAGCTTGGAGTTGATGGGTGAGCAAAGCGCGTTCGCGAACGGCGGCAAGTATTCAGGATCGATTGATCGATGAACTGATCGGCGTCAGCCGCGGGGTCATCGCCGATGGCGTCGTGGATGAGCGCGAAGCCATTTTCATGGGGCAGTGGATCGAGAATCATCGGGAAGTCGCGGACAAGTGGCCAGTCAATGTGCTCTACGCACGGCTGACAGAAATGTTAAAGGACGGGATTCTGAGTCGCGGCGAGCAGGGCGCGCTGCTTGAGACGCTGAAAGAAATCACCGGTGGGGCATCCTCGATCGACCAGTCACACTCGACGACGCTGCCGCTCGACCGGCCGATGCCGAGTGTCGAGTTTGAGGGCGCAACCTTCTGCCTGACCGGACGCTTCGTCTTTGGCTCTCAGATCGAGTGCGAGGAGACAATTTCGGAAATGGGTGGCATTGTCGACGATGCGCCGAACGCGGAGACCGACTTCCTGATCATTGGCGAACTGTGCAGCCCGGACTGGGAGCACACAACATTTGGTCGCAACATTGAGAATGCGGTTGAGTTGCGAGAGCAAGGGCACCCGATTCGTATCATCTCGGAGGAGCACTGGGTCGACCAGTTGGGCGTCTGATCAGCGATGCGAGCGTAGGTCGGTTAATCGTTTGAAAATCGCGAGGGTGTAGATTATTGTTCGCCGCCTTGCGGGCGAGGGCCCGCGGCTTTCGAAGCGAGAGCTGTCAATTGGAGAGATGTCCGAGCGGTTGAAGGAGCACGCCTGGAAAGTGTGTATGGGTTAATAGCCCATCGAGGGTTCGAATCCCTCTCTCTCCGCCAACATACAAGGTAAATCAATGGCTTAGGGTTGGTTTTATCTAAAAGACCAACATAAAACCCAACATAAAAAACGCTGAATTGAGTGTTTTGTTAGGCGCCTGAGCCCCGCAAGCCCCAGGGCGACTCGAGTTAAGTTTAGGAGTATTACCATTGCGTTCGTTATCTCTTGCTTCGCGTCTTGCCGTGCTACTGAGTTTGTTACTGCTTAATAGCCCGACCTATTCGGAAACCCTAACACTGTCAGAAGCCATCACGATCGATGGCGTTC
>CAVOBC010000318.1:0-5673 GCA_963693635.1 Gammaproteobacteria bacterium | reverse complement strand
CATCGCGAGTCGAGGAGTCTCGTCAGGCGAACACTGGCATGAAGTCCGACGAGGCGATCGTGATACTTGGCCGTGCGACCTACAATGAACGTCAGACTGAGACAAGTTTTACTGAGTGCGTTTCCGATGTGCTGGAGAGTGGTTCCCGTCCGATCAGACTCATCTCGCAGTCGGAATTCCAGGACAAGCTCTACCCCTGGTTTGAACCACGCACAGCGCCGACTTCGGCGGACGACCTGGGCCGCCTCTTTAGCAAGCCGGGGGTGCAGGAGCAGATCGAGAATTCGAAGGTGCGATACCTCGCCTGGATCGACGGCGACACGATTACGATTGACAAGGGAGGTTCCTTCAGCTGTACGGTCAGCAGCTTCGGTGGCGGTTGCTTTGGCATCAGCTTCTGGGAGGAAGATGCGTCTTATCAGGCCTCGATCTGGGATCTTGAGAACCTGACCAACGCGGGCAAGATCAGTGCAGATTCTAACGGTACGTCATATCTCGCCGGCCTGATTCTGCCGATTCCGATCATGGCTCGACCGGGCAACGCGGCGTGCAAAGGGCTCGGCAACCAACTCAAAGCATTCCTCACGCAAGACGAGACGCCCCAAGAGGGCTAAGTCCCCGGACTCGAGGGGGGGTGTTTTTGTGCGCCGTGGCGTCGAATTCTCTGGGGTGATTCTCTGCCTGGCCCGCGGGCCTTACGATGAGGGTGCCGGGTCGGCGTTGGCGGATTTGTTCAATTCTCGAATGCTGCTTTCGATGAAGCGGTACTCCGTCAGGCCGTCAGTACGCACCGCCTCTCCTTCGACGATGCGTGGACGAAACCGCGTCGAATGCAGCTCAGCGCGAAAGTGGCGCCGCTGTTCGGGTGATACGTTGGTTTCAAGGATGCGCAGGTTGTCTACGCGTCCGAATCGGTCGATCGCGTATTCACCCATCACGAAGAGCTGTTCGCCCGCCCGGGTTGCCTCAGACGGCCGATTCTCGCGGAGCGACTTCGGTGCATTTGGAAAGATCTGCCTGGGTGCGCCGAATGTCTCCACTTGCTGCGCGTGGTACTCCGGTGAATCGAGAACCTCCCAGGCTTTTTCATACATCTCGGCTGAGCGCGAATCCGAAGTGACTGTGTAAAGGTCTCCAAGCTGGATCATTGCCTGGGCAATTTCGGGCGCATCCGAACTAGGGTTACTGGAGACGATTGACAGGACGCGCTCGAGGGCGCGCTCAGCGGCTCGCCCGTTGCCGTGCAGAACACGTGCCTGGGCGAGTCGCTGCAGCGCCTCGATGAGTCGCAGGTCATTCTTGCCGTGGGTTGCTTCGACAATTTGCAGCGCACGGCGGAACATCTTCAGGGAGGTCCTGAAAAGTTCCTCTCGTTCTTGCTGAATGGAAACCCGTCGCGCCGATGACAGGCGTTCATTGTTCAGGAGGCGAGCGGCAGCGCGCATCGAGAAATACTGTCCCAGCTGGAGCAATCTGGGGACGAGTTCCTCGCTGTCGCGACCATAATGTTTTTCATCAATCGTGAGCAGCATCTTGAATTCACGATCCGCGTCAATGAGGTGACCCCGAAGGTGGTTGATCGTTGCAAGGCGCTCCACTGCGGTCACCTGTTTACTGGCCCAAACGCCATCCTGACGGTGGGCGATGTGTTGTGCATAGCGAAACGAATCAACAGCTTGATCCGACTGGCTGAGCCCGAACTGGATCGTCCCGCGAACCATCAACATCGGCTGAAGTTGATCGTAAAATGGGCCCTGGGCCTGGCTGACGTCGCGGATCGCCTCATCGATCAAGAGCAGCGCGTTTGGCGCCTGGTCATCGATGTAGGAAACGAGTGCGAGGTTCGATTTGAGCATAGAGCGGGTGGTATGAGTTTCGTTTTCGGCAGGCAGATCGGCCAGCATTGTCACCGCACGGGTGATGGAGTCGGGTTCGTCGCTGTCGACGACTCGGAGAAACTCGGCGTGCAGGAGGGCTGTATCGGGATCCGAGAATGTGATGTCGCGGTAGAGGAAATCAATGTCGGATGCGAGAGTGAATGCAGCCGCGAACGCACAGTACATCGAGACCAACGCTAGCGTGATCCGCGTCATGAGCGACGGGTTCGATCCTGGCGCGGTGTCCCTTGTCGTCGCACTGCGTCTGCCTGATTCGGTGCGGTGGCAGCCTGTGTCGACAGTCAACTTCGGCATTTTTGTCAGGGATTGCTTGCTTGTCATGTCAGGAAGCTTGGGGAATCGTCGGTGGGAAACACCACGTGTTGTCGCCGCCAAATGTTGCGGATTAACCTTGACGCGAATGCGTGCACTCGTCAATGAGGACGTCCGCACCGTGGGCCGCACAGGGTCGAGGGGCTTGCGAGGCGCTTGCCTGGAAGTTGGTTATGGTTCCGGGTTGCCGATGTGCCCCCGCAAACCAGCTCGACCGACGGTACGCGTCACCGCTTCTTTGACCGGCGTTGCACTCAAAAGTGTGCCTCAGCCGGTCCGTTTGTGTGCAAGCCCGCCTTGTTGCGGCCAGGAGAATGGCCGTGTGGAGACGGTTTGCCTTGCAAAGAGGTTGTCGCGCAAGCGTAGTTGGCACGCTCGAAAGGTCTCGGAGGGGGCACCGGGTTTGGCGGGCATATGGGGCGGGCAACCAGGAACGCCCGACAAGGAAGCCGATGGCGGTAGTGGTTCAGGGATTTTTCAGGTTTTATCCTGTCTAATGTAATCAGTGCCTGTTCAGCTCGTTGATCGCGCCCGTGCCTGGATCAGCCCAAATGGGGAACGCCGCGTTGAGCAGACCCGCAGAATCAAACGTGACCCCACGCAATGTTGGAGGCCCATTATGTCCGTGGATTGTGGCGTAAGGCGTTGGCGTCTGAGCGGAAAGCCTGGACGTTACGCCCCGCGTGAAAGTCTTCGCTGGCCGGTCCTCCAGGCCCTTGCCCTTGCCGCGGCCATGTTGTTCTTGCCCGGCCTGACACCGACCGCGTTCGCTCTGTCGGAAAAAAAAGAGGTAGAGCAGGGTAAGGTCAAACACCAGCAGATCATGGCGCGCTTTGGCCTCTACAAGAATCCAATTATCCAGGCTTACGTCAACCGTGTGGGCCAGCGAATCGTTGCCGAAAGTACGCGCCCGGATCTTGAGTTCACGTTCACCGTGCTGAACGACGATCTGGTCAATGCGTTTGCAGTCGAGGGTGGCTTCATTTACATCACCCGCGGCATCATGAGTCACATGAACTCGGAGTCTGAGCTTGCCGCTGTGCTTGGACACGAGGTTGCCCACGTGACGCAAAAGCACATCCTGAAGGCCAAGACCCGTACCCAGGTGCTCAATGCCGTGTCGCAGGTTGCAGCCATAGCGACGGGCCACTACGGCATTGGTGAGTTGGGCGTTGTCACCAGCGATCTCTGGATGAAGGGCTATAGCCGGGGTAATGAGCTGGAGGCGGATGAAGTCGGCGCCGAGTTTATGGCCCGGGCGGGGTATGACCCGTCCGCCATGTTGAAGACAATCGACACGCTCAAGAATAGCGACCGGCTTGAGATAGAGATGGCTCGTCGGGAACATCGGGAGCCAGCGGTCTACCACGGCTTCCTGTCGACCCACCCTGACAATGACAAGCGCTACAAGGAAGCGATCGAATCCGCGTCCGAGCTTGCCGATGAGTTTGAGGAGTTCGTTCGCGTTGATGAGTTTGTGCAGCAGCTCAACGGGCTGGCTTATGGCCGCTCGCGGCAAATCGGCGTGGTGCGAAAGAATCGTTTCTACCATCCGAAGTTGGGGATCACGTTGTCCTTCCCTGCTGACTGGCAAATCGAAAGTGGCAACTCTGGCGTCGCGGCCGTGTCGCAGGTACGGGATGCGATTTTGACGATCAGCAGTGCCAGCCTGCCGCGCAAGGCCGAGCCCGAGAAATTCGTCAGAGATCGTCTTGGCATGAAGATTCGCGAGGGTCGTGAGGTCAACATCGGCGGGCTTCGGGGCTACCTTGGCATTGCTGATCGATTCCAGTCGCCGTTTGGCCCGCGTCCGGTTCGGGTCGTTGCGTTATTTGATGACAAGCGCCGCAAGGCCTACATTCTGACGGGTGCTGGCAAGCATGACCTGCGGAAAATCGCGGCGGACAAGCAATTCATCACGACGATTTTCAGCTTTGCCAAGATGGACAAAGAGGACTTCGCGCGCGCTCTGGTGCCGAGGATCCAGGTGGTGCGCGCGGAAGAAGGCACCACGATGGCAGAACTCGCCGCCGAGTCCCCGATTACCAACTACGCAGAACAGAAGCTCAGGCTTATGAATGCGCTCTATCCCGCGGGCGAGCCAGCTCCGGGGCAGTTGATCAAGATCGTTCAGTAGTCCCCGACGGCGGCTCACGCATCCCGGGCGATGGCAAGCAGCAACTCAAGGGAGCTTATCTGTTCGTCTTCTTCGACGCCGCTGATGCGGCCGCGCGCGATGAGATGGGTCATGCCGGTGCTCGCCCGGTATGACTGAATCCGGGCTGCAACTTGCTCCGGGTCACCGACGATGGCCCAGTCGTCGACATCCTTTGCCGGCGATCGTCGGGTCTCCGTGCCCAATTGATCACGCACCCGGGAAAGGGTCGCCCGGTCTTTGCTGACAAACACGGTCCGCATGAGAGGTACGACCGGATTCGGTTCTGCGAGCGCGGCCCGGTGCGTGTTGTAATTCTCGACGAGTACCGATTCGGTCTCCATCGGCGACGCGAGGTATGGCAGTCCCAGTGAACCCGCCTGTTTAAGGGCAAGCGGACCGAATGCCGCGACCCAGATCGGCGGGTGCGGCTGTTGCACAGGCAACGGTGCGAGGAGGACAGGTTCGCCATCGTGGAATGCCACGGGTTCGCCGCGCCAGGCAGCCAGCATCGTTGTGAGATGAGCCTTAAAGAGTTTCCGCTTGTCGGCGACGGGGACGTCGAATGCGGTGAACATGGCCGGTTGAAAACCGCGGCCGATGCCGAGGATAACCCTGCCGCCTGACATGCGATCCAGGACCGCGACTTCCTCTGCGGTAGCTATCGGGTGTCTGATCGGCAGCAACAGGCTAGTGGTGCCGAGCCCGATGCGTTCGGTCTGCGCGGCGACGCCGGCAAGCAACATGAGTGGTGCGGGGATGGCGGTGGGGCCGGTGAAATGATTCTCCGGCAGCCAAAATGAGTGGAATCCCATCGACTCGGCAATCACGGCCTGTCGGGCGAGTTCGGATGCTTTGCCCCCGGTGCCAAAACGCCAGGCGGTTACCGCGATTTCCAAAGTGAGTGTCCCTCTGTCATCTGAGTCTGTGGGGTGAGTCCTGTCGGGTGAGACCTAAGGAACAAGAAATCGGTACGCCGTTAATCGGCGCTTCCTGATGGTGGGCCCGGCCTGATCCTTTGCAATAACGGAATTCCGGGACAGGCACAAACTAAGGTTTCTTCCCTACGAGCGTCAACAATCAGGCCGTGACGGACAAATGTTCCCGACAAGAGCAGGCTTCAGGGAAGAAGGGAGCGCTACCTGCGGGTGCGTCTGGGCTAAACCGTTAACTAAAGAACCTCTGAATTAGTTGTCGATTATGGCATGCTGATACTAACGATACGCATGAGGGGAGAGGGATGAAGTAGAAGTCGTTCGCCGAGATCGAATACGACAACAAAAAGAAAAAGACCCGTCGTGAGATCTT
>CAVOBC010000317.1:0-5698 GCA_963693635.1 Gammaproteobacteria bacterium | reverse complement strand
AACTCGCTGGGGTCGAAGGCGGCCTTGAAGACAACGTCTTCGTCGGATCGGCCCGTGTCTTCGATGGGGAACAAGGCTTACTCGATGCTTTGGAACGTGAACCCGAGATATTCCAACATCACGATATGATTATCGTGCGCTACGAAGGCCCGAGCGGCGCGCCCGGCATGCCGGAAATGCTCGATTCGACATCGCGTATTACGACCTTGTGTCGCGAGAAGGAAATTGTCGTCGGCTTAATGACCGACGCGCGCTTCTCCGGCGGATCGGTTGGTTTGGTAATCGGCCACGTTGGCCCCGAAGCCTTGCTCGGCGGGCCCATTGCACTGGTCGAGAATGGCGACGAAGTTGTCGTCGACCTAAACACCAATGAATTGAACTGCACGCCACTGGCCGATGCCGCGGTGTACGCATCCCGAAAAGCGGCGTGGGATAAAGTGGTAGCCGACAACGGCGGCATTCACCCGTCGTGCGGTCATGCCGATACCCGATTGCTCAATCGCATGCGCCGTTCGGCAGTGAGCGCCGTGTACGGCGCAGGAATGCATCCGGATCGCGAATTATGGGTCGCCGATCAGCGTGAGCCGGTCGAGACTGGGTTTGTAGCTAACAACAGATACCGTTAGGTCAGATTCAGAGACGAATCGCGATATTTGCGGCGCTCAAGTCGATGGCGCCCGATACTCGATCGATTGCGCGACTTTCATGGCGGCAACCGCATCTTCCATAGGAAATAGCGCCGTCACTTTCGTCGCCCCAACCTGACCAGCCACATCTGCCAGCATGACCGACAGGGCATGCATGTCGCTTTCAAATTCGACGATGATTACGGCGTCGTAGTCATCGAAGGTGTAAACCAGAAATTGACGAGCGGGCCACCCAGTTGCGCCGTAATCGTTGCGGCTTGCGGACCCGTGGGTTGCCGACAAGGCCTCTCACGCGTGTCGACTCACGTTCAATTTGAATCGTGAATTGCGCCTTTCATTTTCTCCGCCGAACCAGAGGGATAGCAGATAGGCAAATCAAAGTGCAGATTGAGAATACTCCTCGACTAACGATATTCCCGATGTTTTGAGGATATTTCCAGTAGAGGGGCGATAATCTCAAACTGGGGGACAATGGCTGACGCGGTCGGGCGGTTATCTGCATGGAATTGTTGAGTGACAGGGAGGTCGCTTCAGCGAACTGATCATGGGTGATTCGAAACACGTGATCAGGTCATGCCAGGCGGCTGTCGGGCCGTCATTGTACGTGATGGAAAGAATGCGCCTCAGTCGATCTGCAGCGTAAAGGTCAGGCCGGGGTTACCGGGCCTTAGGACGCTTAGTTCGTGGAGAATGAGAAGCGGACTCGCAAGGCTCATGTTCTGCATTCGTTCGATCAGATCACGACACACCGTTGCCAGCGACACGCGGTCTCCACGAACTGTCAATCATGGCACTATCGCTCGCTGGTTTTGCCCGGCAAGAAGTGAACTCCTGAGCCAGGAGCCATAGTGGGCCCTTCAAATTCAGCCCGCGCAACAGGTTAGAAAGGAAGACGCTTTGACAAGAACGCGGGTTAAAGCCGCATTGGTATACATAAGCACCGCTCTGGCGACACCCGCGTTGGCCCAGGATGCCACAGGCTGTCTTGATCACGGTGCAATTACCCGATACCCGGGCTCGGTACTCCAAGGGTGCAAAACCGATAACTACTTGCCCTACAAAGTCCCGATGGGCCCCGTCACCGACTACCGAACCATCGGTGAGTGGATAGAAACTGAGGGGCGCGTTACGCGCAACTTCTATTCATTAACGGGTGGCGAACGGACGCATCCGGAGGTCTGGAAAAATTACCAGGATGCGCTTGTTGCTGCAGGCTTCGAGATTATCGCCGAGGGCATGTTTGCGGAACGCAATGTGAAAGCCACCAGTGCTCGCCCTGATCGGGAAAGGAACGCGCCGACGATACGATTTACGTACTCGTTTCACTGGAACAACATTCCAGCGGCGAAGTGGCCACGCTAATCGCCGTTGTTGAAACGAAAAAAGCAGAGACCGGCATGGTCGTCGCCAATGCAGAAGAGATGGGCACGGACATTGATGAGTTGGGCCGCACGGTTCTCGATGGACTGCAGTTTGAACATGATTCGGCGACGCTCATGGCAGAATCCAAGCCAGCGCTGGATGAGATCGCGAAGCTGTTGAAGTCGCTCGACGGTAAGGGTTTTTACGTTGTTGGACACACCGATTCATCCGGGACCCACGCCTACAACATGAAGCTTTCTGCAGATCGTGCAACGGCGGTGCGTGCAGCGTTGGTGAAGGACTACGGTGTTGCATCCAAATGCCTGGAGGCGGCCCGTATCGGTCCGCTGACCCCTGTTTTCACTAATAGCTCGCAGGGCGGTCGAGCGAGGAATCGTCGAGTGGAACTGGTGGAGCGCTAGTCGACTCTTTGCCAATCTCATGCGTCGACCTGCTCCGATTCACCGCCCGTACTACCTGCCGTTTCTCGCCGCGCTAACGAGGCAGCCTATGGCAACGGTGAGGACACATTTACGGTCGAGTTGGCGGGCGCGGCGTTCGTCTATCAGCTGGACTGTCATCCTGGCCCGATTGCCTGCCGTACGCACGGTCCCCGGTCAGAATGTGACTGACGTTTCGACACCTCGGCGATACGTTGGACGTCTGTGTTTTTGCCGTTGAACGGGAACGATGATGTGCGGGCGATCATCCTGATGCCTGTCTCACGGAGAAATTGGTCGATGATCGCGCGCCCACATCAGCCACGGCAGTGGATGGGTTGGTGACGGCTGGCGACGCCCGTCTAAGGCCTGCGCCAGCGGTTTGCGTTGCTTCAGACGGTTCAGGTCTCGCGCATCTCCGCGAACACGTCTTTTGCGATGATCATCGCTTCGCGTACCGACGGCACACCGATGTATCCGGCGGTATGCAGCAGAGCCTCGGCGAGTTCGTCTTCCGTCCAGCCCTGGCGCAGCGCCATCTTGAGGTGCAGGGTCAATTCCGGCCAGCGGCCGGTCGAGGTATCGGTAATGACGCAGATCAGCGCGCGCGTCTTCAGATCGAGCCCCGGTCTTGCCCACAGGAGGCCGAATACGGCCTCCCTGGCGTAATTGCCGAACTTCTTCATGATGGGATCGTCGTAGACGGTGTTCGCCATATCGGTGGCCATCTCGTCACCCATCACCTGGCGCCGGATCTCTGACCCCTTTCGGAACGCTTCGCTCTCTGCCATTGGTTTGCTCCATGAATTGTGCGGTTGGCATTATGCGGCAGGTCTGTCACAACACCCACTGCGAACCGATGTTCGATGCCACAGATGGATGTCCCGTGACCAACATGACGCTCGCGTCGGGTGCTCCGGGTTCAGCCGGACCGACGTATTGATGGCGGGATCGTTCGCGCCGTCATGGCCAAACACGTGGGCGCCGTCTAAAGAAGGTTGTGTACAGGATGGTGCCAGGGCCCCATATCCCGGCACCCACCATCGCGCGATCCGCAACTCGGCAATCAGCTCACTGCGAAACACGCCATTGTCTGTTTCTATGGTCTCTTCGATTGATTTGTACACACTGTCCAAATCACCGAGGGCCAGATAATCGAGCGGGTGCGGCGCGTGGAGCTTATTGAAAACCGACCTGGCCCTTGTGGGGTCACCGATCTTGGCGAGCAACCACACCGTCGTCGCCGAGTGCTGCGCGACTAGCTCCTCGATGAGCGGTTTCGCTTCTTCGAGTTCACCCAGCATGGCCAGCCCGCACGACCGTATCTTCAATGCCTCCTGGCGGAAAGGTCCGTCATGCGCGAGATCCATCGCCTCGCCTGAGAACCTCAGTGATTGCACATAGTCCCCAGCGACATTCAACAGCCGGGCGCGCCTGCCCAGAATGGCTGCCCGCTCGCTTCTGCCACAAGTTTCCGTGGCTGTCGCTGCGTGACTCAGTGATTCCTCGATTGTTTCCTCCGACATAGCCACCTGGGCGAGGTTAATGCTGAAGACATACCAAAAATGATTGTCTTTCAGACCTCGCCGGAAGCACTCCGCCACCTTTTCATAGTTCAGGTCGTGCCGCAGGTACCTTTGGCCTTTCCTCATCATCGTGAACACGGAGTTGGGGTCGATACGCTTCAATGCCTCGACATCACGCAGCAACCAGTGAGCAGCAATGAACGTCGGATCGGCCTTCGCGGCCTTTTGCGGCAGACGCCGAGCCAGGGCCATGTGGACCCCAGCCCAGGTAGAAGGGTAGAAATGCATGTCGTGCCCGAAGCCGAGGTGTCGGTTGGGCGGTCATTTCCTTGATCGACTCTGCGGTCCAGGCTCTCCGAGCAACGTCGAATTCCAATGTCTTGTCATCGTGCGGCTGGTGGTTAGCGCAAAAAAAGAGCCCGGCGTGAGGCCGGGCTCTTGTCAGATGACAATAATCCGCGAATGCAGTCCGATCAGATCTTGTTGCGGCGTGTAGCTAAACCCACAAGATCAAGCATCAGGAGACCCAATGCGCCAGGCGCCGGAACGCCAAACATGTGATCAAGCTCGTTCGTATGCAGCTGGATTTCATCACTTGAGAACTCGATCGTCTCACCGAGAAACCCATTCATGAGGGTACGCCCGCCATTGCCCACCACGATGCCGGCCTTACCGTCTTCAAAGGTAGCAGCCGTCGTTGTGCCCGCTCCCGCCGTAAAACTGCGTGAGCAAGTGCCGTAAGTAGGGTTGGTTAGCACCTGTACCGACCCCGATAGGCCCGCATCAAAGTCCCCGAGTGTCAGTGTTCCCTTGTTCGTTGCGAACTGAGTAACTTCAAAAGCACTGTCTCCTTCGGTCAACCAGTGACTGAAAATTGCTTTCCCGCCGCCGGTCACGTGGGCACTGAGGGCGGTCGCGGCAGTTCCGTGGCTAGAGCTATCGAACTGCGTAACTACCAGATCGAAGGTCGAGCCTCCAATCGCAGTTACAAATGCTGCGTCGCTCGACACAGTCGTGACCGTATGGCTCGATGCAGCCAGTGCATCACCCCACGTGTCAGTCGCGAACACGAAGTCATCGTAAAAGAGGACGGTCCCGGCGTTCGCCTGCATTGACGTCCCTGGTCCCAGACATAGTGTCAGGGACCAGGCTCATGAGCGGCTTTTTGATTATGGGTTTCAAGTGATTGCCCTTTCGGTGATGTGTTTGTTCCAAGCAAGGAATTAACATGCCATAAAATTTAAACTGTATAAAATCAAGGGTTTATGTAAATCCCTACGACCCGACGAGCGCAATGTATAAAGCCCATCGACACTCACAGGCAGTCATACGGATCCGGCATATGGTCGTGCAGCCAGTGCCGGTCTCGCAGTTAAGGTAAAGATGCTACGGCGGGTACGTTGATGGTTGAATTCATGACCACGTCATGACGCCGATTCGTCGCAGAATCGCCCCCGCCGCGCCGTACCCCGAAGACAGCGCCACCGTCTTCGGCTCAATCTCCCCGAGATCCACGACGCGGACGAGACGCCGCTGCAAATGTGCATGAACGCATCTCGCCGATGCAGCCCGTCGATCGCGAGATTATGTGGCCCTAAAGTGCGGGTGTGTGCCGTGGCAGTCGTCGGACCGGAAGAAGCTGTTCAATCGTGTACGCAAGATTCAGCAGCTTCTGCTCTGCCCATGGTTCTGCCAGTAATTCGATGGCGACTGGCATGTCGTC
>CAVOBC010000316.1:0-5698 GCA_963693635.1 Gammaproteobacteria bacterium | reverse complement strand
GGCCGGATGTCGCCGGAGGGCAAGACGGGCATCGTCCCATGCGTGCGTGTGTGTTCGAAGCAAAGGCGCTCCGCCTTTCGATAGAGCGTCAGCGCCTGGAAATACACTTCGGGCGGCGCCGCCCCGTGCACGGCGATCTCCGGTTGCTGATTGGTCGGACGACCTATGACGAAGCGAATCGCGCCCAGTTCCTGACGAACCGTCTCGACATCGACCAACACATCGGCGGCTTCGATGACGGGTTCTGACGTGGCTGCGAGAAGGGGCGTGCACATTGCCCCGACGATCAGCCATGGTGCCAACGGGGGGAAACGAGTACGCAATGCAGAGCGGAACATTAGAATCTCCTTGCATTCATTTTGAGAGTAACCTCGTGGCAATCCCTCGGTAAGTTGATCAAGAATCCTCCGGGAACGTTGAATCCTGCGTGCAAGCGCACTTTGGCCACGTTCATTTCCTCGCCTCCCGGCTGCGCCTCACATTTGTATGCCCGGCCAGTTGCTGTCCCAGAAACGGAGTTCCGGGACAGCAACTGGCGAGCAGCTATTGCATCCAGTGTGAAGGTTGACGATAGTGCTGCGCGAACTGAGAATCGCACTCCCACACCAAAAGAAGAGAATGACATGGCAATCGGCATCATCGCCCGACTTAAGATCCAGGAAGGCAAAAACGCGGAATTCGAGGGCATTTTTCTCGAGCTCCAGGCAGCTGTGAAGGCAAACGAACCTGGCTGCAATTTCTACTCGCTGCACAAATCACAGGACGATCCGCAAACCTATGTCGTCCTTGAACAATATGCTGACGAGGACTCACTGAAGGCCCATGGCGGGTCCGATCACTTCAAGACAATCGGTGCAAGAATGGGTCCTTGCATGGCTGGACGCCCGGACCTCGAGCAAATGCAGGCGGTCTGAGATTCCGAATACGCTCCTGCTCGTCCTCATCGGACGACTAGGAGACGTGTCCGCTCCAGCGGGATCGTAGCCAACGGATTCCAGGGATGAACAGCATCAGCTGAGCCCAGGCTTCGGGGAGGAAGAGTCTCAGGTGCAGGCACATCGGCCGTTTAGTAGGTCGCACGTCGCGGGAATGTATCATGCCGCAAACAAGCCGCGGGGCATGAACGGACGAGCAAGCCAGCAAAGCTGATCGAGAGAATGCGCCTCGCAGTCACACCGGAATGCGACGTGCGTCCTCGGGTTCATTATCCCCATCAGCCCATGTCTATCGTCGGGGGCCCTGCTCTCGCTCTGATCGCTCGTTAATGCATCTGCTCGCGTACTACCCGGTCCTGGTCCCCGCGATGCGTCAGGCTCATGTAGGCACGGTTCAGAAAGAGCGTTGGATCACCGCCCCATTTATCAAATTCAGCCGTTATTCCTGCCTGCTGAATCTGTTCGAGGCTCTTGCCAGCTTCGATCAGAGGCACCATGCGCCCACGCACGGTCTCCAGCATCTCGATGTACCAACGCAGATCCTCCGCGGTCGCGATGGGACCATGACCGGGGATAACCACCGTGTCCTTGTTGATTTGTCGCAACGTACCCTTGCAGAACCGGATGATCCCGTCGATTGAACCGCCATTGCCGAAATCAATGAACGGGAAACCCGAGTTGTTGTAGACATCGCCAAGGTGTACTGCATTCGTCCCACGAAAGATGACTGCTGTGTCACCCGTGGTGTGGGCAGGCCCAAAGTGCATCAGATCCACGCGTTGTCCATTGAGGTGCAACTGCATTGAACGATCATAGGTGATGTCGGCCCACGCAGACTCGGGATAAGCCTTTTGATCGTACGCCACGCTCACCAGATCGATGACGTGATCGTCTTTCATCATGTCGCGGGAGTTTATGTGGGACACGAGCCAGGTGCCGTCAGGCCCGAGTGTCACATTGCCCTCCGCATGATCGAAGTGCCAGTGGGTGTTGATAGCAAACTCAATACCTTTCTTTGCGCCGAGGGACCGAATCTTGCGCTTTACCTTCTTCATGACCTGTGGAAATTGGTCATCGACTATCAAAACGCCATCGTCGCCGATGGAGACGGCAATGTTGCCACCGACCCCGAAGAGCACATGGAAGTCATCGGCCACCTTCTCGGCGGTGATCTCAGTGCCCTTGAAATCCCAACCAAAAGCCACGCCTATCTCGTCAAGGCTGATTGGTGTTGGCGTCGGTGGTATGTCGTGTGCCCAGACGCCACCGATGAAGAGAGCACTGAAGGCCGCGGAGAAAAATCGCGTTCGAGTCTGGTGTGTGAGGCGCTTTCGCACGCAGAATGAATCAGTCATCGTGAACCCTCTTATTTGCCGGGATTTGGGTGCCGATAGTACCCCAGCGCGTAGTTCGACACGAGACTCGTGCTGTCACTCGATTCGCACCCGGTACCGGCGTTGTCGGGGTCAGGTCGAGCCGGCACCGCAATGGCGTCAGGCGATCGCCCGGTACAGAAACGGCAGAGACTCGTCCATGCGGTAATCCACCGCCGAGTGATTGTCTGCGAATTCCTCGAATCGATGCTCGATCGCAAGGTCAGTCAGTTTTCGGTTGAGAATTCGCGCGCCAAACAGAAGCAGGAACTGATCGGACGTCCCGCAGTCAATGTAGATGCCTTTGAGCCGCTTCAAACTCGATTGGCATGCCGCGTCGTCGATCATGTGAATCGGGTCGTGTGCGAGCCACGCCTGCCAACGCTCATCGATCATCTCACAGGTTTCAAGATCAACCGGAAGACGTATGCCGCCGGGCAATGCGGGATCCGGGTCATACGTCGCCGCCATCGCGAGCATCATCAGGATGTGCGAGCTTTGCCCACCCGTCTTGCGCGCCGAGCGAAACCCCTTGAGAAACGACTCGATGCTCATGTCGTGGGCGGCGAGCGCCATCAGAATTCGAGGCATTTCGTTGCGGTAACACCAGTCGAAAAACATGTCGCCCGAATGGCAGGCGATCGCGCCCCAGTGCTCGCCGTAGCGCAAGCCGTGCGCAATCGCCCCGTAGCCACCGCTCGATTTGCCGAAAAGGGCCCGGTGTGCGCTGCCTTTTCTCACCCGAAACCGTGCTTCGAGTGCGGGCAGCATTTCCAGGCACAGAAAATCAGCCCAGTTACCCATCGCACTCGAATTGATGTATTGGTTGCCGCCAAGTGAGGTAAAGCAGTCGGGCAACGCGACGATCACCGGGCCCATCTTGCCCTCCTGGATCAGGCGATCAACACGCTGGGGGACGCTTTCGCCAAAGCCCTTCCACGCGATGTGGGCGAAGCCGCTAGCCGTGAAGCCGACGATGTCCACAAAGACCGGATACTCGCGATCGGCATTGTCGTCATAACCCTCTGGCAGATAGACGGCAACCTGGCGGATAGTCGGGTCGCCCAGAACATTGTTGGTCAGCGCTTTGCTGTCGATGGTGATGGTCTCGATGCGACCCCACGGGGCCTCGAAGTTATGCGCGGGCATTGCGGGTCCTCGGGTTGGCTGGGGGTCGTCGCGCGACGCAAATCATGTCAGGCAACGCCCGAGATGCGGTTGTGGATGCGTCCCAGTACATCCTCGATGGCATCCATGCTACGAGCCCCGGATTGAAAGATTGCGGTCGCGTTGATCGCCGCCCACTCGAATCCAAGGTCAGAGAGTCGTTCTGCCGCGCGTGCAACGAGGTCCATGTCCGAATAAAACCGCTTGCCCGCCTCGTCGCGCGGCGGCGTGTCGAGCATCATCTGCCAGCCAATTGCACTCGGGTCTCGACCCGCAACCTCGGCCATTCGGCGAATCTCCGCCATCCCGGCAAGGGCCTGATCGTCGGTCATCGCCGATGTTGCGAGCCAGCCGTCGCCTCGCTCGGCCACCCGCCGCAACGCAGCGGGCGCACCACCGCCAATCCAGATGGGAAGCGCCGCCCCCTGGGGCGGCTTCGGTTCCATCGCAATAGCGTCAATTTGATAGTACTGGGAATCGAAGTCGACGCGCTCGTTGCCCCAGTACATGCGCAGAATGTCGATCGACTCGTCCATACGCTTACCACGGTCCTCGAAGCGCTCACCCAGGGCCTCATATTCCGACTGTTGCCAGCCGACTCCCACCCCCAGCCGCACGCGGCCCCCCGACAGCGTTGACAGCGTGCTGACCTGCTTGGCAGTCAGCGTTGGGTTGCGCTGCGGAAGCACCAGAACCTCGGTCCCGAGGCCGATCGTCTGCGTTTGTGAGGCGATGAACGACAACGTCATCAGCGCTTCGATGATCGGCATCTGCGGCGGGTACATCGGCGCTTTACGTGTTTCAGTCGGATAGCCCATGACCACATGATCAAACATGTCGAGCTGATCGTAGCCGAGCGCCTCGATCGCGCGAGCAAGCTTGATGACGCCTGCCGGTCCTTCTCGGTATGCAACGCTCGGAAACTCCACGGCTAGTTTCATTAGGTTTCTCCTCTGTAAATAAATCGGGAATAAGTCGGGGTGAGTGGCAATAATGCGGGGGAGGTGAATATCTCAATGTGAGCCTGCACGCCCCGATCACCATCGACTGCAGTGCGAGAGTGAACAATCAGCTTCGGTCAGGCACCCAACATGACCTGCACGCCAATATAAGGTGCTGATGCTGACGGCGCCAGTGTTGCGGGATCTGCTACGATTCTCGTCTTTTTGTGGATGCTAACCGTGGACGATCTCGCCGAAATCAGGAATTCAGTCAGACAACTCTGCGACCAGTATGGCGAGGACTATTGGCTCACTCTCGATCAGGACAACTCATACCCGACCGAGTTCGTAAAGGAGTTGACGACCTCGGGCTTTCTTACGGTGCTGATTCCCGAGCAGTATGGCGGTGCCGGTCTCGGCGTCATTGAAGCCGCCGCGGTCATGGAGGAAGTGTGCCGCTCCGGGGCGCATGCAGGCGCCTGCCACGCGCAGATGTATGTGATGGGCTCCGTGCTGCGGCACGGCAGCGAGGATCAGAAGCGTGAGTACCTACCCAGGATCGCCGCCGGCGAACTCCGTTTGCAAAGTTTCGGGGTCACTGAACCAACCACCGGTACCGATACGACCAATCTCAAGACCATGGCGGTCCGGGACGGCGACGACTACGTCATCAACGGGCAGAAAGTCTGGATCAGTCGGATTGAACACACGGATCTCATGGTACTGCTTGCCCGCACCACAGCCCGCGACGAGGTGGCCAAGAAGACTGAGGGACTGTCGGCCTTCCTGGTCGATGTGGCCGCGGCGACCGGCAACGGGATGGAGATCCGCCCTATCAATGCGATGATCAACCACCACTCGTGCGAACTCTTCTTCGACAACCTGCGTGTTCCGGCGAGCAACCTTCTTGGCGAAGAGGGCAAGGGTTTCCGCGTCATCCTCGACGGCATGAATGCTGAGCGCATTCTGATTGCAGCGGAATGCGTCGGTGACGGCAAGTACTTCATCGACAAAGCATCAGCCTATGCCCGTGACCGGATCGTGTTTGGGCGGCCGATTGGAATGAACCAGGGCGTGCAGTTCCCTATTGCCCGGTGCTACGCCGAGGTCGAAGCGTCATCACTCATGGTCGACAAAGCGGCACGTATGTTTGATGAGGGTCTGCCATGCGGGGCTGAGGCGAACATGGCCAAAATGCTGGCCTCGGAAGCATCCTGGCACGCCGGAGACGTGTGCATGCAAACCCATGGCGGCTTTGGGTTCGCGAAGGAATACCACATTG
>CAVOBC010000315.1:0-5699 GCA_963693635.1 Gammaproteobacteria bacterium | reverse complement strand
ACCGGGGTCCTTTGGAAGGACAACGACGCGTGCAGGCGTAGGCATGGGGGTCTCCTGTCGGGGTGGGACGAAAAAACGGTATTCTACGCCTCGTGCTATTGAAAGTGCGTGCCAGTTCTTTTGAAAGTACCCTCAAATGCAAATGCATCCCAAAAAATGCGTGCTAAATGAGGCTGCGCTTCCCCAAAAAAGGCACCTTTGACAGAAGGAGCATTTGAAAAAGGGGGTGCCTTTGAAGAAAGCGCGCGCGACACAAAGGTGCACTCCTATAAAGAACGCGCGAGAAAACTGGAGAACCACTACGGGTATCCCGGCGCCGATTAGCGTCACCTTCCAACAGTGTTTATCCTTCCCAAACGTCGCTAGGTGGCGACACACCACTTACATCGGGGAACCGACATGGAAATCGCGATCAACACCCTAAAGGGGCGCTTTGGTGACCGGCTTGTTTTGAACGCTGACGTCCTTGATCAGCACGGGCGGGACGAGTCCTTCCACGCCGGGAAATCGCCGGACGCTGTTGTCTACGCCACTTCCATCGATGAGGTGAGCGAAATCGTGAAGATTTGTGCCGAGCGCAAGATTCCGATTATCCCGTTCGGGGTGGGCACGTCGCTCGAGGGACACGTCGCTGCATTGCAAGGCGGCATCTGCCTCGACATGTCACTGATGAATCAAGTGTTGGAAGTGAACGCTGAAGATCTCGACTGCCGCGTACAAGCGGGCGTCACGCGCAAGCAACTCAACATGGAACTCCGACACGCGGGTGTCTTCTTTCCCGTTGACCCGGGCGCAGACGCAACACTCGGCGGCATGACCGCAACCCGGGCCTCCGGCACCAATGCCGTGCGTTACGGCACCATGCGCGAGAACGTCCTCGGTCTCACCATGGTCATGCCTGATGGCTCGGTCGTAAAAACCGGTGGGCGATCGAGGAAATCAGCAGCGGGTTACGACCTGACCCGTCTGATGTGCGGCTCAGAGGGCACGCTCGGTGTGATCACCGAGATACAGCTCAAACTTTTTGGACTTCCTGAGGCCGACTCCGCCGGTGTCTGCTCGTTCGAGAACCTGGATGATGCAGTCAACACCGTGATCGCAATTACCCAAACGGGCATTCCAGTCGCGCGGGTGGAGTTGCTCGACGATGTACAGATGAAAGCGGTCAACGCTTATTCCGATCTGGCATACCCGGAGCAGCACACCCTGTTTTTCGAGTTCCACGGCACGGCAGCGAGTGTCAAGGAACAGAGCGAGATGGTCGGCGCGCTCGTGGGCGAATTCGGCGGTGGTGAATTCCAATGGTCGACCCGCCAGGAAGACAAGAACAAGCTATGGCAGGCACGTCATGACGCCTACTACGCAGCGATGGCGATCAGACCCGGGACGTCCGGGTGGCCGACCGATGTCTGCGTGCCTATCTCTCGCCTCACCGAATGCATCATGGAGACCAGGAAGGACCTGGAGGCGTACAGCATGATATCGCCGATCGTTGGGCATGTCGGCGACGGCAACTTCCATCTGTTGTTGCTCGTGCATACAGACGACGAAGAGGAGATGCGCACTGCGAACGAAGTCAACGACCGTCTCGTCAGACGCGCGATCGAGATGGGCGGCACCTGCACCGGCGAGCATGGCATCGGCTACGGCAAACTTGAATATCTGGAGTTGGAGCACGGTGCAGGTGTCGACATCATGCGTGCAATCAAACGCGCGCTTGATCCGCACAACATCATGAATCCCGGCAAAATTCTGAGAAACTAGTGTCCGATTGACGAAAGACAGAAAGACTATGTCAGGCACCCGAGGTCACGTCGCAGCAGGGCGGGGCGACAGGATTTCCCGGATCATTCGCGCGTACAACGATCAGGGCATTCACCGCACCGGCACGACGGTTGACCAATCGAGCGTATCGTGGCTCATAAATGAGATGCGGGCTGCTGGCGGCGATCCGGTTCTTGACACCTTCGCGATGCAGCGGATTGATATCGCTGACGCCTCTGTTGTCGCCAATGGCCATCAGATTGGCGGCGTACCTGCCTATGATGCGCCGATGACAGATGCAGCGGGCATCACCGGAACGATTGGCGATGACATCGAAGTAATCTCCGCCCGGTCAAACCGGGTTGCAGACTTCGCCAGGCGCAGACGCGAGAGTCGCGCGAGGGCCATCATCGCGGTGACGGCGAGCGGCATGCCTCAGGATCAACCGGCGGTCGTCAACGCCGAGTCGTTCGGGTCGCCCTTCGGTCCGCCGGTGCTCCAGGTCGCCCACTGTCACGAGCAGGCCCTCGCTCACAATGTGCCGGTCAAGCTGACGATCTCTGGCACCCACACCGCGGCCGAGGCCAGCAACGTGCTCGCAACGATCGAAGGTACCGAGCCGGGCCTGCCGCCGATCGTCGTCATGACGCCGCGGAGCGGGTGGTGGCAATGCGCGTCCGAGCGCGGTGGCGGCATCGCGGCACTGCTTGAGATGTTGCGAGCAGTCGCAGCGGCCGCCCCACGGCGGAGCATGCACTTTACGGCCAACACCGGTCACGAACTCGGCCACACCGGCCTCGTGCGCTATCTGGACCAACGCCAGGAACTGATCAAAGCGGCTGCGCTCTGGATTCATCTCGGCGCCAACTTCGGCGCGGCGGGTGGTGCTGTGCGCCTGCAATTTTCCTGGAAGCAATGTCGCGATGATTTCATCGCGCATGCAGCCCGGCGTGGTGTGTCGCCAGCCTCGGAGGCGTCACCCGGCAATCGCCCGGGGGGTGAAGCGGGCAACATCTTTGACGGCGGCGGCGAGTACCTCTCTATCGTCGGTTTCAATCCGCTCTTTCACCACCCCGCGGATGTGTGGCCGGATGCTGTGGACCTTGGTGTCCTGCTGCCGTGGATCGACGCCCTTTGCGACATGGCGCTCGAAGTGACTCACTAGCAGCATTTCACGGTGCCGCGCTGTCGCGCAGGGAACACCGCAGCAAATTGCTTTAGTTCCATGCAAGGGTGCTGAAAAAGTGCTCCCTGCACTTTTTCAGAGTCGCGGGCCTCAGCCCGCTCGCGATAAATCACGACTTACGTCGTCGATTTACGGCCGAACCATCCACGTATCGAACTATCAGGCTGCTTTTTCAGCAGCCTGATAGTTCTGGTCCCAAGGTTGTCATCCTGACAATTCTTGGGAGTCGGTTTGCATACAAATCTCGCACTTCCGTACAGAAAAGAGGCTTGCAGAAAAGAGGCCTGCGGAAAATGGCGGTGCATCCTTGCACCGCACTCACTAAGCAGCATTTCGCGGTGCCGGATTAGCGCGCTGTCCTGTCGCACAGGGAACTTAACGCAGCATACTGCTTTAGTTCCATGAAAGGCCGCTGAAAAACAACCTGCTTAGTGAACTCCATCACGCCCTAAGGAGTTGACCGGGGAGGGCACCCGTGTGTTCGTTGTTCGCCAGCAATTGATGGCCGTTGACCACGGTCGCGAGGATGCCGTCCGCTTTCTGCTTGAGCCGAGTTTCACCGGCGGGAAGATCACTGACGACCTCCGGCATCTGCGGTGAAATCGTGGCGGGGTCAAAGACCACCATATCGGCGGCCATGCCGCAGCGGAGGAGCCCGCGGTCGTGCAGTCCCCATTGCGTCGCCGGCACCATGGTCAACATCCGCACCGCTTCTTCAAGCGCAAAAGCTTCCTTCTCTCGTACCCAGTGTCCGAGAAGGTGGGTCTGCAAGGACGAGTCCATGATCTGAGAGACGTGCGCCCCGGAGTCTGAGAACGTCACAACCGCGCGCGGATGCTTCATCATCTCGAGCACATGGTCCTGATTCTCGTTGGCAATCGGTTGCAGGAAGAACTGCTTCAGGTCCTTGTCAAGCGCAAGGTCGATCATGGTCTCAACCGGGTTCTTGCCCGTCTCAGCCACCAACTGCGACATGGTCTTATACGGACCAATCGGCGCGTCCATGATGTAGAACCAGTCCCAGTCAGGCGGGCGTGCCTCCGCACCGACGAGACGCGGGCCGTCATACGCCTTGCTGCCAATTTCGATTAACTTGCGGCGGGTCTCGGGATCTCGCAATGCCACCTTTTGCTGTTCAAGCGGCAGTGCGCGCAGGTCCCGCCAGTGTTCCCAGGCGTCAAACGGCGTATTTGATTCAAACGACAGGACCGTGTTGAGTGCGCGGCTGTGGACCTGGGCAAACATGCGCCCGCCCGCATCCGCGACCTCATCCAGTAGGTCAAAGTACTGGCGCCAGTAGTCCGGTGCCTGACGCGAACCGAACATTCCCCAGGTGATGGGTCGGCCCGTATCCAGCGTCAACTGCTTCAACCGACCGAAGTAATCGGCAATGCGTTCTGGCTTGCGGCCGACATGCTCATGGGCGATCTCAAAGATGCCCTTGTTGAGGTCCCCCATCACCCCGACGAGCTGTTGGATTTCCTCCCAGTTGGCGAGGCGGCTCGCGACCGGTCGATCATCCGGCGTCAGGTGATTGGGTGTTCGCGACGTCGATAAGCCGATCGCGCCGGCCTTGATCGCAGAACGCAGTTCGGCCTGCATGGCGACAACATCATCTTCGCTCGCGGTCTCGCTGAACGCACGCTCGCCCATGACGTAGGTGCGCAGCGCCGAGTGACCTACATACCCGGCGTAGTTGATGCCCTTTGGCAAACCCTCGACCGTGTCGAGATAATCGCTGTAGGTCTCCCAGGACCACTTGATCCCGGCAGCCATGGCCTTGGGTGAGATGTCTTCGGCGCGCTCCAGATTGCGCATGACCATCCCCGCGTCTTCTTCCTTGCAGGGCGCCAGCGAAAATCCGCAGTTGCCCATGACGACGCTCGTGACACCGTGCCAGCAAGAGCAGGTGCCCAACGGGTCCCACGCAATCTGCGCATCCATGTGGGTGTGGCCATCGATGAAGCCGGGTGCAACCACGTGCCCCTCGGCGTCGATCGTCTCGCTCGCCGACTCGTTGATGCGACCGATGATCGTGATGCGGCCGTCCTTGACACCAACGTCCGCTCTGAACCGCGGCATGCCGGAACCGTCGATCACAGTGCCGTTTTTGATGACCAGATCAAGGGACATGGGGAACCTCTGTTTGTTTTGCGTTGACTATACACATTCCTGACAACTTCCTGCGCTCGATCGTTTTGCGACCCGCGACGGCCCTGATCAACCGGGTTTGGCCAGCGTCCGTTCGCTCCACCCGCGGAGTACTCTCGCCGCCTCGTCATACACCGACTCAGGGCCCGTTCGGGTCCGCTTCAGGATCTTGTAGCTATGATCAGCCGTGTGTAACCAATGCAGCGTTGCAAGTGGCAGATCCTCGACGATGGGCTCGATGAGATCGCGCTCGATCATCCCATCGCGGTCGCCTGAAAGCAGCAGCATCGGCACACTTATTGCGGGTAGGTGTGCCGCACGCTTGGTCGTCGGCTTCTTCGGCATGTGTAGCGGAAACGAAAAACAAACGACACCGACGATATCGCCACGACTCAGTTCCGCCGCTGCATGCGTCGCCATCCGGCCACCGAATGAATGGCCACCGATGAGAATCGGGTCGGTGCACCCGGTCTTGAGGAGGCGATCCAATGCTGCATCGAAAACACTGACGCAAATCTCCGGCTTGTCGGTCCTTGGCTTCCCTGCTTCCATATACGGGAAATTGAAGCGCAGGCTGCCGATACCGACTGCCGCCAGC
>CAVOBC010000314.1:0-5722 GCA_963693635.1 Gammaproteobacteria bacterium | reverse complement strand
CGAGGGTTCGAATCCCTCTCTCTCCGCCAACATAAAAAGGGGGCCAAATGGCCCCCTTTTTTGTGGGTGGAGAGGAGGGATTCGAACTAGCGCGCGCGAGCAGCGCAGCGGCGAGCAAGTGCGTAGTCGTGCACGTTCGCGAAGCGAAGGTGCAAGGAATCCCTCCTCTCCGCCGATAGAAAGCGGTCCCTGCTCTTGGTAGAGAGTTGTTGGCGGTGGCGTGAAACGCAGGGTGCAGCAAAGCACACCGCCCAAGAGCGTCGAGGAGTTTTACAGTCTCGCGCTCCGCTCGACGGCTCGCTCCCGCAAGTCTTTGAAAAAGCGCTCTATCCAAAAGCTGGTTCAATTCTTGCTTCTCTCCGTTGCGCTACATGCTACATCTCTAATAATGGACCTTGCGCAAAATGAACAGACTCTCTCTGACAATCGGAGCCGTTGCGCTCAGCATCCTGGCCGCTCAGGCGACCGCAACGACAATCAAAGTCATGGATGGAAGTCATGACGTCAAGGCTGGAACTGTCGCCGGACATCACGGCCTCGATGGCCTCGGTCACACATCCAAGCTGCTGGCCGATTCCTCTGGGGGATGGGCGACCGCAATGGCCAGCTCGGACATTATCGTGGTCGAGCAGGATGCTGCGGATGCGGCAACGCTCGCCACTGTGGGCGCATGGGTGTCTGCCGGCAACAGGATCATCGTTCTCGGTGGCTTCGAGAGTGAAAGTGGCGATGACATTCTGGAGCACTTTCTTGGTCCAGTGACGCTGGCTGCAGTCGGTGCGGCCCTGGAGCCGTTCGCCACGACGGCAGCCGCGACGGGAACGACCTTCGGCGACGACGCTGCGACCTTGTTCGGCCTATCGAGCCACCACGAAGTCACTTCTGCGCTGGGGGGTATCGAGACCTTCTATGCCGGGGCAGGTGACCCGATCGTATTCCGAAAAGCAGTGGGCGCCGGCGATCTTTTCTACATTGGTTGGGACTACTGCTGCGGTGGAACTGTTGCAGACGCCAACGATTGGTACGGCGTTCTCGACAGCGCCATCGGATTCGCCGGTGTTCCCGAGCCCAGCAGCATCGCGCTGGTCGGCCTGGCAGCCTTCGGTTTTGTCGCGTCCCGGCGTCGACGAACGGTCTAAGAACCTGGCACGCTACTAACGCGCGTTTCGCGCGTGTTGGTAGCTGGCCAATGTCCTGACTTGAACCGGTCCTCGTGGACCGGTTTTGTCGTTCTGGCTAGCGATGATTTCGTCGCCGATACTGGAAGTCGACCACGGCTCCGCTCGTGAACGTCGGTTCCACGAAGTCTCTGTGAATTTTCGACTCATGTGCAACGTGTCCTCGACCATCGCCGGGCAAGTCCGGTACAGTCACTCTTTTGCCACAGAAAATACCGATGTCATACCAGATCGTCTATTGGCCAGGCTTCACTGGCAGGGCGGAGCCCGCTCTTTTTCTGCTTGAAGATGCCGGCCAGCCGTACGAGATCAACAGCAACGTCTCAGAAGCCATCGAGGAACTAGCGCCGGATCACCCGGTCTTCGCGTGTCCGTTACTCATCGACGGGGACACGGTCCTTTCACAGACCAGCGTCATGCTGGAGTACCTCGGCAGCAAGCATGGCTATAGCGTTGATGTGGACGACACCATTGCCGCGGCCCAGTTCGCGTATAACGTGGCCGACATCTGGCGCGAGACCTACGATGGACGCCAGGACGACAGTGCCGACTATTTGAACGGCCGCTTTCCACGCTGGTTGACGGTTCTGGAAAACAGCTTCAGGTCTGCAGACGGTGACTTCTTCTTCAGCGATGACGCGCCTACCTGGGTGGACTTCCTTGCGCTCAACATCGTGACGCTTGCCGAGTACTGCTGGGGAGCCCCTGCAATCGAACAGATGTCCCAAAAGCCAAGGCTGAGCGCATGGGCCGCGCGTATGAAGTCCCGGCCAGGGATCAAAGCCTACCTGGCTTCGGACGCTTCATTGCCGGTCGGCTATGACGAGATCAGGGCCGCGGGATAGCATCGATCCAGTCGGCGCGCATGAAGTCCGGCAGCACTTCCAGGTCCTCGTTGACGGATCGCACGTGTAAGAGTCCGTCATCCCCGGACTCGAGCCTGTAGTGCCGCTATGTTTCGACGGGATCTCGCCTGCGGCTTCGGCAAGGTCAGTTAGAGACTCGGTGCGAGTGTAGCCGGGCAAGTTACCCGGCCGTCTTACTTCGTGGGCTGCTTCGCTGTAAGCCTGTTTCGCCGCAGGCTTCTATTCCGCCACAGGCCCTGCCTGATAGAGTTCCACGTCGTAACCGTCGAGGTCGTCGAAGAAGATGATCACGGGATTCTTCGGCCCGCGCACGCCAACGTGGCGAAGGGTTGATCCGCGCTTTTCGGCGCGTTTAGCAACGGTCTCCGCGTCGCTAACATTGAAGATGAGGCGTCCATAAGCCTTCTTCTCCTCGGGCAGCGGATCGTTGTTGAACTGAGCGAGGATCAGTGCCGCGCCTCCGCCAGCGCGTCCGAGACCGATTTCCAGCGGTTTTCCTTCGGGAGGATATTGAAAGGTCCGCTTCATCTCGAAGACCTCGCTATAGAACTTCTCAGCGCGATCGAGATCGGCGACGTTGATGCCGGTGCCCATAAGACTGATCTCGATGCTTTCGTGGCCGTCGCCCACGCTGCCGCCCACGTAGAGCGCGAGCGATAGCGCGGTCAAGAGAACCCCTTTCTTCATTTTTGATGCTCCGGATGTTGAGCGCACACCTTAATCGCGTCGGTCGTTAAATTCCAACTGGGCGATCTGGTGTGGCGTGGCTTAGATGTGCGGATATTCTGGCTCGCTTTCCAGGCGCTGGCACCGTCCATCGTACGCTGCGATGCTCAGTCTGCCTTGGTTTTGATGGACCGAAGGGGTCTTGTTGGGGGCATGCGAAAAGAGCAGAAAATTCCGGGGGCCCTGTCCAAAGATGGTTGCTGAATCTGACACGTGTGCCGGGTTTCAGCACCGATTTTTCTGTCAGCCGATGACATATAAGCGCGCCCGCTGTCTCTGACTCTCTGCGAAATCGTGACGTTTTCAACCTGCTACGGCGCGCAACGAAAACCGCCTGGCACCGCGCCGGGACCCGAAAGGATGCGAGTGAATCACTCGAATACAGAGGCCAGAAGTCGGGGTATCCCTCGATCCAGGACGACCGCCAGCACGTTGTTGTCTACCGTTTTGACGATCCTGCTGCTCGCACTCGGGACTGAGGTGCGCGCTGCGCAGGGGGCATGCCGGTCCGGAACTCAACTGAGTTCTGATCCCCTAGGCATGGTCAGCCTCAGCACGGTCGGTACAGACGTCAACATCACTATGCCCTAACTCGAGGAGGGCACCTTCGACTTCAAGCTTGATGGTCGTGTGGATGAGGCATTCTGGCAGCGTATTCCCGGGTACGACAACCTGACGGTGACGGACCCGGACACGATGCAGGCGCCGTGGTTCCAGACGGACATGCGTTGGTTCTACACCGACAAGGGTATGTACATCGGCGTACACATGAAGCAGCCACCGGAAACGTTGCTTGCACGCCTCTCAAGCCGGGATGAGTTTCCCAACCGTGATAGTTGGGCGATTACGCTCGACACGTCCGGGGCGGGCCTTTACGGCTATTGGTTTACGGTTAATCTCGGCGGGTCGGTCATGGATGGCAAAGTCGCGGCAGAACGCCAGTACTCGACCGAGTGGGATGGTCCCTGGGAAAGTGCGACCGTGGAGCTGGGGGATGGTTGGTCGGCTGAGATGTTTCTGCCCTGGTTGATGATGACAATGCCGGACAGCGATGGTGACCAACGCAACTTCGGGTTTTGCGTCAATCGCAGAGTTGCTTATGTCGACGAGCGCTGGACGTGGCCCGCGCTGCCTTTTTAGTCGCCCACATTTATGTCGGTTCTGGCCCAGATGCAGGCGTCAGGTGTTGGGCCGCGTCGTCAACTGGAGATCTATCCGGCCGCTTCACACACGATTGACGAGATTAGTGGCAGTGCGGAGTACCGCGTTGGTGCCGATGTCTCGTGGCGTCCCAGCTCCAATATTCAAGTGACAGCAACACTGAATCCTGACTTTGGCGTGGTCGAGTCTGACGAAGTTGTTATCAATCTGACAGCATTCGAGACCTTCCTTCCAGAGAAGCGGCTGTTCTTCCTGGAAGGACGGAAGGTCTTCCAAACGACACCCCGAAGCCGTGTACGCGGACCATCGGGCACCGGTTCGCGCCAGACGACATCAACATTCAGTCCGGAACCAACGACCCTGTTGAACACCCGACGCGTTGGCGGACCGCCGCGAATCGACATACCGAGCGGCGTCGACGTTGCGGGCGTCGAGCGTGGCAAACCATCCGACTTGTTGGGCGCGGTCAAAGTAACCGGCCAGAGTGGGCAGTTCAGATATGGCGCGCTGGCTGCGTTTGAAGATGACGTCCGCTTGCCTGGCGTGGTCGATGAAGGGCCCGATACGAGTCGGGGGTGAGGGCAGAGACTTCGGCGTCGCACGGTTTCTCTATGAATCGACGGGTGCCGGGCGTTCGTCGGTTGGCTATCGGTGGACCATGGTCCGCTACGCTGACCATGATGCGGTGGTGCATGGGGTGGATGGCCACTGGCTGTCGTCCAACGGTCTGTGGCAACTCGACGGCCAGTTGATGGCGAGCGATGTGGAGGACGTGTCGGGCAAACGGGGCCATGGCTGATATCACGTACAAACCGAAACAAGGGGTGGAGCACAAACTCACCCGCGACTACTTCGGCGACACACTTCTGGTCCGGGATCTCGGTTTCATTCGTAGAAACAACGCGCGCACGTGACTTATCGGTACAGCCATTCCACCGGGCGGGGTCTCAAACGCTTGCGCGGTAAGAGCATTTCTACTGTGCTTAGCAACGAATGGAACATGGACGGACGCCTCGTGCGCGCTGGCTATTTCCTGCGCAACGCGTGGACTTTCAAAAACCTGAATGAGATCCGAACCGAGTTTGACTACTTCCCGGCGAAGTGGGATGACCGCAACAGCTTCGGCAACGGCGACTACAAGGTGGATGGCCGAATCGTGGTAGAAGTGGCTTTTGGCACCGACACTTCTAAAGTCCTGTCCCTGAGCGCGCTCGTGGGGATGCGTCAGGAGGAACTGAGTGACTGGACTGTGCGGACCGGTCTCGGTCTCACCTTCAAGGCGAATGACTGGTTCTCGGTTGATCTGGGCCTCAATTACTTTGAACGCAAAGGCTGATTGCTGCACCAGTTTGCCTATGGCAGCTCCGACGCCGCCCTCGATCGGAACATGACCACGTTTGACGCCCAGGACTTGCAGCCGCGATTGGCTATGGATCTCTTTCTGACGTCCAGGTAGCAGTGATGCCTGACGCTGCAGTGGGCAGGCATCACTGCAGACGAAAGAGACTTCTATGTCATACCGTCCAATGAGGGGAAACTGATGCGGCTGCAGCGCGCGCCGGGCGATGTGCGCAATGACTTCACGGTCTCGCGGCTCACCGCGCAATTGCGATATCGCTGGGAGATCGGTCCGCTGTCTGATCTCTTTTTGGTCTACAGGCGGGACAGCAACTTGCCAGACCGGGTTGACGACGAGTTCAGCGATCTCTTTAGTGATGCTATCGACACGCCCATCGTCGACGTGTTCGTGGTCAAGCTGCGGTATCGGTTCGGGTTGTAACCCAATCGACA
>CAVOBC010000313.1:0-5749 GCA_963693635.1 Gammaproteobacteria bacterium | reverse complement strand
ACCTTAACTATTACACAAGAGTCGCGGGTGAAGTAACTACAGAGTAAAGGCCTGTCGGCTCCTGGGCCAGATGAATGCGAGTTTTTTGAGGACTGTCATGTTGCCAAAAAAAGTGCTCTGCCGCACTTTTGATACCCGCTTGATACCCGCGTTCAGAGCAGAGTACGAATCTGGATCGCGTCGATGCCTGATCCAGCCAGGACGTCTGAGATAACGACGACTTTTTCGCCACTCACGAACCCGGCCCGGTCTTTGAGGACATCGAATGCAATCTGCAGGGTCTTCTCGGGATCGTTTGAAAATGCGGTACGGAACGCAGAGTCGTTGCTGAACGCGAAAATGCGGGTGTGCCTGGGATGGCAATTGCTCACGTAGTCGGTCATCAGACCGCGGCGCGTGATGACGACGATGCCGCGTGCGCGCAGTGTCTCGGCAAGCTGCGTCTTTAATCTACTTCGACCGGGCTGACGCGATTACCGTCCGGTCTCTGATGCCGAACGTGCGCTGGCCGGTGGGGATCGTACCGGGCTCGATGTAGAAAGTGGCGCCCGCATCGCGGGCCGCTTCCAGCAGCGGGGCGAAGTCCGTCGTCGTGAGGTTGAACGCGCTCTCTCCGGGGGCGTTGCCCATATCCCGGTCGAGACCGAGATGGAGTTGGGCGCCTTCCCGCGCCAGCACGGCGTAGTTCAGCGAGCCGTCGTTCGGAGCGCCCGCGTTGCGATACATCACCGTGAATCCGAGCAACTGTGTGTACCAGTCGAGCGCGACGTAGACCGAACGGACAGTCAGGACAGGAGCAACACGATCCATGAGGGCCCTCGAGTGGTTTGGCTGGCCTCGAGCGGTTTGGCTGGGAGGTCTATCGGATGATCTTACGCCGCTTGCACCGTTTGCTGTCCGGCTTGCGCGAGTGGCCGAAAACGAGACCACGTTGGCTTACAAAGCTGACACCGACCTGCTTTTAGTCGCTCACTCCTTCACTCCTTGAAGTGGCTTCTAAGGAGACCGCGCCCAGCGGGTGGCACACGATAAATCACAGCTTCCTGACATCGACGATAACGCGTTGGCATAAAGTGGCGAACGGCTTGCGTGTCGATGTCGTTGGCGAATGTTAGCTGTACCGCACCTTGTCGTTGCCGTTCTCCGCCGCTTGCTTGCAGCCTTCGCAGTCTTAATGTGGTGTTTGCGATCCTCGTGAAATGTTTGCGTTGTTAATGAAATGACGGCGGGTTGCGTTGATCGGTCGGTGACCCGAGCAGTTGCGAGGTCCATTCGTCCCGCAGAATCTCAACTGCACCCTCGGCTGAACTTTCGCTACAAATATCAATAGACTACCGGCCACGTGCGGGTGTCGTACCGATTCTCCCCGATTGCCGTCCACTCAGGTGGCACGGAAAGTGAAAGCACGTGTAGGAGTGGATGACGATCAAGCGTGCATCACCGACGGGTGGAGGCTTGGATTGGCGGGACCGCGCGCGGCCAATGCTGCGCATGCACGCTGGACAATGGGAGTGCCGACCTTAAGATGTTGACATATTATGTCGGCGAGCACGTCGATGAACAACTCGCCCGCCGGGCAGGTTTGAGTGAATTGGATAAGGGGATTTCATGGGCGAAACCGCAATATCAATGAATCCGTCGAGTGTCCAGGCCCTCGAGGTCAAGGGTCTGAACCACCGGTATAAGGACGGTCACCAGGCGCTGACCGACGTCAATCTCAGTTGCGGTGCCGGCGTGTTTGGTCTTCTGGGGCCCAACGGTGCCGGCAAGAGCACGCTGATGCGCATCCTCTGCGCGCTCGTTACACCGAGCGAAGGCAGCGTTCGTGTCGGCGGGTACGACGTTGTGACCGACGCGCCCAGCGTCCGCCGCCTTCTCGGTTACCTGCCCCAGGATTTCGGTGCGTGGCGATTGCATCGCGTGGAGGAAGTGCTCGATACCCTTGCTCAACTCTCCGGCATGTTAAAGAAAGCCCCGCGACGCGAGCGTGTTGCCGAGGTGCTTGAACAAGTCGGTCTCGCCGATGTTGCGGATCGCAAAGTGCGCAAACTCTCAGGCGGGATGTTGCGCCGTCTGGGTGTGGCCCAGGCCCTGGTGCACCGGCCGCAGATACTGATCGTCGATGAGCCGACGGTTGGGCTTGACCCGGAAGAGCGCATTCGATTTCGCAATCTCATGGCTAGCCTCGGTCGTGACCGCACGATTCTTTTATCCACCCACATCGTTGCTGACCTTGGCGCCGCCTGTCGTGAAGTCGCGCTGCTTGATTCGGGCCAGATCATTTTCCAGGGACCGCCCGCAACGCTCGTCGCAGAAGCCGCCGGGCAGGTGTTCGAGGTCACCGCGGTTGAATCGGAGATCGACGGTTTCGAGGCGGAATTCGACATCGTCTCGTCCACGGTGGCGGACGGGAAAATGGTGCTGCGCGGTGTCGCCCGACAGGGTCATGTGCCCGCGGGTGCAACGACGATTGCGGAACCAACGCTCGAAGAGAGTTACATGGCCTTTATGGCTGCGCGCGGGCGTGCTGAGGCGGTCAGAGAGAGCCAGCGAGAAGACACCGGCAAGAAGCGGCGCAAGCGGCGTCCCGCACGCAAGGGCCGTAAACGCGGCAAGGGCGATGGGCCCGATGATGAAGAGTCGGGTGGGGAGTCTTAGATGGCGGCGGCAGGCGAAACGCGAGCCCGTTCTTTCAACGCGCGCATGATGTGGGCGATTGCCGGGGCCGAAATGCGCTCGACGCGCCGGCTCGCACGCTACTGGGTGTTCTCGGTTCTCGCGGTCATCATCGCGCTGCTGATATACGCCTACACGTCCGTTTTGCACGGAATGTTCTCGGCGTACTCTGGCACCGTGGGTTCCATGTCGCCTCGTCTGCTGGTCGCCGCGTCCGGTATGTACATGCTGGTTATATTTCTGGTCGGTCTGATCTTCCTTGCCTTTGATGTCCGCGCGCGAGATGAGCGCGAGCGTATGGCAGAGGTGCTGGACGTGCGGCCGCCCAGTAATAGTGAATACATTTTCGGGCGCAGTCTGGCGCTCGTGATCATGAGCTGGATACCGGTGCTGGTTGCTCTCGCGATCATGCAGGGATTCGGTGGGCTCTCCAGGCTCAACGGTTGGCCGGTGGGCGACCTGTTGCAGCCGCATTCGATCGTCGGCTTTCTGATTTACAGCGTGACCGCGCTCGTTGTCTGGTGTTCTGTCGTTATCTTCATCTCGGTCGCAGTGCGCCATCGGTTGGGGGTCATTGTCGCCTCGTTGGGTGCGCTTGGACTCCAGTTCTGGGTGACCTTTCAGCTACCGGTTTATCTGCAGCCCGTCTTTTCGATCTTGCCGACCTTCGACATGGCGTCAGACATGGTGCCGCTCGTCTTGCCCCCGGGTACCGCTTTGCACATGGGTGCGCTCTGGTCCCTGGCCGCTGCGCTGCTGATGCTCGCGGCCGCGTTGTTTCCTCGCAGTGATGGCGGTTCAAAGCAGCGACGGCTCGCGATCGGCGGCGGTCTGCTCACGTTGTCTGTCGCCTGTTTCGGTCTGCATACGTTCGAAGTGCGCGGACCCATTGACGAGCGGCGTGCCTGGCTTGCCGTGCACGAGCAGCACCAGAACGACCCGCGGATGGACATAGAAAGCATAACCGGTCGCGTCGTCCTCGATCCGGGGCGCTCGGTCGCAATCGACATCGAACTGCGGGGTCACAGCGGCAGCGAGGCGGGGGACAGTTTGACCTTTGCCTTCAACCCGGGATTCACGATCACGCGTCTTGCCGTCAATGGCGCCGCCGCCGGTTATCAGCATGCGGATGGCATCCTGCGGGTGACAGCGCCTGCGGGCGGCAAGCGCGCTGTTTCGGTTGCGATCACGGCAGCAGGGCAGCCCGATCTGACTTTTGGCTACCTCGACACCGCGTTCGACTTTTATCTCGGTGACCTGATGAGTTCGCAGCTCTTTCTTCTCGGTTACGAGATCAGCAATTTCTCATCCGAAATGGTTGCCCTGATGCCCGGCAGTCGCTGGCTGCCCATTGCAGGCTCCGACGTGCCCTCCGACGATCCACGCGGGCGGGCGACCGATTACTTCAAACTTGACCTTGAGGTCGAGGTGCCGGATGGCTGGTTGGTCGCAGGGCCTGGTCGTCGTGATCCGGTCCCCGGAAAGTCCGACAGCTTTCGCTTCAACCCGAAAGGTTGGGTGTATGACGTTGCACTGATTGCATCCGAGTTCGCGCGGCGAAGCGTCGAGATTGATGGGCTGGAACTTGAAGTGCTGGTACATCCCGACCACGTCCGCAATCTTGAGTTCTTCAGTGATGCCGAAGGCGCCATCAAAGACCGTGTACAGGAGATGATGACAGAGGCGCGAACCTTCAATCTCGCCTATCCATACGAGTCGCTGACGCTGGTTGAGGTGCCCAACCGGCTGCGCGGCTATGGCGGCGACTGGCGCATGGACACGGTGCAGACAATGCCGGGCATGCTGCTGCTCCGGGAAACCGGTTTCCCCACCGCCCGGTTCGATCGCGGCTTTGATGACCCTGCGAAGTTTGAAGACAAGGAAGGCGGCATGGCCGGAGCGAAAGTTGAGGTCATTGAGCGCTTCTTCGAGAACGACTTCAGCGGTGGCAACCTCTTCACCGGCGTCTCACGGCATTTCCTTCGCAGCCAGACGAGTGCCGAGGGCGATGGCGCGATTGCGCTCAACTGGGTGCTGGACGAGATGGCAAGCCAACTCTTGACGGACAAGCGGGGCTATTTCTCTGCGCATGAGTTTGCGTCCCAGGCGAACATCCTGATCGGGAAAACCATGGTGGACATGGGCACCGGTCGTGCCGGGTCAGTGGCAGAAGCGCTGGTCAGAAACGTGACCAACCGGCCGACCGTCTGGGATCGTGCATTGGGTGACGCGCTGGCGGATCTCGACCCGCATGATCATCCGGGACAGTCAATCAACGTGATGGCGCTGAAGGGAAGCGCCGTCGCCCGCTCCATCATCGACGGTATTGGTCGGGGAAAGACCGGCCACCTTTTGGCGTCGCTTCGATCGCGATATGCAGGCGAGACGTTCACGACGACGGAGTTCAATAACCTCGCCGTCGAGTTGGGGATCGATCTGCCCGCGTTGCTGGGTGACTGGCTGCGGGATGCGGCCTTGCCGGGGTTTCTGGTGTCAGAGCTTGAGGCCTATCGTCTGGCGGATGACAAGCTCGGCAATCCGCGCTATCAGATGAAGGTTAGTGTGCGCAATGACGAGGCGACGCCGGGCTTGTTCACGCTTCGCTACGCGCACGGGACCCGCAACAAGACCATCCATGACTCGACCGACCCGATCCGTGTGCCCGGCAACTCCAGTGTGGATGTTGGTGTGATTACGAGCTCGCCTGTGCGCGAGGTGTGGATGCGGCCGTACCTGTCGCTCAATCGCCATCAGGTGCGAGTGCCGCTCCCGCGAGGTGCGCTTGACAGGGGACGCGCGACGTCTGATGTCGCCCGTCTGGTTGAAATCCAGTCTGACGCGGAGCCCTTTTCGGGCGTCTTTCCCAGTGACTGGGAGCCGCCCCGGACCAGCGCAATTGTCGTTGACGATCTGGATGGGGGATTTGTGGTGCATTCGGACCGGTTGATGGATGGCTCCATGGGCGGCGCCGCAGACCTGCAGGGATTGAAGCTGGATCTGGATCAGGGCTTGCCGGCGTTCCATCCGATGTTCGGCCCGCCGCAGGTCTGGAGTCGCTCGGAGGTGGCCCGCA
>CAVOBC010000312.1:0-5752 GCA_963693635.1 Gammaproteobacteria bacterium | reverse complement strand
CACCGCGGGGCCCGGGGCAAGTTCCGGCCCTCGAAACGCAGCGAGTGCCGGCTGATTAATAATCGCGCGGGCCTGCCGGATCGCCGAGCGGAATACCCGCCAGTCAGAGGGGTCGGACATGTAATTGAAGCGCAGAGTCGGCTTTTGGCGCGGGTCGGCCGACCTTAGGCGCAGGTCACCCCGGCTCGGACTTGCCATGGGTCCCACATGTACCTGGAAGCCATCGGCTGCAGCCTTCTGGCGACCGTCGTAGGAGACTGCCGCCGGAAGGAAGTGAAACTGAATGTCGGGATGTGACACGGTATCCATGCTTCGGATGAACCCCCCTGTTTCGAAGTGGTTGGTGGCGCCGAGCCCACCTCGGGTGGCAAGCCAGCGCGCACCGATCAGTGCCTTGCTAACCGGATTGAGAAAGCGGTTCAACGAAATCGGTTGCGTGCATGTCTGTTGCAGATAGACCTCAAGATGATCCATCAGGTTCTGCCCCACGCCGGGTAAATTTGAAGCGACGCCGATGCTGTGACCGCTGAGGTCCTCCGCGGGTCCGATGCCGGAGAGGAGCAGAAGGTGGGGTGACCCGATGGCGCCCGCAGCGAGAATCACATTGCCAGCCGTGATGTGCTCTGCGGGTCCGCCCCTCGTCCGGATGACGACGCCGTCGGCGCGCTTGCCGCTGACCGTGACGCGCTCAACCAGCACGCGGCTGCGCACACCGAGATTGGACCGATGTCGCACCGGTGCAAGGTAGGCACGTGCCGTACTACAACGCACGCCGTCATCGATTGTCATTTCGAGGTCACCAAATCCCTCTTGCTGATAACCGTTCAGATCATCCGGTGCTGGATAACCGGCCTGGGAGCAAGCTGCGAGGAACGCAGGGTGCAGGGGATTGTCTTTCCTGCCGCGGGTCACCGCGAGCGGCCCGTCAAGACCGCGATAGCGTGATCCCGCGGGCACATCACTGGTGCGTTCGGCCCGCTTGAAATAAGGTAGCACGTCGGCGTATCCCCAACCGGTCGCCCCGAGCGACTGCCAGCGTTCGAAGTCGAGAGCATGTCCGCGAACGTAGACCATGCCATTGATCGACGATGATCCACCCAGTACCTTGCCGCGCGGGCAGTGCAGACGCCGGTTGTCGAGTGCGGGTTCTGGTTCTGATTCGAAGAACCAGTTGAAACGCTGACTGTTCATTGGCAGGGAAAGGGCGGCGGGCATGCGCACAAACGGATGCGCGTCGCTGCCTCCGGCTTCAAGAAGAAGAACGGAACGCGATGGGTCAGCGGACAGCCGATTTGCGAGCACGCAACCCGCAGAGCCCGCTCCGACAATAATGGTGTCCCAGATCTTGCCAGAAGCACTGCGTGAGAGAACTGTGGTCATGTCAAAGCCCTGTGCTTCATCCTATGATACCTGCTTGTCATGGCTCTGCCCTGGAGGCGGGGCCCCCCCTTCTGTCATGGAGTGTCATGGCGCACTTTGGATAAGTGTTGTGGACGCGTGATGCCGACGATTGCTGAGTGATGGAGGTTTGATGCTTGAGGTTTGTTCAACGCCGGGCTTTTCAGTTACAGAGGTGACGGGTCTCGTAGCGGGGCAGGAAGTGGACCGCGCGCGCTTGCGTACGGCGCTCGCCGAGTCAGGCGTGTTGTGTTTGCGCTTTGCAAAACGCCTGACAAAAGACGAGTTCGCCTGGGTTGCCGGCTTGTTCGGCGACATTAAAGATCCGGTTGCAGAAACGAAGGACGGGGCCGCGTTTCGGTACAGTCCGGCACTCCAGCATATCGATGCCGGGTACGTGTTAACTGACGAGATGTGCGAAGCGAAAGGCGTGCCGGCGTATGGTGGCCTGGATGACCAGCGCCCTGGTCTCTTTGAAACCTGGCACAGTGACGACACGTTTACTGAACGGCCGGCACTTGCGACGGTACTGCATGCGAGGGCGTTGCCGCCATCCGGGGGTGGTCCCACGCACTTCATAGACATGCGCTCGGCGTACCGGAAACTCCCATCTGAGCTACAACAGCGGGTGTCGTCGCTGTCGGTTGTCTATGGATATAACAACGAAGACGCGTTCTCGCCCCGCCGGGCGGCGAGTGGACCGGCGGATGCGCTTCGTGACGTCGAGCATCCACTCGTGCGAAAACATCCCTATGCCGATTCCCTCGCGCTCTTTATTGATCTTGATCGGGCAAAGCACGTCGCGGACATGGACGTGCTCAAGGGCCGCGCTTTGTTGCGGGAGTGCCAGCAGTTCGCTGAGGACAACGCGGCACGGTGCGAGCACGTATGGCGCGATTGTGACGCCCTCGTATGGGACAACGCCACGGTTCAGCACAAGGCGCAAGGCAACTTTAAGCTGGGCGAGCCACGCCGGTTCTGGCGTCACATGGTCGAAGGGCCGCGCCCGCAGGGTGCCGCCCTCTGAGTTCCTATGGGTCGGTCACGCAGGCGTAGTTGGACCCATCGGTCTCATCCCCTTCGCCGGCGTACTTGCCATACGTCGGATAAGCGCAGAACTTGCGGGTGAAGGCGGTGCGGCCGTCGGCATCGACGTGAGCCGCTGGAATGACATCAGGTGCCGTTCCTTTCTCCACCCATGCGGTCAGCGGCGTCAAGTAGTCTGCCACTGAAGGACCTGGCCCGAGGCCACAGTGCAGCATGCCCGGCACCATAAAGAGCTGCATGAACGCCGCGGTCCTGTTCGCTCCACCGTTTTCCTTTTCCGCGCTTGCCAGATAATTAATCGCGCGTTGGGGGCGCAGGGGGTAGTCGTTCCAACCCTGGAACATGAGCAGTTTGCCGCCTTTCTTGCGGAACTTTGTGAAGTCTGCCTCATTGATGTCTAAGATCGCCGATGTGTCTTCGAGCTCATCCCGGTCCAGATAGATGTCAAAGTCATCAGCTTTGATGTTCGGATCCTGATGGATAAGGTGACCGAACGATTCTGCGAAAAGGTCGTTAACTGCCCTGGCGCCGACGCCGGGTCCCGGTGGCGTCACGCCCCCGATGACCCAACCGGCCCAGTCGCCGGCTGCCTCGGCCCCCGGCAAGACGCCTGGCGAGACGATTGTGCCGTCAGGATCGACCACGCCTTTGTACATCTGTTTAAACGTATCGATGGCACTGGAGGACAGGCAGTTGCGCGTATCGCCATTACGACAGAGCAGGATTTCGGGATTAAAGTTGCACTGACGAGGATCGTCGATCACGCCGTCGTTGATGCCGTCCAGCAGATCGCAGGCCTCACGCGTCGCGTTGTCCACAACCTTCAGGTCGTTGACTGATATCGGATTAGCGGCTTGCGCCCTCGCGGCCATCAACAGGAACGGAGCGAACTCCCGGGCGACCTGGAACGCGGGCGCGCCGGCGATGATACCGTCGTAATCGTCCGGGTAACGGAGGGCCTCCATCAGTGCCTGGCGACCGCCATTTGAGCATCCTTCGAAGTAGGTGAAGCGGGGCTTTTGCCGTAATAGGTACTGACGACCCGATTTGTCACGGTCGTTGCCAGGTGAATACCTCGAAAGGCATAGTCCAGGAAGGCTTGGGGCTGGAGCAGAAACTCATAGGCCCCGGCACCCTGATGACCCGTGTCGGTTGTTGAGACGGCGTACCCATCGGCGAGTCCGCGCGTCGTGTCGGCGAGGTAACCGGCGAAGCCCCCCGTTCCCTCGAACAGAAAGCGTCGGTTCCAGCCTCTGACCGGCATGCGCACTTCGAAACGGATGCCGCGGCCAATGACGCCGCGCACACGGCAGTGCGCGGGTACCGCGCCTTCGGCGGGTACAGCAACCCCGGGCCCCACAGCGAGGGTGTCATCCGTCAGTTGATACAGATCGCGGCACGCGTCGGCTTTGGCGAACGGTATAGATGGCAACAGCAAAATGAGCGCTAGGGTCAGGTGCTTCACAGGTTATGTCCTGGCAGGAGGTGTGAGGACTGATGTGGATGGCGGGGCGTGGATGTTCTCACATCTCCCTGCGTTGACGCATCGTCCGGGTCCGGTGCAGCGCGGAGAGATACTGGAGTGTCCCAGTAATCGGGACATCAATAACTGACTTCCCGACCGCCTAAAGGTCGCGCTAGACTTGCCACTATGCGGAGGCCATTGCGCGCAAGCCAGACGCGCAAGCGCGTGGGTTTCCCGAGAAAATATATCGATCAGCCAAACGGCTAACCGACGACCTACCAACCGACGACCTACCAACCGACCACCACAACCAAGGTTTCGATCCCAGCTTGACGCCCTTTCCATATACGCTGCAACAGACGACGATTGATGACTTTGCCGAGAACGGCTACGTCGTCACTGATGGTGTGCTGGGTGCTGATGAAGTTCGCAGTTACGGCGATGCCGTAGACGTGGAGGTTGCGCGGCGCACGGCGCACGACACGCGTGAGGTCGCGGAGAAGACGCGGTACGAGCAGTCGTTCATTCAGTGCATGCGACTTTGGGAGACGAGTCGGGCAGTGCGGCCGTTGACCTGTCACCGGGCGCTGGCCGGAATCGCAGCGCAATTGCTGGGGGTAACGAGCGTCCGGCTGTGGCAAGACCAGGCTCTGTACAAAGAGTCGGGCGGACTCGCGACGACGCCGCATCAGGATTTAACGTTCTGGCCATTTGGACACGAACCACTGATCAGTGCCTGGATACCCTTCGATGATATAACCATCGCTGCGGGGGCCATGGCCTATGTGCCTGGCTCGCACAAAGCCGGGCGACTTCGAGTCGTGGATATCACGCACGCCACCACGCCGTACGACATCGTCGGAGACCCGGCGCTCGGCGGCGCGTCGCCCGCCTTTCAGGAAGTGAGCGCAGGTTCGATTACCTGGCACCACGGGTTGACGGTCCATCAGGCGTCTGCCAACACGACCGACAAGACGCGGCGCGTATTCACGATTGTCTATATCGCGGCGCAAGCCCGACGCACTCAGTCCTGGCCGGCATATCCGCTCGATCGGGATCATGTGGGGGTCGGTGATGTTATCGATGGCCCGGGTATGCCGGTACTGTGGCCGCCGGGCGAGTCGATGCCAACACCGCCACCGAACCCCGGTGTTGCAGTGGGTGCGCAGATGCGCGTCAACGCGCCTGACAGAACAAGCTAGCGTTCTCGGCTGAGTGATGATCTGGCGGATTGATATCGGAGCCAGCGGTGGGAGATGTTGAATGCGCGAGCGGTGGTCTCGAAACCAGCTTGCCGATGCTGTTCTCCAGCGGCGTGCTGGCTAATCGAATTGCGTTGGCACAGTTCGTTGCGGTCACTTCGACCAACCCGGCAAAACTCGTCGGTGTGGATGCGCAGAAAGACACGATCGTCGTCGGTGGCGATGCCGGCATGGTCGTCTGGGACGAGACGGATACACGGGTCATCAATGGCGCCGAGATGCAGAGCCGAGTGGATTATTCACCTTACGACGGTTTCAAGGTCACTGGATGGCCAAGTTTTACCGTCAGCCGCGGAGAAGTCGTGTTGGACCAGGGCGAAGTCACGGGTGTGCCAGGGCGCGGACAATTGCTCCGCAGAGGATCACATAGCACGATTTGAGGGTGCCTAGACCGGCCTTCGTCCTCAGCCGCCTGGATCGGGTGTGGCGCGTTGCTTTCCTGATTGCGTGAAGTGGCACAGCCCAATAACCACGCTGCTTTAACTGGTGGGCCCCACCACCGACTGAAAAGTAATATTAAGTATATGTTTTTATTATATTTACTATCCGACTATGCGCATTTATACCGACAGCTGTCACA
>CAVOBC010000311.1:0-5762 GCA_963693635.1 Gammaproteobacteria bacterium | reverse complement strand
TGTCGGGTGCGCGCGGCGAGTCCGTCGCTGTCGTTCATCGCGAAATATAATGCGGCGTTGCCTGCGAGTTCGCGGTTGCCGGGGACGTCGACCGCGACTACAGGTATGCCCCGTGCCATCGCTTCGACCAGCGGAAAGCCGAAGGACTCGCAGATGGACGTAAAAATGCATATGTCGATACGTTCGAGTGCGGCAGGGACTTCGTCCGGCCGCACCGGTTTGTTGGAAACAGGATACGGCGCGGCGCTGATCGCGTCCTGGAGGACCGCGGTGGCCGCGTCATCAAGGTCGAGGGTCAGGTGGAGCGTGAACGCGTGATGCCGCTGTACTTCGGGCAAGCCGGCGAGGAGCGTGTGAAAGCCCTTCTGTACGCCGAATTTGCACAGAAAACCCAGATTGGCAGGCGTCTTCGCTGACGTTCTGGGCGCTGCGGCGAGCGAGGCGACACCCGGTCCGTGCGCGACCGCATGGATCCGATCGTCCGGCCGCGTGTTGCGTAGTCTCGACCGGGCACGGGGTGGATCGCAGTCTGGGTCGCTGCGAATGACCGCGGCGAGCGCCGACGTTTGAACCAGCACACGGTCGGCGACGCGGATCGAGGCACGTACGCGTTGACCTTTGAGATTGAACGACATTCGATGTCGCATCGACGGAAATACCGCTCGCTGCAGGCGGATGAAGTCAGGCGAGAAGTAGCCGGCATGTTGCACCAGCAAAACCGCTGCGCACGGCAGGCGACGCCACGTTGGCAAGTAGTTGGTCATGCTGAAAAGAACGTCGACACCGGACTCGCGGGCGAGGTCTGGCAAGTCGTGCTCATACCAGCGCAGGACCGCAATGGGGCTCGCCGGCGCGGAACGCTCGATCACGTGCAACGACGCGTGCGCAGCGAGCGAGAGCCCGGTTTGTCGCGGGCAGGCAACGTGCAGGGTCAGCGCCGGACTTTCTGACAGCATGGTTTCGCAGAGTTGGCGCAGCACGACCAGCGGCCCGCCCTCGCGGACAGACACCGCATTGATCAACACCTTCACCGGGCGAGCGCTCGCAGTTGCTGCCAGGGTCTCAGGTAGTCCCAGCGGCCCGTTACGATGGCGATGAAGTCGCTCAAAGAAAGATCAGATGGAATCGCAATCCGGGGCAACAGGAATGGGTCGTCGGCCTTGTCCAACGCACCGTGGATGCCAGTGAACGCGCACTCGTAGCCGGTCTCCTGGATTAATCGCGCGAGGGGCCGTGTCGCCCGGCCCCAGGTGTACGCGAAGGCTGGACGCGCGGTCCCCAAACGGGTTCTCAAGGCGGCAAGCGCTGACGTGCATTCCATCGCTGCGGCTGGCTGGGCGATTGCGCTGTGATCGACGTGCGTGGCTCCGTGCGAACCAACTTCCCAGCCGGCCGATGCAAGTCCCGCGACATCGTCCCAGCACATAAAAACCTCCCCCGGGTAGTGACCTGCCGCCGGGTCGGATACATGCCGCAACGGGCGGATCTCATCGGTGCAAATGAAGACCGTCGCCGCCATGCCTGAATCGGTGAGGATGGCACGCGCATGGTCGGTAACGGATGCATAGCCGTCATCGAACGTGATGGCGACGTTAAGCGCCGATTCGGCTGGCAACGTCGCGAGGTTGCTCGCCGTTGTGACCGTGGCGTGGCGCGCGAGCCACTCAATCTGATGCGCGAAATCGTGTGGGGACTGTGCCGAGGGCGAGTCTCCAAGGGCGTGGTAGATGAGCGCGACCCGGCGTGGAGTGGGCGCGGGGGGAATTAATCGGCCGAGCGTTCGTTTTGCGGCCAGCCTCATGTCGGTACCAGGCGTCCGGAGGCATGCCGCGATCGGGTTTTGGTGCCGGTCGCTTCTGTCAGCGTCAGTCGCTGCCCGCTCATCACGCCCGCGATCACCCAGAAAAAAGCAAACTCGACCGACCCCGGAGAGGTCCACCAGCCTTCGAGGCACGATTGTGCGACGAGTCCCGCGAGGGTTCCGCCCAGGAGTCCTGCGAGCGCTCGCTGCTCGCGCGATCTCGCCCTGCGATACACCTCCAGGACGGTCCGACCAATGGAAAGAATGATTGCCGCATACAGGACAAGGCCGATGAGTCCGAGTTCCTCGGCGATCGCGAGTTGCGAGTTGCCTTTCTCGCGACCATAACCAATTGCCGTCACACCGCCGGCAAAGGTGTCATACCCGAGGGAAACGCCGAAGCCGAGTCCGGTCAACCCACCCGCCTCCGCGCCGATCTGAGATTTCCGCCAGGGATCGGCTCGGCTCGACAGGACGTTGTTGTCGTCCCACTTATAGATGGTCTTGTAGACGGCGTCGGTGAGGGTGCTCGGACTGATGATAGCCACACACAACAAGACGGCGCCTATGCACGACAAGATCTGGGAGCGCAGCCGTGGCCCGGTCGCCTGGATGGCACCGAGACAGGTGCTCGCAGCCATCAGCATGGCAGAGCGCGCGTGCGTGAGGACCAGCGCATACATTAGCAGGAGCGTGAACGTGAGCCAGAAACCGGTTCGGATCGGCGAGTGTCGGCTGGTATAGGCTTGCCAAAGCGGCCAGGTAATACAGATGGCGATCATGACGCCCAGCGTATTCTGGTGGCTGAACAGGCCTCGATACATGGTCTGCCTTCGGCCGGAGTCGTACGCGTCCGGGTCCTGCAGGCCGGCGATGCTGCCGACTAAGACGACCAGAAATATGGGCAGGATAAAATCAAAGGCGTTGAAGAGCGGGCGCGACCGGGCCCAGATGATGCCGCCGTGGTACAGCGCGGTCAGAGACAGAACGGCGGCAATGCCTTTCATTATCGTGAGCTGTGGCACGGCGGACCAGAATCCGGTCATCAGCGTCCACGCGAGATAGGCGACAATCGGTATTGTGCCGTAGCTCCGCCAGGAGTTGCGCAGCCAGTCGCGGTTGAGAATGACGGTGCCAAAGAGAAGGGTGACGCCGACCCAACGGGTTGTTGTTGTGAAGTAGGGCGACAGGAACGTGGCACTTGGCGCTATAACTGAAAAGAGCGCGATCGGTAGCGCAATCGTGTTGGCAACGTCGCGGGTGTTCACGCGTTCGCCCAGGCGCTGCGGATGGCGTCGGATTCATCCTCAAGGGACCATCGGTCCATCAGATGGCCCGCGCTGGCTACCAGACATTGCGCCTCCTGTGGATGGCGGGCGATCCACGCGATGGCACAGGTGAGTGCGTCGATGTCACCCGTCTTGAAGGCGAGAGCGGTGCGCTTGTGGTCAATGAGGTCTGCGCTGCAACCCAGCGAGGACGCGGCAACTACGGGAATACCGGCAGCCATGGCTTCGTTAACCACCAGGCCCCAGGGTTCCCAATGCGAGGGCACGACGATGCAGTCTGCTGCAGCGTAACCCGCCAAAGTGCGTTGCTCGAGAGCCTGCCCCGCAGCTGGATACGGTCATCCGCGCTGATGTCAGTCTGCAACCGGGCCATGAGTGAGCCGTCGCCGACGATCTGTAGTCGGGTCCGTGGTTCCGCCGTCTTCAGCCGGTCAAATGCGGCGAGCAAATCGGCAATGCCTTTGATGGGTTCAAGGCGGCCAACATAGGTAACAACGAAGTCATCAAACTGCCAGCCGCGTGCAGCGCGGGTCTCGCTCCGGTTGATCTGGCCGACCGCATGTCGGATGCCTGCGACATCGACCGTCATCCCCGCCACGCGAATGCGCCGCGACGGCACGCCGAAACTGCGGAGGTAGGCGGCTTGCTGCGTCCCGGCCGGTAGAAAACACGTCGGTAGTCGAAAGATGAGCGGATACATCAGCTTCTTCAGAACTCTGACGACAAGACCCTTGCGGCTGTTTTGATGCGTGTCGGACTCGACGAAGACGCGTTTGCCGAGGAGCCTGCCGACAATGAGGGCGCACATCAGGAGCGGATGTCCCCAACCAGCCAGATGCAACACGCGGGCCCGGTGCCGTGACAAGAACCTCACGAGATCAAACAGGCGTCGAATCGGATTGCCATCAAGCACCGGGTCCGGTGACTGATTGTCCCAATCCTGGCTCATGTTACGGGTCAGATAGATAACGGAAATCGGCGCACGCTCGTCGGCGCGCAGGCGTTCGACCAGGGCGATGACATAGCTGGTCGGTTCGACAAAAACGAGCAGTGGCCCGTCCGCATCGTGGCTAGCCATGCTCTGTTCGGGCTTTGCATTCACTGCTTACTGCCTCGACCTGACGAGGCGGATGGCGGTCACGGCGGCTTTGCCGCGCCAGTTGAGCGATTGCGCGGCCGTCGGCGGCAGTGACACTGAATCACCGCCCAGCTTCTGCTTGAACCGGGCGACCCCGGGGTTGCGCACATGATCGATGCCCTCAAGGTCGTACGCGGTGAGGCCCCTGTCGGCACCCCATTCGATGATGTATGCCTGCAGTGCTTCCATGGGCAGATGCCTGGAAAATGCCCGGTCACCGGCCCCCCAGAAATAGTGCATGGAACTGCCGCAGCAGACGATGAGTGCGCCGGCCATGAAGTCGTCGCCGAGTCGGGTGACGAAGAGGTGCGAGTGAACGGTCGTTGGGGTGGCGTCCAGCAGGCCTTCCATGATCGCGAGCGACCCGGGAAGCTCAAACGCCTTGGTGCGCGCGACATTCATGCACTGGGCGTAGAACTCGGCGACCGCCCAGGGCTCCTCGCGGATGCTGGCACCGTCTCGTGCGGCGCGCCGGCTGGCGTATCTGAGCTTGTCGTTGAGGAGCGCGGAGTCGCCGCACGTCAGATTCAGCACGAGGGACGTGGCACCGTCGTCGATTCGGGTTCCAGGATTGGGATAGCCTGACGTGATGAACGCGCAGAAACCCTGTGCGCGCAGTTGCGCGGCCATCTCATCCAGGATGTGGGCACTGCAGGAGGGGCCAGCCGGCCCCCGCGGAATCCAGGCGACATCTCCGGTCATGCGACCCACAACGGGCAGGTGGCGACGCTCAACGCGCGCCATCCAGGTCTCTCCCTCCAGAAAGAGGCTTGGCGTGCGCATTAGCTGCTCTCGCAGCAGGCCCCAGGTTGCCGATTGCAACGGATGCCCGCCACGGCTGGCAAGCTTCTGCTCCCATTCGGGTACGAGTGGCCTTTCGGCCTGTGCGTCGCGGGTCATTGCAGGATCAGGGTGCCAAAAGCGAAGTCTACAACAGTATGGTCAATCGACCGCCAGTCTGCCCGCGCCAACTGAGCGGGCAGGGGACGTAGAGGGGCAAGCTATACTTTGCGAGGTCCTGCCTCCTGATACATGCGAGTAGCGTCTGATGACCTATGTACTTGGCATCAATGCCTATCACGGCGATTCGGCTGCCTGTCTGCTCCGTGATGGGGAGATTGTTGCAGCGGTTGAAGAGGAGCGGTTTACCCGTATCAAGCATTGGGCGGGTTCCCTGAGGCATCAGTTGCATTCTGCCTGCAGCGGGCGGGCATTTCGTTGCGCGACGTCGCGCACGTTGCGGTCAACCAAAATAGTCGCGCGAATCTGTGGTCGCGGCTGCGATATATGGCGTCCACGCGGCCGAAGCCCTCTCTGGTGATGCACAAGCTGAGAAATCGGCGTCAGCGCCAGCGGATCGACGAGACGTTGCGGGAACGGATCGGGCCTTTCGCTGGAAGATTTCACCGTGTCCCGCACCATGAGGCGCACCTTGCGTCGGCTTTCTACTTCTCGGGCTTCAGCGATTCGATCGTGCTGTCGCTCGACGGCTTTGGTGATTTTCTGAGCACCAGTTGGGGCCGGGCGACTGCCG
>CAVOBC010000310.1:0-5779 GCA_963693635.1 Gammaproteobacteria bacterium | reverse complement strand
GCATCTGCAGATGGCCGCTTCATCGTCGCTGCGACCGGCGAATACCACGAGTCGAGCGGTCATCGCGCCATCATTGAAGTGTTTGGCTTCGAAACCGGCCGACAACAGGTGCTGGAAGATCGGGGCGCAGTCTACGGCATGTGGCGCGTCGTGCTGTCGCTGAATGATCGGCTCGCGAGTACCGTGCAGGTGAAGGGCCGGTCGGGCATCCTCGCGCGCGACCTGGCCGCGCGGGAGACGCTGTTCCGCAAGCAGGGCTTTGACGCCTATTGGGTGCGGGGCCTGGCGATCAGTCACGATGGCCGCCAGGTTGTCAGCGGCGATGAGAAGGGATTCCTGCGACCGTGGCGTGTGGGCAACGGCGCGTCGCTGCTGGAACGGCAGGAATCGATGCCGATCCAGTCGGTGGCAATCTCCAGTGACAATAAGCGGGTGGCCTGGTCGCTGTTCGACGGCGTCGTCAAGGTTGCATCCCTCGTTCCGGGATCGCGATAGCACCTATCGCGAGATTGAGTTCTGCCGACGGGTCTGAGGTAGCTGCGTTGGCGATGAATGTGTCCACATCCGGGAAGCTGGTACGGTGAGGCATCAAAACGAAGGATTCAAACCATGGACGTATTGGCTGGGAAGACGGCCGTTGTGACGGGCGCGGCGAGCGGAATTGGCCTGGGCATGACCGAAGCCTTCGCCAACCGGGGCATGAACGTAGTTATGGCGGATGTTGAGGAGAGCGTGCTGGAAGCCCAGGCGACGCGATTGCAGGATGCGAATCTGCCGGTCACTGCCTGCCTTACGGATGTCACCCGCAAGGCGCATCTCGAACGCTTGCTGGCAACCACCGTGTCGGCGTACGGTAACGTCCATGTGCTCTGCAACAATGCAGGCGTTGGCGCTGGCGGCGGTCCGTTGTGGAAGGTCTCCGAAGCGGACTGGCAGTGGATCATGAGCGTCAATCTCGACGGCGTTGTCGCGGGCATCCGCACCTTTGTTCCGCACATGCTTGCGCACGGCGAGGCGTCGCATGTGGTCAACACCTCATCAATAGCGGGGATGATGACGGGGGGCGGGTCGGTGTACAGCGTTTCCAAGCACGCCGTCACGCGTTTGTCGGAGGGGCTCTTCTTCGATCTTGAAGCCGCGGCTGCGAACATTGGCGTCACGTGCCTGTGTCCGGGCATCATCAATACCAACATCATCAGGTCAGACCGCAATCGTCCCGCCGATTTGCCTGCACGTGACGGGCTAGCCACGCTGCAGCAGCGTGAATCCAGGGGGTCGTTCGAACGCTACTTCGAAGAACAGGGGATGGCGCCTCGCCAGGCGGGTGAGCTTGTCGCAGATGCCATCCTGACGAACAAGTTCTACCTCTTTACGCAGGATGAATTCATGCCGCGGATCAAAAGCCGTTTCGACAGCATCCTTGCCGAGACCAACCCGGTTAGTCCAGGAGCGCTGCCAACCACGCTCAGGAATGACAAGGGTGTGGCCTGATCCGTATCGGTCTTCAGCTGTGCGCGTCAGCGTACAGGTGACACGCGACCTCGCCGCCGCCGGGCGCAGGGACTGAAGCCGGCTTGGTCGTCCGGCAGAAATCCATCACGTCAGGACAGCGCGTGTGGAAGGGGCAACCATCGGGGACGTTGGTCGGGCCCGGTAATTCACGCGCCGGGATCTTGCGTCGCTCTGCTTTCCGGGCTTTCTGCCGTGCGGGGTCCGTGACCGGGACTGCCTGCAACAACATGCGGGTATAGGGGTGCCTGGGCTCGTCGTAGACACGTTTTGCGGGACCCTGCTCCATGAGTTGGCCAAGGTAGAGAACGCCGATGTTGTCACTGATGTGGCGCACCACCGCCAGGTCATGAGCAATGAAAAGATAGGCGATCCCAAGTCTTGATTTGAGTTCCTGCAACAGGTTGATCACCTGGCTTTGCGTGGAAACGTCGAGTGCACTCACCGCCTCATCGCAAATAATGATGCGTGGCGACAGGGACAGGGCGCGCGCGATGGCGATGCGCTGGCGCTGGCCGCCCGAAAACTCGCTGGGATAGCGCTCCATCTGATCGGCGGAGAGACCGACCTGAGAAAGTAGCTCTGCGACCCGTGCTCGCTTGGCCTCGCCACGCATCCCGTGATGAATCGTCAGGGGTTCACCGATGATGTCGCCAATGATCATTGATGGATTCAGCGACGAGTAGGGATCCTGAAAGATGACCTGCAGGTCACGCCGAAAGTCGAGAACGCGTCCTGGCTCGCGCGTGATGTCTTTGCCGTCGATGCAGATGGTGCCGCCGCTGGCGGGTACGAGGCGCAGCAGTGCGCGCCCAATCGTGCTCTTGCCCGAGCCGGACTCGCCGACAAGGCCAAGTGTCTCGCCCGCTTCGAGGACAAAGGTGACGCCATTGACCGCCCGGACCTCGTAGCTTGAGCGGCCGAGGAACCCGCGCCGTACAGGGAAGATCACCTTGAGATCATCGACGGTGAGAAGGCTCATGACCACTTGCTCGCCGGGTCGATCGATTCGATGAGCGCGCAGCGTGATTTGCCGCGCCCGTCGATCGGCCGCAGGGGCGCTGGCGCCTCGCAGGCCGGGGAGGCATAGGGGCAACGGGGGCTAAATCGACATCCAGCCGGCCAGTCGTCCGGTGCGGGTACGCGTCCCGGAATCTGCGTCAGCGTGCCGCCATCCGGATTGCCTTCCGGCATCGATGCGAGGAGACCGGCGGTGTAGGGATGTGCCGGAGCCGTCAGCACCTGTGTGGTCGAACCCGCCTCTACGATTTGGCCCGCATACATAACGACCGCGTCGTCGCACATGTCGGCAACAACGCCGAGATCATGCGTGATCAGGAGAATGGACATGCCATTTTCTTCCTGCAGGGAGGTCAGCAGGTCCAGTACCTGGGCTTGAATGGTGACGTCCAGTGCGGTTGTTGGTTCGTCGGCGATAAGGAGTCTCGGATTGCACGCGATGGCCATGGCAATCATGACCCGCTGCGCCATGCCCCCGGAGAACTGGTGGGGGTAGTCGTCTGCACGATGTCGCGGCTTGGGGATGCCAACCTGGTCGAGCAGCGCAACAACCCGCTCATCGGCGTCACGACGCGACATTCCGTCGTGCAGGATCAGGCTCTCACTGATCTGGTTTCGGATTGAAAAGGCGGGATTCAGACTGGTCATCGGCTCCTGAAAGATCATGGCGATATCGTTGCCGCGGATGCGGTTCAAGGCGTCTTCATCGAGGTCAGTCAGGTTTGCGTCGCCAAACCGGATCGCGCCTGCGCGGACGAAGCCGTTTCCAGGCAGCAGCCCCATCATCGCCATCGCCGTAACCGACTTGCCGCAGCCGGATTCGCCCACGAGGCCAACGGTCTGTCCCGGTTGCACTGCAAAGCCGACATCTGAGATCACGCTCAGGTCCTCACCGCGTGGCGAGCGGAAACAAACCTCCAGCCCGGATACCGATAGCAGGGCGCTCGCAGCGTCGTCGTCGGCCGGGGCAGGTGTCGTCTCGCGCCGTCGGTCTTTGACGCGGATGACTGGGTCGACCCGGGACAGCGCGTCGCGCAGGCCATCGCCGAGCAGATTGAACGCGAGTACCGTGAACATGATCATCAGCCCCGGAGGCACCGCCATGAAGGGCTGCTGATAAACGTAATTTTGTGCGATGGAGAGCATGGCGCCCCAACTGGATTCCGGCGGCTGCACACCAAGGCCGATGAACGACAAGCCGGCCTCGGCCAGCAGCACAAATGAGAAAGCGAGGGTTGTCTGAACTGTCAGGGGTCCGGTCACATTGGGCAGGACGTGACGAAACACGATGCGCGTGGTTGATGCGCCAACGACCTGAGCCGCGTCCACGTAGAGGGTCTGGCGCACTTCGAGCGCGGCCCCGCGCATGAGGCGGAAAAAGGAGGTGGAGTTGGCGATGCCAAGCGCAATCATGGCGTTGGTCAGGCTGGGGCCCAGTATCGCGATGATGGCGATCGCGACGAGCAGTCCGGGCAGGGCGATGACCGCCTCGACAATTCGCATGGCAATTCGGTCCCACCAGCCGCCAAAGTAGCCGGACAGGAGGCCGAGCGGGGTGCCCAGGGCGATGGCGATGCCGACGCCGAGTGCCGCCGCTTCAAGCGCCACGCGTGTCGCGACAACCACACGAGCGAGGGTGCTGCGGCCGAGGTGATCGGTACCAAACCAGTGCTCGGCCGATGGGCCTTCGAGCACCCTTGACAAGTCGATGTGCAGCGGGTCACGGATGAGTAGAGACTCGCCGACGAGCGCGATGACCCCGAGAAACACGAGGTAAACGGCGGACACGAGCGCGAGACGATGCTGGATGAAAGCGGCGAGGAAGCGCTGCCCGCCCGTCAGTGCCTGGCTACTCATGTGTGCATGCGGGACGCATGTGACCGGGGCAATGGTGCGAGATCGTCATGACGTCCGCACCCGTGGATTGACGTAGCCGTAGGCGACATCGACGATTATGTTGACGCTGACGATGACGAGGGTGCCCATGATCACGACCCCCTGCATCATCGGTATGTTCTGCGTTCGCACCGAGTCGATGGCCAGTGAGCCAAAGCCGTTCAGGCCGAACACCTGCTCGACGATAAGCGCGCCGCCGAGCAGAGCGTTGACCTGGAAACCGATGGTCGTGATCACCGGAATCGCGGCGTTTTTGAGCGCGTGTTTGAATGTGATCGTGCGACGGGGCAAGCCCTTTGCGCGTGCGGTGCGGATGTAGTCCTGCTTCAACACGTCGATGATTGCGCCGCGGGTCTGACGGGCAAGGGATGCGCTGGACGACGTGCCGAGCGCAATCGACGCCAGACTGATACTGGCGATCCAGCCGGTAAAGCTCGTTGTAGGTGGTGTGAAGCCGGTCGCCGGGACGAGTTGCCACCAGAGCGCAAACGGCACCAGCAAAAGCATCGCTACCCAAAAGTTTGGCAGGGCCTGGCCGATAGTGGCGATGAGGACAGCGGCACGATCGATGCTGCTGCCGCGGTGCAGTCCTGCATAGACCCCGGCCGGGATTCCGATGATGATAGCGACCAGCATCCCGCCGGCGGTTAGCGACAACGTGACCGGCAAGGTATCCATGACGGCGTCGGTGACTTTCTGGCTATTGTAGGCAGACGTGCCAAGGTCGCCGGTTACAGCGCCGCCCAACCAACGCCCGTACTGAACCAGGAAAGGGTCGTTCAGGCCGAGTTTCTCCGCGAGTTCCGCGTACTGCTCGGCTGTCGCCTCGGTGCCGAGGATCCGGTCGGTAATGTCGCCGGGAACCATGTGCAACATGCCAAAGGTCATGAAACTGACGATCAGGAGCAGGGGAATGAGGCCGAACAGGCGACCGAGAAACAAGCTAAGCATCGGGTGCTCCCGCGACGTCGATTTGTTGCTTTGGCATCGTCGCCGCACTGTCGTCTGTTGGTGCAAGGCGGATGTTGCGCAGCACCGGGTCGATGAAGGGGCCCACCTGTACGTGTCTCAACTTGGCGGCGTCGTAGGCGACCAGATCTGCGAACTGCAGGTAGATGAGTGAATGCACATCTTTGACGATGATCTCGAAGTACTCTTTGTAGTTGCGTTGCCGAAGTTTCTCATCGAGGCTTGAGCGAGCCGCAGCGGCGAGTTCGTTCAGACGCAGGTTCGGCACCCGGAACGGGTTGAAGACAGCGGTTGTCTCCCAGATCGCCGGGTGTCGGCTGTCGGGGCCGAAGTTGGGAAACGTGATGGTGTTGACGGGGTAGCGCTCAGTGCGTGCGAGCGCGGC
>CAVOBC010000309.1:0-5784 GCA_963693635.1 Gammaproteobacteria bacterium | reverse complement strand
TGAAGGCTGAAGGGAACGGGTTGTCACGGGCTTTCGTCGTCTGCGACAGGCGCCCCGACATCAATAGAGTAGCCGTTCAGGACGAGGCTCTGAAGCAGCAGCGTGTTTCCGTTGACGCGCTCGGGTCATGGCGGTTACCAGACGGCGGTGCACTGCCCCCCCGATCAGAGCGCGCCCTACTCCAGAACGGCCTCGACTGCGCTGCAGCGGCAACCACCGTCAGTCGGCCGCAGCGAGACTCGGACCAGTTCACCGTTGGGCACAAGTGGATAGCTATGGGTAACCGTCACGGGCTCAGCGTCCCCGCGAGACCATGATTCGTGGTGCGAGTCTGACACCCGCACGTCCTGCTCGTCGCGCGCGGTGACACGGATTCGATAGCGCCCGCTGGACGCCGCGCAATCATCGTTTTCGATCACGGCGTCGACGTGGACCTCGTCCCCGCGCTGAGAATACGAGAGGGATCCGTCAATCTTGCATGCCAGGGGATCCGGCGGACGCGGAACCAACCGGGTCTCGGATTCCAGCCCGAGTTGCATGATGGGCTTGGCCGACTCCTCGACACGCCGGTAGGACTTACTCGACAACGAGCCCAGCCGGTAGCGGCCATCATCCAATTCTTCTTCCGAAAGCACGCGCATTTCACCGTTGACCAGCGCCTCACAGATCCCTTTGGTCGATGGCTCGCGACAGACCTGTTCCGCCGTGGCAGTTGCTGCCAGGACCGTGACCACGACGCCGCACCAATACGCTCGAAGCATGGCTGCCTCCCCGGGTTGCGTTGAGTAGCTGGACGCCAGAACGTCGTAGGCGGCAGGCTACCATGATCCACTTGTGGAAGCCGTGGGAGAAGTCGACCGGCCCGAAGACGCTAGTGGCTAAGCAGAGGGTTTCTCAGAACGCCTTCAAAGGCGGTGTACGGCCGGTGATGCGGCAACTTGCCAAGACCCTCCGTGACCAGGAGAGGGGCGTCAGAGCAAGCTGACTGGCCGCAAGCAGCCTCCAGCGATAGCGGAACGGGCGTTGCGAAAGAACAAAGAGTACGAGTGCGGCGAGTCATCCTTATAGTTTGTGCCTGCCTCGAGTGAAGCCCCCAGACCATGCGGCTACTGGAGCAGCTGAACTTCTTCAACAAATCCGTCGACAGTCATAATTTCGACGCAGCACGATTCACATTGGCGTCTTTGATGGTCTCATTGCTGGAGATCACGTCAGTTCGCCGCCTCGGTTTCTCAGGACTCGGCCCGATCGTTCGCCGGTGAGTTCGTCATTCTCCAGAATAACCTGGCCATTGACCACGGTATTGCGATAACCGACGGCGCGCTGGACCAGCCGCGGCGCGCCACCAGGAAAGTCATAGACACGCTTTGGCTGACGCTCGGCAACGCGGTCGATGTCGATCACATTGATGTCGGCTTTCAGCCCTACCTGCAGTATGCCGCGGTCCTTAAAACCAAGCACTCGCGCCTGTTTTGCCGTCAGCATATGAATGGCTTCTTCCAGTGAGAACTCACCACGCTCGCGATGCCAGTAAGACAATACAAAACTCGCCCAGCCTACATCCGAAATCATACTGACGTGCGCACCAGCGTCACCGACACCGGGTACGATCCAGTTGGCTCGCATGTAACCTGGCAATACCGACATGTCCTGATTGACAAAGCGTACGTGAAACAGGCCTTCACCGTCTGACTCCAGCATAAGTCGGAGCCACGTTTCGCCTGGATGCTCACCTGCCTCTCGGGCAAGACCTCGAAGTGACATTTCCTCACCAGCCGGATAATGCGGTTGGTCATCCCCGCCCATCCAGAACGATCTGGCTGGTGGGATTGAAAAACCCGAGGATCCAAGGGTCTGAAAGATGGAGTCCGATGGTTCCATGCCCTTGGCCTCTTCGATCAGCCTGTTGCGGAAATCACCATCCTGTATCGCTGCCAGCCGCGCCTCGACAGCCAGACCGCGCAACTCTCTCCAGGTAGCACCCTTCAGCCGCACTCCGAAGAGAATGTTGGTTTTCAGGCCAGACAGGAAAGCTGCCGGGCGCGGTTGGGTTGTGCCCCAAATATTGAGCCCCGCGTTCTGCATGTCCTCGATGTCTGGCTGGTAGGCACTATCGCCGTTCTCGCCAGTCTCCCAGGGCGCACTGAACAACATTCGCGTGCCTGCGGCTTCGAGTTGCTTTCTCATCAGGTTCATCTCGCCGGGCAACCTGCGCTTGTCACTGTTGATCACACTTTGCAGCATACCGCCGTGGGTGCCTACCGACCGGGAGATGGCGACGAGTTCCTCGTCGGTCGCAAACGTACCCGGCATGCAGCGTCCGTCAGGCAAGCGGTGAGCCTCGATCCGATTGGCCGAGAAGCCAGCAGCGCCTTCCTTGACGGACTGGCCGACGAGATCGGCGATCTGCTGGATTTCATCTGCGGTAGGTTGCTCGTCAACCGCTCGCTCGCCCATGACATAAATGCGGGCGGCGGCATGGCCGACAAGCCCCGTCATGTTGATTGCCGGCTTCATTTTCTCAATTGAATCAAGGTACTCGCCGTATGAATTCCAGTCCCACGGCAAGCCAGAGAGGATGGCTTGCCGTGGAATGTCCTCGACGGACTCCATCATCTCGGCAAGTAGTTCCTTGTCCCCGCTGCGAACTGGCGCAAACGTCACGCCACAATTCCCCATCAGCACCGTGGTCACTCCGTGCCAGCAAGCGGGCGTCAGCGACGGGTCCCAGCCGATCTGGGCATCCATGTGGGTGTGTAGATCGACGAATCCTGGTGTCACCGCGGCGCCGGCTGCGTCGATTTCGCGAACACCTTGCTCTGGGACCTCGCCCAGGGCGGTGATGGTGTCGCCCTGGACCGCGACGTCGCCTTCGTAGGATGGGTTGCCGATACCATCGACAATTTGTCCGTTGCGGATAACAAGGTCGTGTTTCATGTCTGTTCCTCTGTAGCGATCAGGTTGGGGCCAGTTTATCAAAGTCTCACGCTTTCCATTCAGGGTACTCGGACGCAGGACGAGTACCCTGAATGGAAGACGGCCACCTGTAATGCGAAGCGATGGTCAATACGTACATGATTTGACGTCGACACCTCTCCGCTATCCGGAATCGATATGACCTGGGAAGTAGACACGGCCACTACGCGTCTCGTTCACAATAGCGAAATCAAGCCAGCCATTGTGGTTTCGGTGTGGATGTCCCAGTGGCCGAAAGGTGCCCGGGGGGCGGAGTACATGCCGCAAAACCGGTAACCGGTGAAGTGTGGAAGATCATGCAGGAGCAGGGAAACAACTTCAGTGTCGAAGAAGGTGGCGAAGTGATGTCTTCTGACAAGTAGATTAAGTTTCTTGTGGAGGAACTCAAACCGTTTGTTGACAACAATTACCGCACGCAACCCGGCCGTGAGAATACCTTTGTTGTTGGCTCCAGCATGGGCGGCTTAATCTCCGCCTACGCGATCTCTGAATACCCAGATGCCTTTGGCGGCGCGGCCTGCATGTCGTCACACTGGCCTATCGGTTATGGCATCGTTGTCGAATGGCTCAACGACCACTGGCCTTCAGCCGGCAACCATCGTGTCTATTTCGACTATGGAACGCAGACCATTGACACTGACTACGAGCCCTATCAACGGCAGATGGACGAGGTCATGCGAAAATATGGATACACCGATGGCAAAGACTGGGTAACGCGCCGCTTTGAAGGTGCAGATCACTCGCCAGGAGCATGGCGGGAAAGACTGCATATTCCCCTGAAGTTTCTGTCGGGAACCTGACCGGGCGCGTAGCCAGAACCCATTGTCACTCTAATTCGTTGGCGGCCTGGGATCCCGTTTACTGCGGATGAGGGAACGCGCTGCCGCCTTCATAATATACACCGGCAATGAGCAGCCCTCGCACGAGTAACCCGTATCGGTTCCGAGGAGCCGAAGGTGTACCCAAACTGAAACAGAGAAACGCCCACCGGTTTTACTCTGGCACTTTACCCTGAGGCCAGAGGTTCGTCCCGACGAGCACGCCAGTGTTCTGCCAGTTGCGCTTCCGGATGCACGACGATGCCATCGTGCAACGTCTGCAGCGGATCGCGCCCATCGACGCCGTTACCAAAGGGATAGTACCCGAGAAGCCGTTGAAGTTTGTGCGGCATCTCCCGCGCCACCTCACGCGGAACCGAGACGAGTTGAAGGTCAGACGGTCGCAGATAACTCACCAGATGACTGATAAAAAGTCCCATGCGTTCCTGGTTGCTGGTTCTGTTGGCACCACCGCCATGCCACAACCCGCCTTCCCAGAAAATCGCGCTGCCTGACTTCATCTCGACCTGCACCGACTCAATGCGCTGATCCACCGGTTTCGTCCACGTGTGGCTATGCGGCACCACATGGGTGGCACCCTTATCGAGCGTAAAGTCGTCAAACGCAATCAGCACATTACACAGGAACGAAGGATGCGGCCGCGGGATGGGCCACAAGCCGTCATCCTGATGCAGATCCTGTTTGGTCTCACCCGGCAGCGTATTGAACAACGTGGCGATGTTGATCTGGCAGTACTTGCCAATGACCCCCTCGACGATCGCGCGCAGACGTGCGTCCAGCAACAGCTCGTCAATAGCACGCGTCTTCGCCAGCAGATTGTGCGAACGCCAGGTATTCCCGGTGGACGAACCCAGTGCCCGCATTTCCGTGATGGGCACCTGCGTGTTGAACGCGTCTCGAATCGGCTCGATCTCGTCAGGCGTCAGGAACTGCTTCACCACGGTATAGCCCTGGGTATGAATGTCCGCGACCACCGCGCCGATATTCAGACCGTCGATCGACACCCCCGACGAATCGACCGGCGCATAAATGTCTTCTGACAAGTACCTTAAATTACTGCTGGGTGACGCGGGTGTAGTCATGACGTTGCATGAGGACCTCGGTGACAATAGTTCGATAAGCGCCTGGCAGAAAAGGGTCAAGGGGTATGCCGAGCACTTAGCGCCATTATAGGCTTCGTTCCCCTCAGGCCACCACAAATTCCCGCCTGCCAATCCCGGCTACGCGGTGAGTGAGCGACAGGTTGCTACCTCTAGTCAGAGAAACAAGTCATTGAGGTTGTAGTCGTGGAGAATCTCCAGCCTTGCCTTGTCGTTCCAACGGAGATCGTCCACTTCGTCCGCGAGCGGAGCATAGTGATACCTCAGCTCGGTCGGGAACCGCCGGGCCCGTGCATCGATGGCCAACGTGATCAATCGCGACCGCGCAGTGATCCTCGCATTGTCGTAGAGCGGGCGCTCCCGACCCTTGTCGTCCACTCGCTCTGCCGCTACGACAGATTTCCGCTTGTGAAACCCGCCCGGTGATTGGCGAGATCGCCCCATCGCTGAACTCGCTTGTGATCACTAATTCCGCAAAACAAACTATAAGGGTGACTCGCCGCACTCGTACTCTTTGTTCTTTGCCATCACGCTCGTTCCGCTATCGCTGGAGGCTGCTTGCGGCCAGTCAGCTTGCTCTGATGCCCCTCTCCTGGTCACGGAGGGTCTTGGCAAGTTTTGAATAAATTAAACTCAGGTAAGCATTGAGATTGATTTTGGAGCCTTAGAACATAGTTCTCTCCCCTACTGGCAAATAACCTCCCACATTCGGCGTTTTTGTATCGTCGACTGAATACATGGGTCTCGATCCTGCCCGCGCGCGAGTGTTTCTCAGGTTTCGTGACGCTGCGGGAGAGATCCGAGGTTCTACTAGTGTCGCGATTCAGAGTGACTGACTGGTTCCAACAACTTGCATCGGCCTGGCTATG
>CAVOBC010000308.1:0-5835 GCA_963693635.1 Gammaproteobacteria bacterium | reverse complement strand
GCCCCGATGGCCAGTAGACCACGCGCCCGCTGGTTCCGATAATTTGGACAAAACCACAACGCCTAATCAGGCCAAAGGACGAAAAGATGCCAAGACCACAAGACATCCCCGCAATCGATCTGATGATGATGCTGCCGACCAGCCAGACAAATGTGGTAACGCCCGGTATCGCATCCCTTGCCCGGAAGGCACCGGGTGAATCCCGAGGAGCCAGCCCGATCGGGTACATGTTCAAAGGTGGTGGTGACTACGACGTGGCCGGTGATTCGGAAAAGGTCGTTGCACTCATGACTCGCCACAACGTCGCTGTCGCGCAGGTGTCGGTAAATCCAGAGGAACCGGAGGGTGCAGTTAAGCTCTTCGAGGCGTATCCGAACCGCTTTATCGGTGACGTGAGTGTTGATGCGAATCACGGCATGGATGCGGTGAGAGCGCTGGAACGGACGGTCAAACTGCACAAGAACGTTAAGTCATGCACGGTCGCCGCAAGTTTTATCAACCCCCAGGTACCACTCGACGACAAGAAGTGGTATCCGATCTACGCAAAATGCGTAGAGCTTGATATTCCGATCAACGTGTTTGTGGGTGTTCCCGGTCCGCGGGTGCCCTATAAGGGGCAGCATCCGGGCTTGCTGGATGAGATAGCCTGGTTCTTCCCAGAATTGAAGATCGTAATGCGACACGGGGGTGAGCCCTGGACCGCCCTGTGCTGCAAACTCATGCTCAAATGGCCCAACCTCTATTACTGCACTTCAGCCTTTGCACCTAAATACTATCCTCGCGACGTGCTTGAATTCGCCAATACAAGAGGCCGGGAGAAAGTCATGTTCACCGGATACTTCCCCACCCTGACCTACGACCGAATCTTCAGTGAACTGGACGACTTACCGCTCCGGGACGAGACCTGGCAGCCGTTTCTTTCCGGTAATGCTGCTCGTGTCTACGGTCTGGAAGACATGCTCAGTCCTGACAGTTGAACGATGATGCGGTGCTGAACGCCAAACAGTTCAGTGATTCTGGTATTTCATGGTTCTGGTATTTCATGGTTTAAGTCGGTACCTATGGGATTAACGTAGCGGTTGCAGAGGTGGATGTCTCGAACGAAGCCCTTGCTTCGGATCGGGTTGTTGTTCTTCCAAACTTGGGAGGGAATAGCGGATAAGGACACTGATAAAGGAAACTAGGAAAGTAATGAGGCTCGCAATCGAGATTGGCCGCGTGCACCCGGAGAACCTGGCGCTCATCACATCGTGGGTGCAGCATGCAGAGCGCCTGGGCGTGTCCGCGGCCTACTGCGGTGAGGCCTGGTGGAGCGACGCGGCCACGCCGCTGGCTTACCTTGCCGACAAGACCCATACGATCAAGCTGGGCACGGGGATCATGCAGGTCACTGCGAGAACACCCGCTATGACCGCAATGACTGCGCTGACGCTGCACGATATGACCGGCGGGCGATTCATCCTCGGGCTCGGCGCCAGCGGTCCGCAGGTGGTCGAGGGCCTGCACGGCGTGCGCTACAACCCGGCACTCTCCCGACTGCGCGAGACTGCCGAGATCTGCCGATTGATCTTCGCTGGCGAGAAAGTGACCTACGAGGGTCGGGTGTTCCAGCTTCCGCTACCCGATAGCGAAGGCAAGTCCATTCGCATTGTTCACGAGCCGGCAGAGGTTCCGATTTACCTCGCGACCCTTGGCCCGAACTCGCTGAAATACACCGGCGAGGCCGCCAACGGCTGGCTCGGGACTTCGTTCTCTCCCGACCACCCCGAGGCGCACTTCGCGTTCATCCGCGAGGGTGCGCAGAAGGCCGGTCGAAGCCTGCATGACATCGATCTATGTGTCTCGGCTCGCATCGAGATCGGTGACGACGTGGAAGGCATGATCGAAAAACGCCGCCCCGCCGTTGCCTTTAATATGGGCGGCATGGGCTCGGCCACCACCAACTTTTACAATGACGCCTTCAAGCGAGCCGGCTTCGAAGACGATGCGCGGGCGATCCAGTCCCTGTGGATCGACGGTAAACGCGAAGAAGCTGCCAGCCGCGTACCCGACGCAATGATCACGAAGTTCCAGGCACTGGGAACGGCCGAGATGGTGCGCGACCGGCTGCGGATCTATCGCGACGCGGGCGTTACAACGCTGAAGCTTGGCCTGGATGGCTCGGGGCCGTTGGGACCGGCGCGCTTTGAATTACTCGAACAAATCGTCGAAATCATGGATCAACTCTGATGAAACTCTACAAGGTCGCGCTGGCGCCCAACCCCACCAAGGTCATGCTGTACATCGCCGAGCGCGCACAACTGGGCGTGGACATGGGCATCGAGCAGATCACCATCAACACGGTAAAACGCCACAACCACGAGTCCGAGCATCTGGCCCGTAACCCATTCGGGTCCCTGCCCGTGCTTGAGCTGGACGACGGCTCGTACATTGTTGAGTCGTTAGCGGTCATTGGGTATCTGGAAGACAAATTCCCTGAGGAAACGCTGCTCACCGGGACCGCTGAACAGAAAGGTCTGGCGCGGGATGTAGAGCGCATCATCGACATACGCGTTGCCGGCCCGATGGGCGGCTACGGACACGCAACAAATTCGCCGTTGGGTCTGCCACCTGACCCGGAGAAAGCCAGGCAATTGCTGAACGCCCTGCAGAAGCCACTGGAGTATCTGGAGAATCTGCTCAGCGATGGTCGGCCACTGTTCCTTGGGGAACGCGCTTCCATCGCCGATTGCACCATGCAGGCGTCGCTACAGTTCATGCGTTTCGTCGAAGTGGATCTGTTTGGTGATCGCCCACGGCTGCGTGCCTGGGACGAGCGCTATCGCGCGCGACCAGCCGCGCAAGCCGTGCTCAAGTGGTAGTGAGCGTGTGTGGGTCGGTCGGGGTGAAGGCCCGATGTGCGGCCAACCCAGGGCAAAATGGGTGCGCCGCCACGCGGCGAATGCGCCCATCAGGGCTCGAGCGTTTTCGTGCCATCGTTGCCGGTATACTGCCGTCGGTTGATGTGTTTCGCCTCTTCGGGAATAGAGGCCGGCGGAATGCCCATACCCCGCGACTCGACACAACCCTGTCGCGTCCGTTTTCACGAACATTCGCGACCGAGGACCAGACAGATGGCAGGCACGGCGACTTCCAGCAGCACCAGCGGACTGTTTAATTACCTGGACGGGACCACCGAGTCGTCCCTGTACCGCAACGGCAAGGTGTTCACCCGGCGCGACCTGGATGGTAGCGACGGTGGAACCGTTGGCGTTGCGGCGAAGGCCTTCCAGGTCAACGTCCTGGATGCGCGTCAGTTCACTGGCGCCAATCGCAAGACCTGCGAACACAACGGCTTCGAGATACTGGACGCGCCGTTGGAAGACGAGTCCCTCGACTTCTTTGAAAACAACCAGGTCGTCCCCCGCTATTACCGCGAATGCGAACAGTTGGTGGCGGGCGCTACCGGTGGCCAGGCCTTCGCCTTCGACCACAATCTACGTTCAGCTCAGGGCAAGAACGCCAATATGCGCATTTCAGGCGGCCAGACGGTGCAGGGACCCGCGAAGATGGTCCACGGGGACTACACGCTGTTCAGCGCGCCACAGAGACTGCGAGACCTGACCAACCCGCCCAAGGCCAATGACACCTTCCGCACCGCGTTACCACCGGGCGAACCCCTGATCCCATCCGCCATGGCAGAGCGAGCCCTCGCCGAAGGTGGCCGCTTCGCCATCATCAACGTCTGGCGAAGCATCGCCGAACAGCCGGTAGAGCTGAACCCATTGGCGATGTGTGACGGACAGACCGTGAACCCGGAGGACCTGGTCGTGTTCGAGATTCACTACCAGGACCGGATCGGCGAGAACTATTTTGCCCGACACGAGGACGCACATCGCTTCTACTATTACCCGCACATAACACGCAGCGAACCGATGCTGCTCAAACAGTGGGACTCGCTGGGCGCGCTCGCCCAGACCGATGGCAAAGCAGCAGATGCCAGCATCGATGCAAGCCCTTGCACCTTCAGTTTCCACAGTGCGTTTGACGACGTTGCGGTCCACGAAGATGCACCGGACCGGTTGAGCATCGAAGTGCGGTGTCTGGTGATCTACCCATAGGTCGCCCTTCACCGGGGACCGGACAGCGACCCTCGATCCAATCCGCGACCAATCAGGAAGAGAAAACTCGCATGCCCAAGACTGCTTTGATCACCGGCGCCACGCGCGGCATCGGTCGAACGCTGGCTCACCGCATGGCCGACCTTGGTCACAACCTGTTTCTGCTGGGGCGCGATGCGCAGGCTATGGCCGCTGTCGTCGCCGAGTGCAGCACCCGATCCGTTGAAGTCGCGGGCCACTGCGGCGAACTAACCGACGAGTCATTCGCCAGCACCGCTCTGGAAATGGCAGAAAACCAATTCGGCGGAATCGACATTCTGATCAACAACGCCGGGGCAGGGATGCATCAGGCTATTCAGGACGCAGACCTCGCAGCATGGCGAGCCCTCATGGCCGTGAACTTTGACGCCGTCGTCTATCTAACATCAAAGGTGCTGCCCGGCATGATCTCGCGCGGATCCGGTGCCGTGATCAACATTTCATCAATCAGCGGGCGAAATTCGAGCGCCGGGTCCGGCATCTACAGTGCCTCCAAGGCCGCCCTGAATGGTCTCGGCGGCTCAATCTTCGAAGACGTCCGCGAACACGGCATCAAGGTATCAACGATCATGCCCGGCTTTGTAGAAACAGACCTCACCCGCGGCCATGGCATGGACCCGGGCAAGATGATCCGCACAGAGGATGTGGCAGACAGCGTAGAGTACGTACTGTCTGCATCGGCGAACTGTTGCCCGACCGAAATCGTTCTTCGGCCGCAACGAAGCCCTTAGCATCGTGCTGAAAGCCCATTTCCTGTCAGTTTGAGGTCACCCCCACGGTCGACACCTGGTATGTAGTGCTGGTGAGGGGTTCCGCATCCAGCTTCCCGGTCATCCTGGGGGGGGGTAATACTGCCATCGCTTTCACCAACCCGATCTTCGTCGACGCCGCCGGCGACAGAGTATTTACTGCACCGCTCACCTTCAACGATGCGCCGCTTCCGGAGCGTCGCGAGGTACGCCCCCGCGCCCAGGCCGTGTCGATGACCTCGACGCTGGATCGCCTGCGTGAATCGCTAATGCACTGAGGCCGGGCACCATTCCTTGCCGTCTCTGGCTGGCGTACAATCCAGTCACCGGAAGAGCGGATCATGACCACAGAAAAAGTCCACCTGTCGCACCTACCTGCCCGGCACCGGCCCCTTCGTCGGGTCGTCCGTGCAACCGTCGACTCGCGCGCAAGTTCGCCCGTCAGCATCCACGAACAGTTCTGCGAGGAATGCGAATGATCATCGGCTCGAGACCTCTCCTGTGTGCGTCACTGGCCCTCTTTGCGTATCTGGGCGGCATTGCTGAGGCGCAGGAGTCGAATGCAGAACGCGCCAAACAGATCATTGAGGAGGTGGATAATCTGTATCGCGGCGACGCGTCCGACGCACGCATGAAGATGACCGTCGAGACGCCTCAATACCAGCGCACCCTGACCATGGATTCCGCCACGCTGGGCCGCGAGCGAATGCTGATCCGCATACTTGGCCCCAAGAAGGATCGAGGCATTAGCACGCTGAAACAGGAAAGCGAGATGTGGAACTACTTTCCCAAGATCAACAAGGTCATCAAGGTGCCACCATCAATGATGATGGGTTCCTGGATGGGCAGCGACTTTAACAACGACGACCTCGTCAGAGACACAGACCTGACCGAGGAGTACGTCCTGAAGCTGACCGAGACGAGCGACACCTTCGAGATTTCGCTCA
>CAVOBC010000307.1:0-5839 GCA_963693635.1 Gammaproteobacteria bacterium | reverse complement strand
CGATAGCCACATTCTCAATATTCTCTTCAAGCACGCTGCCCGCATTCCCCGGCGCGACAAAGACCTTCGACACCGACTTTGAAAGACTCGCACGCCAAGCCAGCGCGTGTTCGCGCCCGCCGCTGCCTGTCACCATAATCTTCATTTCGCCTCCTCTGCCGTCAGGTAGTCGGCAATCGTACGATCGTAGTCAGCCACATGGGCGAACGCCTTCACCGCGAGGGAGAAGCGCCGCCTCGTTCCAAGAATGCCATTTTCTGCCAGCTCTGCCAGCACGAGAGCGTAATCTGACGGATCAACAACAACGCCGACTGATGCATAGTTCTTGGCGGCCGAGCGCAGCATGGCGGGGCCACCGATGTCGATGTTCTCTATCGCTTCTTCAAGCGTACAGTCCGGACGTGCAACCGTCGCGGCAAACGGGTAGAGATTGACGACAACGAGATTGATGGGCTCGATGCCGTGTTCCGACATGACACTGGCGTCGACCCCGGTACCATCCGGGTTCCGTCGCCCCAGTAGTCCGCCGTGCACCTTTGGGTGCAGCGTTTTGACCCGGCCATCCATCATCTCCGGAAAGCCGGTGTAATCAGACACCTCCCGCACAGTGATACCGGCAGCAGAGATTGCCCGATGGGTTCCTCCCGTCGACAACATCCGCACGCCCAGGCGATGCAGCCCTTCGGCAAGTTCAACGATGCCCTCTTTGTCAGAAACACTAATGAGTGCGGTACCAATGCTCAAATGCAGGCCTCCTGCGGGAACGGGTCCGTCGATGTGCGGCGGTATGTCATAAGCGGCTGCGGCGACGCTTATGACCACCCGAGAGAAAAGACAAAACAACAAAAGAAAAAGGACGGCAAGACCGTCCTTTCAAGGATTGGCAATTCTACGTCCCGGTGACCGGGCGTTCAATCAAAGGGTCTGAAAACAGACCAGGCTCGCCAGACACATCGCGTTCGCTTGCCCCCACGCCTCCCATCCCGGGAATAACGAGACGGCACGCATTGCAGCAAAACCTCGCCCGCCCTGTGCGGCAGAAAAGTCAACGCAATGTGAAGGGATTTCAGTCGGGATGGCGTCCCCGCACGGGTGTCGCTTGCGTGCTGTCAGCCGCCACGCGCGAGCGTCAGAGCATCCCGTATTTTTTCAACTTCTTGCGCAGCGTGCCACGATTCAGCCCCAGCATGGTGGCCGCCTGGCTCTGATTGTCACCGGTGTATTTCATGACACACTCGAGCATCGGCATTTCGCTCTCTGACAGAACCATGTCGTACAGGTTCTCGATGCTGTGACCGTCCATACTCTCAAGGTAGTTATCCACGGCGGTGGACACGCTGATCGAAAGAGGCTCCCTCACCACAGATGCCGGACTGATTTGACGTTCCACATTTCCCAATGGACTTGCTCCTGAGTCATGCCGCCACAGACTCGTGTGACGGCATCTGGTTGATGGCTTCAACTTGCGCGGCCAGTCCAGTCAGGGTGTTGAAACCTTTGAGGAAGTCTCGAGGTACCTGCTGTTCCCGCAGATACCATCCAACATGTTTTCGAGCGATCCGCACGCCAGAGTCCTCACCGTAAAACTGGGCTAACCCAGTGATATGTGCGATGAGAAACTGTTTTATCTCACCTGAATTCGGTTCAGGCGTGATTTTTTTTCCAGCGAGCACTTCAGTGAGCTGGCGGATCAGCCAGGGACGGCCGTTTACGGCGCGGCCGACCATGACGCCGTCGCACTCTGTAAGGGCAAGAACGCGCTGCGCTGTCGCCGAATCGGTGATATCGCCATTGGCGATGACCGGGATCGAAACCGCCGCTTTGACGCGTCCAATCGCGTCGTAATCGACGGGTCCGGCGAATCGGTCTTCACGGGTACGGCCATGGACCGTGAGCAATGCCACGCCCGCGCTCTCAGCGATCCGGGCGACGCGTTCGGCGTTGCGTTGCTCGCGGCTCCAGCCGGTCCGGATTTTCAACGTCACCGGCACAGCACCCGCCGCGCCCACAACCGCGTCCAGTATCTCGGCGACCAGGCGCTCATCGCGAAGCAGCGCCGATCCGGCGGCCTTGTTGCACACCTTCTTGGCGGGACAGCCCATATTGATGTCAATGATTTGCGCGCCAAGACCGATGTTCACCTGCGCTGCGTGCGCCAGCATCTGTGCATCGCCGCCCGCGATCTGCACCCAGCGCGGTTCGCCTTCATCGATAAACCGCATACGATTCAGTGACTTGCGTGTGCCCCACAAGGCAGGGTCCGACGTCACCATCTCGGACACCAGCCACTCGGCGCCGAACGAGCGGACCAGATCCCGGAAAGGGCGGTCGGTCACGCCCGCCATCGGTGCGACGATAACCGTGCTGTCACGACGATACGGACCGATCTGGAGCGACGGCCCGCCGCCGCAATGGTCATCCAGGCTACTCATGTGTCTGCGCTCTCATTCCTTTGACTACGATCTCCGTATCACCTCAGACTCCAATGCGTCCCGGGACGGCTGACAGATCCCGGACTCATGGGTCCGGCAATGGCACAAACTGGCCCACCCTCAGTGAACCGGTGACAGCGTGTAGTTCATGGCCCGCTCACCCGGGTCAACGATCTCAAGCGACAGCCGCACTTCGGTGAGCGCCGGAATGTAACGTAGCCCCGTGAGTTCACCTGCCAGGTAATCCTCAGGCGCAAATCGCCTGTCCGCAATCAACTCACCAGAGAGATCGCTGAAGGTGAGTTGAAGTGCGGGAAACGGCTGACGAAAGCTCGCCGCATTGAACAATATGGCATCGACCGCCAACGCACGATCTACCGTCGTGTGGGATCGCACCACAAGTCGCACAGTCTCAACCTCGCTGACGTTGACGTAGTCAGGCAGGTCACAATCAAGCCGCTTGCACGCCTGCTTATACCATACGCGATACTCTGGCACCTGTGCGAGGCGGTCCATGTTAAACCACGCGTATTGGAGACCCAAAGCGAAAGCGAGCAGAACTGACAGCAGACTCCAGACCACGCGGGGACCCGCGCCTGGCGTCGAGCCCGTCCCCAGATCGACGACTTCGACGGCGTCAATCTCAAGCAGCCCGAGGGCATCCAGGTCAACACCAGCGGCTTGCATATCGATCAGCGTGTCCGATTCGAGATCTGGCAAACGAATCCGTGCCAGATCGGCCGTCGTCAGCACTCCGGGGCGGGACGCAACCTCACGCTCGTCAAGCCCCCGGTCGGCCTCGGCATCGTCCAGGTCGGAATCCTCGCGGACGCTTTCCAGGTCCGCAGTCGGCGCTGGTACGTCATTTTCGGGTGCGACATCTGCGAGGAGCCCGCTCCTGCACGCTGGATCATCGACACCGACCGAAGCACCTCGCGACTCGATGTCAGATGCTCGCGGCGCATCCTCGCGCAAGCCCGGTCCGGCGTCACCTCGCGGACGCACAGCGCCTCCTACAACCTCACTTCCTTCGCGTTCAACAGGACCAAGAGGATGATCTGTTCGTCCCGCCACAACAGGGGGATCGGAACCACCTTCGACAACCTCTTGCCAGAACTCGGAGGACTGGTCCTGTCCTCCCGCGATCGGCACAGCGTCGCGCGGGAAATCGGCGACGTCACCCGCGACGCTGCTGTCCACGGCCTGCCACGTTGACGGCGTGTAATGCTCAACTCGAACATCCGGACCAGCACTATTCACGTCTGCCGGCGGGTAATCCGCTTCGTCGTCTTCTTCCGCAGTGCCGTCGTCAGCTACTTCTGGAACACACCAGGCGGGCGGTTGTTGATTTGATTCTGCGCTCGCCAGGGCGACCACTTCGTCTGTACCTTCTTCGGGGCTGTCCTTTGGGCCTTCTTCCCGGACTTCTTCCGGGCCTTCTTCAGCCGATTCACCAGGGGCGTCGTCCACCGCCCCCCCGCCGACGTCTGCCGCCATCTCACGGACTGCCTCCGCAGGCTCGTCGCTCGCCATCAGCGCTGCGTCTTGAATATCCGCTCCCCGGCGCTCATCCGCTTCTACGACTTGCGGCTCAGCGTCCTCTTCCAGATCGATCCCGGTATACAATGCCCCGGCTTCGGCCGTGCCCTCTCCCTCTGTAATCCCCGCCTCAACAGCGCTTTCCCCCGCAAGGTCCTCCTCGTCCGTGGCCTCTCTGGTCGCCCACACATCAGCATTGACCGCGGCGTCGTCAGTGTCCCACTCATCGGCCTCAGTGTCGGTCGACGCATCGAAGCTGGTCACGGGCGGCGGCGTGATCGACTGCTGAGGCCCATCTGAAGGCGGTTCGCTGGCCGCGCTGGTGTCATCCACCACCTCAAAGCCGGATAGCTGCGCACCCGGCGGAGCCGACTCAGGGTCCAAAGGCAGCCGTCCCCAAACCGTCGATTCGTCCGCGTCTCCTTCTGGCTGTTCGCCTGGCTCTCGCGCGGGCTCGCCCTGCTCGTCTTCTTCTGACGCCCCTGCCAACCGCGGTTCGTTTTCGTTGTCCTCGACTTGCGTGCCGTCGTCGTGTGCGCCATTTCGCTCCTGCAGGTCCTGAGCACTCGTGCCGATCACCGGTACCGGTGATCGTTCAAGCCCCGGCCAGCTCTCTTCAATCAGACTGTACTCAGCGCCAATCTCACTGTCGCGGGACGCAAGATTCCGGAACTCAACATTCCGGGACTCGCCATTCCGGGACAAAGCTTCCACATTCTCGACACTGGCATCCGGCAGGATGCCCGCTGGGTCGTCCAGTTCAGCTTCCACAGCAGCGCCCGGGACGTCTTCACACGCGGAAACGATCGGTTGATCCCGACCCGATTCCCCGGACTCTTCGGCCTCTATCGCCGGGACACGGGGTTCCTCTGAACGTTCCTGCTCGTCGTGGGGGCCCTGCGGATCCGGTGCACTCGATGTCATGCTGACCGACCAGACCGGCCCAGACGCCTCCTCGTCCCGCTCATCTCGCGGGGATGAGACCATGCCCGGGCCGGACTCGACGCTGCCGTGCCGGCGGCCATCAACTGGCGCTGGCTCCCCGGCGTTCTCCTCCTGCGATCCGCCCCCGGTACCAGCGTCTGTCGACGTACGGACGTTCGGCGGTTCAAAGTTGGGCAGATAAAAGCTGGGCAGATAAAAGCTGGGCAGGTGATTTTCTCCCGTGTCGACGGAAGGACTGTCGACGGCGTCAGCCGCATCGAGGCTTTCTGCCTGCCGCGCCTCGGCCCCTTCTATCCTGTCAGGGCCAATCTCCACTTGTGTCTCTGGCCGTGTCTCGGCCTGATCCTCCGCTGCACCTTCCGGTGCCCGTGCCTCGTCAATCGGCCCCTCATCAGGATCGTGTGTGGGCATCGATCCGGCTGAAGCAGCCGGGGCCGGCAAATCCTCAACGGTATAGTCGACCATGTTCCGGTCGGCAGAAAAAACGTCGAGGCAGGCACCACAGCGCACCATGCCGCTGGCAACGTTTAACTGCTCCGGGGTCACCCGGAAACTCGTGCTGCAACCCGGGCACTGGGTGATCACGACTTGCGCCCCGCGAGCAGCAGCCAGCCATCATCCTCTTGGACCTCGATGCCATCCAGGTGAGCCGAGTACGCATCCAGGACACGTTGCCGCTGTGCGGTCATGACCCCCGAAAGCGCGATAAGGCCGCCGCGCACCAGCAAGCCTGATAGTCGCCCGGCGAGTTCCACGAGCGGTTCCGCCAGGATATTGGCAACCACCACGTCGAAGTCTGCTTGTTTGCGCACGCCATGCGGATGCACCAGGTCCATCGTCGTGCCGTTGACCGCGCAATTGTCTTCGCTCGCACGAAGCGCCTGGGGGTCCGTATCGACCCCCGCCACATGACTCGCACCTAA